>DATJNS010000168.1:0-48605 GCA_035507915.1 Candidatus Sulfotelmatobacter sp.
GGTCAGCCTGATCTGGGGTGTCGGCGCGGCGTTGAAGGCGCGGCTCGCGCAGCGCGGCATCGCGACGATCGGCGACCTGCAGGCGCTCGACGAGGCGACCCTGGTGCGGCACTACGGCGCGATGGGCCGGCGCCTCGCGCATTTCGCACGCGGCGACGACGATCGCACGGTCGAGCCGGTCCGGCCGATGAAGAGCATCTCGGCGGAGACCACGTTCAGCGAGGATCTGAGCGCGCTCGACGCGCTCGAGCGCGAGATGTGGCCGCTCGCCGAGGCGGTGTCGCGCCGGCTCAAGCGCGCCGAGCGCGCCGCCACGGTCGTGACACTGAAGCTCAAGACCGCGCGCTTCGAGTTGCGCACCCGCCGCATGACTCTGGCCAACCCGACCCAGCTCGCCGACCAGCTCTGGCGCACCGCCCGCCACCTGCTGGCACACGAGGCCGACGGCACGCCCTACCGGCTGATCGGCGTGGGCACCGAAGGCCTGGTCGACGCCGGCGCGGCCGATCCGGGCGATCTGTTCGACCGGCCGAAAGGCGCGCCCGCCCAGGTCGAGCGCGTGATCGACGCGCTGCGCGAGCGCATCGGCCCCGACGCCATCACCAAAGGCCGCAGCTTCGGCGCCGAACGCCGCGTCGCCGCGACCCGCCGGCTGATCGACGACGACGATTGATCAGCAGCGCGGCTTGGGCATCGGCTCGAGCGACTCGAGCTTCGCGCGCACCACGAAGTTGCCGTAGTCGAGCGTGAGCTCACGTGCGACACCGTTGTCCTGCAGATTCATGCCGAGCTCGTAGTCCGGCTGCGGGCTCTTGCTGTCGGCTGGGAAGAAGGCGAGCCGGATCGGCCACCAGCGGCTGCGCAGCAGCGGATTCTTCTCGCCGGGCTCGGCCTTGTGCTCGATGCCGATGCCGCCGGTCACCTCGAAGGCGCCCTCGACGGTGCCGCCGTCGAACACGTTCTTCGACAGGAACGTGGCGCCGGTGCGGGCCGCTTCGATGAGCGCCAGCGTATGCGCGGTCGGGAACAGCGTGCCGGCACCCAGATCGATCGTGGCGGCCTCGGGGCGCTCGAACTTCGCCTGGCCCGGCCCGCCGTTCGCGCCGAGATGGGCGTCGCCGCGCAGCTCCTCGGTCGGCTCGCCGTCCTTGAGCTTGCGGACGTTGAAGCGGTAGCGCGTGCCGTCCTTGGACTCCCAGGTCACGAAGCTGATCGACAGCTCCGCGTCGTCCTGCTCGGTGTACTGCATGCGCAGCTTGTAACGCTGCTCGATGGTCCAGCCGTCGCACGAGTCGGCCCACTGGTAGAGCATGGTGCCGCCCGCGCCGATCACGCCGCTCGCGCTCTGGGCGCGCTCAAGGCTCATCTTGTAGACCGCCCGGTGCGGCTCGATGTCGACCGCGGTCGCCGTCCATGGCAGCGCCACCGTCATGACGGCGGCTGCGGCACCCATTTTGAACCCTTGCCCAAACATTCCCATTCTCCGCCATCCACGGCACGGCGTCGGATCCGGCGTGACCGCGATCGGCGCCTGGATTATCGCACGGCCGCCGCCGCCCCGACAGTGAACCGGCCCACAGCTTCCGCATCGATCTCGCTCATGAACGCGCGACTGCCGGCAACCACCACGCAATGACCGGGCCAGAGGGGAATTTCATCCCCCGGCCGGCCGCCGCGTCGGCGGCAGGTCGAGCCGGATGTGCAGCTCCTTGAGCCGGCCGGGCTCGATCGTCGACGGCGCCTGCATCAGGAGATCCTCCGCGCGCTGGTTCATCGGGAAGGCGATGACCTCGCGGATGTTCGGCTCCTCGGCGATCAGCTGGACGATGCGGTCGATGCCGGGCGCCGAGCCGCCGTGCGGCGGCGCGCCGAACTTGAACGCGTTGAGCATGCCGCCGAACCGGCTCTCGACCTCCTCGCGGGAATAGCCGGCGATCGCGAACGCCTTGTACATGATGTCCGGGCGGTGGTTGCGGATCGCGCCCGACGACAGCTCGACCCCGTTGCACACGATGTCGTACTGGTAGGCCAGGATGGTCAGCGGGTCGCGCGTCTCGAGCGCCTCGAGGCCGCCCTGCGGCATCGAGAACGGATTGTGGCTGAACTCGATCTTGCCGGTGTCCTCGTTGAGCTCGTACATCGGAAAATCGGTGATCCAGCAGAACTCGAACACGCCGTCCTTGGTCAGGGCGAGCTCGCGGCCGATCCTGAGGCGCGCCGCGGCCGCGAACGCGGTGAACGACTTCGGCACGCCGCACACGAAGAACACCGCGTCGCCGTCCTTGAGGCCGAGCTGGACGCGCAGCCGCTCGGTGCGCTCGGGCCCGAGGTTGCGCGCGACCGGCCCCGCCCCTTCGCTCTCGCGGAAGAAGATGTAGCCGAGGCCGGGCTGGCCCTCGCCCTGCGCCCAGCTGTTCATGCGGTCGCAGAACGCGCGATTGCCGCCGGTCGGCGCCGGGATCGCCCACACGCGCACGTCGGGATTGGCCTCGATCTGCCCCGCGAAAATCTTGAATCCGGAGCCGCGGAACGTCTCGGTGGCGTCGGCCATCGCGATCGGGTTGCGCAGGTCGGGCTTGTCGGAGCCGTACTTCGCCAGCGCCTCGGCGTAGGGGATGCGGCGGAACGGCGCGGGCGACACGACGCGGGCGCCCGCGAACTCCGTGAACACGCCGTGCAGCACCGGCTCGATCGCGGCGAACACGTCATCCTGGGTGACGAACGACATCTCGAAATCGAGCTGGTAGAACTCGCCGGGCGAACGGTCGGCGCGCGCGTCCTCGTCGCGGAAGCACGGCGCGATCTGGAAGTAGCGGTCGAAGCCCGCGACCATCAGGAGCTGCTTGAATTGCTGCGGCGCCTGCGGCAATGCGTAGAACTTGCCGGGATGCACGCGGCTCGGCACCAGATAGTCGCGCGCACCCTCGGGCGAGCTCGAGGTCAGGATCGGCGTCTGGAACTCGGTGAAGCCCTGCTCGATCATGCGTCGCCGGATCGAGGCGATGACGTGCGAGCGCAGCACGATGTTGCGCTGCAGCCGCTCGCGCCGGAGGTCGAGGAAGCGGTAGCGCAGGCGCAAGTCCTCGGGGAACTCGGCGTCGCTGTTGACCTGGATCGGCAGCGGATCGGCCTCCGACTGGATCTCGCAGGTCTCGACCTGAAGCTCGACCTGGCCGGTCGGCAGCTTGTCGTTGATCGTCTCGGGACTGCGCTTGACCAGCTTGCCGGTGCAGGTCACGACCGACTCGAGCCGCGCGCCCTCGAGCACCGGGAAATTCGGGTTCGAGGTGTCGATGACGCACTGGGCGAGGCCGTGATGGTCGCGCAGGTCGATGAACAGCAGGTTGCCATGGTCGCGCTTGCGATGGATCCAGCCGGACAGTCGGGCCGGCTGGCCGGCATGGTCGAGCCGGATCGCCCCGCAGGTGTGGCTCCGATAGGTGTGCATGGCGAAGCCTCGCGTCGGTCCTTCGGCCGGTTGTCGGAGAGGCGGCAAAAGCACACGGAACACGGCGCTTTGTCAAGGCGATGGGCCGTCTTTCGGCACCCCAGGAAAGCGTGTATAGCGGGCGCATGACCGTGATCACCGATTCCGCGACGCTCGCGGCGTTCTGCCATCGGCTGAGCGGCGAGATCTTCATCACCGTCGACACCGAGTTCATGCGCGACCGGACCTATTGGCCGGTCCTGTGCCTGGTCCAGGTCGCCGGCGCGGCGGAGGCCGCGGCAATCGACCCAATGGCCGAAGGGCTGACGCTCGACCCGTTGCTGGCGCTGCTCGCCAACCCCCAGGTCCTCAAGGTCTTCCACGCTGCACGCCAGGACCTCGAGATCTTCTTCCAGCTGACCGGGGCAGTGCCGGCGCCGCTGTTCGACAGCCAGGTCGCCGCCATGGTGTGCGGGTTCGGCGACGCGGTCAGCTACGAGACCCTGGCCTCGCGGCTGGCCGGCGCCCGCATCGACAAGTCGTTCCGTTTCACCGACTGGTCGAAGCGACCGCTGTCCGAGCGGCAGATCACCTATGCGCTGGGCGACGTGACCCACCTGCGCGCGATCTATGAAAAATTGTCGAAGCGGCTGCACACGACCGGCCGCGAGCGCTGGGTCGACGAGGAGATGGCCATCCTGACCGACCCGGGGACCTACCGCCTCGACCCCGAGACCGCCTGGATGCGCCTCAAGCCGCGCGGCGGCAGCCCGCGCTTCCTCAACGTGCTGAAGTCGGTGGCCGCATGGCGCGAGGCCGAGGCGCAGCGCCGCGACCTGCCGCGCAACCGCCTGGTGCGCGACGAGGCGCTGCTCGAGATCGCCGCCCAGATGCCGGGCTCGGTGGCCGAGCTCGCGCGCACCCGCGGCATGAGCAAGGGCACCGCCGAGGGAGTGGTCGGGGAAGGGTTGCTGGCGGCGGTCAAGCACGGCCTCGCCATGCCGCCCGAGGCGGCGCCCAAGCTCGCCGAGCGGCCCGAGGTGCCGCCCGGCCGCGGGCCGCTGGTCGACCTCCTGAAGGTGCTCCTCAAGCTCAAGTGCGAGGCGCACCACGTCGCCCAGAAGCTGGTCGCCAACACGGCCGATCTCGAGGCGATCGCCTGCTCCGACGAGGCGCCGGTGCCGGCGCTGCAGGGCTGGCGCCGCGAAGTCTTCGGCACCGACGCGCTGGCGCTCAAGCAGGGCCGGCTGGCGCTCACCGCCGCCAAGGACGCCATCCGCGTCGTCGAGCTCCAGCCGTCGTCGTAAGGCCGGCGGCCGCTTGACCTGGCGAGCCAGCGCGCTATGTTTCCTGTACATACTGTACAGGAACGGCGATGCGCCAACGAGCCAAGAGCACAGCCGCTCGAAAGTCGCGATCCACTGCAAAGACTCGCGCAGCGGCGAAATCGGACGTTTGGCAGCTCCAATCCGCGCGCGCTCAGCTTGGGGATGTCGTAACGGCGGCGGCGCAAACGCCGCAACGCATCACACGCAACGGCAAACCGGTCGCGGTCGTGTTGTCGCCGGCCGAGTACGAGCGGCTCGCCAAGCCGAAGGGCAGCCTGATCGAGTTCTTCCAGCGTTCGCCGCTCGCCGCCGCGATGGCCGAGGGCGATGCGCCAGTCAAGCGCGACCGCGATCCGATCCGAGACGTCGACTTGTGACCTGGCTGCTCGATACGAACGCCCTCTCCGAGCTGTCCAAACCGCATCCCAATCCAGGCGTCACGGAATGGTTCTCCGATCGCAAGGACGACGAGGCGCGCATGTTCGTGAGCGCCTTGTCATTGGCCGAGATCTATCGCGGCGTGCACCTGCTCGCGGAGGCACGACGAGCGCGGTTGCGGGCGTGGGCGTTGACGGACCTGCCGGCGCGCTTTGCCGGCAGAATCATCAGCTTCGATGAGCCGGTTGCGCGCACGTGGGGCGCGATGACCGCCCGCCTACCCAAGGGCGTCGTGGTTTCAACGATGGATTCCCTGATCGCCGCGACCGCCGTTCACCACGGCTTGACCCTGGTGACGCGAAACGTCCGCGACGTGCGCCACTTTGCCGACCTTTCGGTCGAGTGCCCCTGGCGCTGACGCACGAGCCGATGCTCGTGCGATTGGAGCCGATCAGCCGATCCACCCCACGCGCAGTGAAGCTGAGGGCGTGAACCTTACTCGGCCGCGGCGACCGCCTCGTCGCAGACGATCTGGGGCGCGAAGCCGAGGCCGCGCGCCAGCGCGTCGAGCCGGCGCAGCACCGCGTCGCCGATCACCACCGAGCCGGACGCCGGCAGGGTCAGCACGACGGCGTCGTCGTGCAGCTTGAGGCCGCACTCGGCGAGCACGCGCGGCGCGCCGCCCGACAGCGTGAAGCCGAGCCGGAGCGCCAGCCCCACCACCTGCGCCGCGCGCAACGTCGCGGGATCGAGCAAGGCGCGCGCGGTGGCGACCCGATCGCCCTGCAGGTCGCCGCCGTAGCGCGCCGCGATGGCGACCGCGAGGAAGCCGCGCCCCGAGTGATCGACGCCGACCAGCGGCAGGGTCAGGACGCGCTGGAAGCCGTGCTCGGCGCGATAGTCGGGGTGGTCGGTCCACGCGATGTCCGACAGGAGGCAGGCGGCGCGCACCAGCCGCGCCGGCGGTGCCGGCGGCGCGCCGCCGCGCACCAGAGGCGCGATGAAGGAGAACAGCTCGTCGGCCGACGACGCGAAGCGGCCGCCCTCGGCGATCGCCTGGCAGCCGGCGATCAGCGGGTCCTTGGCCTGATCGCGCGCCGACAGCTGGTCGAACAGGCAGCCCTCGCGCAGCCCGAAGGCCGAGAACACCAGATCGCGCGGCGGCGCGATCTCGAACAACCGGTTCATCACCAAGGCCGCCCACGGCAACGTATCGCCGCGCCGCCGCGACACGTTGGCGAGCTTCTTCAGCTCGTCGCGGTCGAGCTTCTCGAAGCGATCGAGGAACAGCTTGGCCTCGGCGGCGGTGACCCGATAGTTGTGGATGATGTGCAGCGGATAGCGCTGATGATCCATCAGGATGCGCGCGAGCTGCCGCCACGCGCCGCCCACCGCATAGAAGCTGCGGCCACGCAGGTTGCGCAGCCAGCCGAGGCCGTCGAGGTGCCGCTCGACGATGGCGCGGCCGCGCCGGAGATTGCCGTCGGCCTGGTCCATCAGGCGCAGCGGTCCGAGCGGCAGCGTGACGTGACGCCCGATGCGCCCGTTGTCGAGCTCGGTCAGCTCGAGGCTACCGCCGCCGAGATCGCCCGTGACCCCGAACGCGTCGGGAATGCCGGACAGCACGCCGAGCGCCGACAGCCGCGCCTCGTCGGCGCCCGAGAGGATGCGCACCTTGAAACCGGTGCGCCGCGTGACGTCGGCGACGAACGCCGCGCCGTTGCGTGCGTCGCGCACGGCCGCGGTCGCCACGACCTCGACCGCGCGCGCGCCCATCGCGGCGATCAGCGACTTGAAGCGCGCGAGGTTCGCGAGCGCCATGCCGACGCCCTCGGGGGCGAGATTGCCGGTCGCCGCGAGGCCGCGCCCAAGACCGCACAGGACCTTCTCGTTGAACAGCTGGAGCGGCGCTCGCGCGCCGTTCTCGTAGACGACGAGGCGGATCGAGTTGGAGCCGATGTCGATGACGGCGCGGCGGCCCCGGTCGCCCCGGCGCGCGCGGCGCGGGCTCGCCCGCGCGGACTTAACCAGTCTGGCGGGCACGCGGCGCCGGGGGCTTCTTGTTGAGGGCGCTGCCCCGCCCCGACAGGCTCGGATTGGTCATGAAGAAGGTGTGCGCGCTGAAGCCGTGCATGTCATCCGGATCGCGGACATAGCGGCCGTCGGGCCGCAGCACCCAGCTCGCCGCCTCGTCCTTCAGGTTGGTGACCATGATCTGTTCGAGCACCTGCTGGTGCACGGTCTCGTTCTCGATCGGCACCAGGGTCTCGACGCGCCAGTCGAGGTTGCGCGGCATCCAGTCGGCCGAGGAGACGAACACCTTGGCGTCGCGCGACGGCAGCTTCTGGCCGTTGCCGAAGCACACGATGCGCGAGTGCTCGAGGAAGCGCCCAACGATCGACTTGACCCGGATGTTGTCCGACAGGCCGGGCACGCCCGGACGCAGGCAGCAGATGCCGCGCACGACCAGGTCGATCGACACGCCGGCCTGGCTCGCGCGGTAGAGCGCGTCGATGATCTCGGGGTCGACCACCGCGTTCATCTTGGCCCAGATGCCGGCCGGCCGGCCGGCCTCGGCATGCTCGATCTCGGCCTGGATGTGACGCAGCAGGCTGGTGCGCAAGGTGAGCGGCGCGATCGCGAGCTTCTCGAGCATCTCGGGGTTGGCGTAGCCGGTCATGAAATTGAACAGCCGCGCGGCGTCGCGGCAGAGCGCCGGATCGGTCGTGAAGAACGACAGGTCGGTGTAGATCTTCGCGGTGACCGGATGGTAGTTGCCGGTGCCGAAATGCACGTAGGAGCGCAGCGCGCCCGACTCGCGCCGTGCCACCAGCGACACCTTGGCGTGGGTCTTGAGGTCGATGAAGCCGTAGACGACCTGCGCGCCGGCGCGCTCGAGATCGCGCGCCCAGCGGATGTTGGCCTCCTCGTCGAAGCGCGCCTTGAGCTCGACCAGCGCGGTGACCGACTTGCCGGCCTCGGCGGCCTCGACCAGGGCGCGCACGATCGGGCTGTCGTCCGAGGTGCGGTAGAGCGTCTGCTTGATCGCGATCACCGCCGGATCCCGCGCCGCCTGGCGCAGGAACTGGACGACCACGTCGAAGCTCTCGTACGGATGGTGGACGACGATGTCCTTCTGGCGGATCGCCGCGAAGCAGTCGCCGCCGAAATCGCGGATGCGCTCGGGGAAGCGCGCGTTGTAGGGCACGAAGCAGAGCTCGGGCCGCGCGTCGGTGATCATCTCCTGGGCGTCGGCGAGGCCGATGATGCCGGACACCGGATAGACGTCGTCGAGCGCCACCTGCAGCTCGTCGAGCACGAAGCCGCGCAGATCCTCCGGCATGTCGTCGTTGATCGTCAGGCGGATCACGGTGCCGCGGCGCCGGCGCTTCAGGGCCGACTCGAACAGCATCACGAGATCCTCGGCCTCCTCGGCGATCTCGAGCTCGCTGTCGCGGTTGATGCGGAACTGGCCGGCGCCGACCACCTCGAAACCGGGGAACAGCCGGTCGAGGAACAGGCCGATCAGCTCCTCGATCAGGATGAAGCGCACCGCCTCGCCGGGCAGCCGCACGAAACGCGCGATCTGGCTCGGCAGCGGCAGCAGCGCGCGCAGCGTCTTGCCGTCGCTCGGGCGCACCAGCTGGAGGACCAGGGCGAAGCCGCCGTTGGGGATGAAGGGGAACGGGTGGGCCGGGTCGATCGCGAGCGGCGTGACGACCGGGAACACCTGCTCGAGGAAGTACTGCGACAGCCAGGCGCGCTCGTCGGGCGTCACGTCCTTGGCGTCGACCAGCGACACGCCGGCATCGGCGAGCTCGGCGCGCAGGGTGCGCCAGGAGGTCTCCTGCAGCTCGACCAGTTCGCGGGCGAGCGCGCGCACGCCTTCGAGCTGCTGGGCCGGCGTGAGCCCGTCCTGGCTCAGCGTCGTGACCCCGGCCGTGATCTGGCCCTTCAGCCCGGCGACCCGGACCATGAAGAACTCGTCGAGGTTGGAATCGGAGATCGACAGGAAGCGCAGCCGCTCGAGCAGCGGGTGGTTCGGGTTGGCGGCCTCCTCGAGCACCCGCATGTTGAAGGCGAGCCACGACAGCTCGCGATTGATGAAGCGCTGCGGCGACGATCGGCTGACGCTGACGATCTCGGCCAACTGGGCGGGCGACATGACGAGGTTCCGGCGAGGCTGCCGTTTCATGAACGAGGGGCTCCCACGCTCATACCATATAGGCTAGGCGCGTGTCAGTTCCGTGACTCCAGTCCTAGCCCGGAGCGCCCGGGCCCCGCCGCCCGTCCGGGCCGACCGGAGCCTTCCCGGAACGGCGCCTCGGCGAGGCCCGCCCCGCCGCTACATCGTGCTGTTGAACGAGCCGCCGTCGAGGGTCAGGTTCTGGCCGACGATGAAGCCGGACGACGCCGCGCACAGAAACACGCAGGCGTCGCCGAACTCCTCGGCGGTGCCGAATCGACCGGCCGGCACGACGCGCTTGCGCTCCTCGGCCAACGCCTCGATCGACTTGCCGCTCGACTTGGCGGCCGAGGCGAGGCCGCTGCGCAACCGGTCGGTGTCGAACGGCCCGGGCAGGAGGCCGTTGATCGTCACGTTGTGCTTGGCGACCTGGCGCGAGATGCCGGCGACGAACCCGGTCAAGCCCGCGCGCGCGCCGTTCGACAGGCCGAGCGACGGGATCGGCGAGCGCACCGCGGCCGAGGTGATGTTGACGATGCGGCCGAACTTGCGCGCGATCATGCCGTCGACCACCGCCTTGATGAGCAGGATCGGCGTGATCATGTTGGCATCGACCGCCTTGATCCATTCGTCGCGACCCCACTCGTGGAAGTCGCCGTGCGGCGGGCCGCCGGCGTTGTTGACCAGGATGTCGGGATTGGGGCACGCGGCGAGCGCCGCGGCACGCCCGGCCTCGGTCGTGATGTCGCCCGCCACCGCCGTCACCTTGACGCCGGTCGCATCGCGGATCTCCTTCGCCGTGCGCTCGAGATCGGCGGCGGTGCGCGCCGTGATGACGAGCTCGACGCCTTCGCGCGCGAGCGCCATGGCGCAACCCTTGCCCAAGCCCTTGCTGGCGGCGCACACGATCGCGCGCTTGCCCCGAATGCCGAAATCCATGTCCCTCTCCCCTACTCCAGTTCACCCAGCACGGAGCGGGCGAGCGGCAAGGTGATCCGCTTCCGCCCCGCCAGCGCGGCGCGATCGAGCGCCGCCACGAGCCGTTGCGCCGCGCTCAGCGATCGCTCCATGCGCGCCACCAGATAGTCCACCACTTCGCCGCCGACGGGAAGCTGCCGATCGCGGAACAGCTTGCCGATCACCGCCTTGAGAAGCGCGTCGTCGGGCGCGCCGATGGCGACCGCCGGCAGCGCCGCCAGGCGCGAGCGCAGGTCGGGCAGCGCGACCGGCCAGCGCGCGGGCGGCTCGCGCGCGGCGATCAGCGCGAAGCGGCCGTGCTCGCTGACGTGATTGAGCAGATGCAGCAGCGGACGCTCGGGGAACGGCGGTTCGAGATCGTCGAGCACGATCGCCGGAGCGTCGCCGACCAGCTCGGGCGGCAGCAGGGTGTAGAGCGCATCCGGTGCGATGATCCGCGCGCCGGTGCGCTGGCGCCAGACCTGGCAGAGATGGGTCTTGCCCGAACCGGCGGGCCCCACGACGGCGAGCGCCGCGGCCGGCCAGTTCGGCCAGCCGTCGATCCAGGCGATCGCGGCGCGGTTCGATGCGGCGACGATGAAGTCGTCGAGCCCGTAGGCCGGCCTGACGCCGAGATCGAGCGGCAGCTGGACCGGCGGCGCCGACGTCGTCACGGCACCGGGTCCCGTTCGCGCGCCGCCTGCGCGCGCGCCGGCGGCGCGGCGCCATAGAACGACCCGGCCAGATACTGCTGGAGCGCGAAGCGCGCCATCACGCCGATCACCGAGGCGACCGGGATCGCCAACAGGAGCCCGATGAAGCCGAACAGCGAGCCCCCCGCGAGCAGCGCGAAGATCACCCACACGGGGTGCAGGCCGACCCGGTCGCCGACCAGGAGCGGCTGCAGCACGTTGCCCTCGAGCGCGTGGCCGATCACGAACACGAGCGCGACCTCGCCGACCGAGACCCAGTCCGGGAACTGCAGCATCGCGAGCCCGACGCTCAGGATCGCGCCGCCGATCGTGCCGACATAGGGGATGAAGGTGAGCGCGCCGATGATCACGCCGACCACGAAGCCCGACTGCAGACCGGCCACGCTCAGCCCGACGCCGTAGAGCAGCGCGAGGATGATGCAGACCAGCGCCTGACCGCGCGCAAAGCCCGACAAGGTGCGGTCGATCTCGCGCATCTGCGCGCGGATCGTGTCGGTCGAGCCGCGCGGCAGCCAGCTGTCGACCCGGGCGACCATGCGGTCCCAGTCGCGCAGCATGTAGAACGCGACCACCGGCGTGACCACGAGCAGCGACAGCACGTTGACGACCGCGAGCCCGCTGCTCAACACGTGGCCGACATTGCCGAGCAGCCAGTTGAGCGCGTCGGCGCTGCGCTCGCCGACCGCCTGCTGGATGGTCTGGATCTGCTCCTCGGGCACGCCGGCCTCGCGCTGCAGGCGCTGCGACAGGATGTCGAGCCGCACGGTCGCCTGGGAGCCCAGCGCCGGCAGGCGCTTGGCCAGGTCGAGGATCTGGCGCTCGAACAGCGGCACCATGAGGACCACGAGGGTGGTCAGGACCGCGGCGAACAGCACGATCACGATCACGGTGGCGAGCGGGCGCGGCACCCGCCGGCGCTCGAACCAGTCGACCACCGGATCGAAGAAGTAGGCGATCGCCATGCCCATGACGAAGGGCAGCAGGATGTCGCTCAGCCGCCACAGCGCGAGCGCCGCGGCGGCGGCCAACAGGATCCAGAACAGTGCGCGCCGCTGGCTGTCGATCACGAAGACTCCAATCCGGCAAGGCGGCGCAGCCACATGACCGCGTAGGCCGCGCCGCTGATCGCCGTCGTCGCGCCGACGACGGCCACCATGATAGCCGCGATCGACCCGCCGGGGATGTCCAAGCTCGCCATCGCGAGCACCAGGCCCGCCAGGACGATCTGGACCACTGTGTTGAGGCGGCTGATCGCCAGCGGCGCCATCATCATGGGCTGACCCAGGGTATGCGACAGCAGAACGCCGCCGACGATCAGGAGATCGCGGAACACCACGAGAATCGCCAGCCAGATCGGCACCAGCTCGCCGGCCGCCAGCGCGATGTAGACGCTCACCAGCAGCGCCTTGTCGGCGATCGGGTCGAGATAGCCGCCGATCGCGGTGCGGGCATCGAACCAGCGCGCCAGCGCCCCGTCGAGCGCGTCGGTCACGCCGGCGGCGACGAAGATCCAGAAGGCCGCGCCGAACGCGCCTTGGAGGATTAGCCAGATCGTCACCGGGACCGCGCACAGGCGCGCCAAGGTCAGGGCGCTCGGCAGCATGACGACGAGGGTTCGCCGGTTCACGCCGGGGTCACCGGGGATGCGGTGCGAGGGTCACTGCGGGGCCGGCACCCGCGCTCCGGTTTGGGTCCCGGCCGGTTGGGTCCCGGGGATCAGCGGGCCCGGCGGCCCGGCGCTCGGCGGTCCGGCCGGCACCCCGGTGGGGGCTTCGGTATCGGCCGGGCCGCCGCCCGGGGCGCCCAGCACGTGCAGCACCCAGCCGTCCGGCGCCTCCTCGAGCGCCAACTGGCGCTGGGCGAGCACGAGCTTCAGCTGGCTCGGATCGCCGGGCGAGTTGAGCGACAGGATCGCCTCGCGGCGGCTCAGGCTCTTGACCGCCACGCTATCCAGGAACCCGGTCGCGGCGAGCCGGCGGCGCAGCTCGACCCAGTCCCGCGGACCGTTGAGCGGCACCCGCACGATCAGCGCGCCGCCGGCGTCGGACTGCTCGGGCCGGACGAGGATCTCGCGCTTCCAGCGCTCCTCGAGCGCCTGCACCACGCGCACGGCAGCGCGCCGCAGCAGGTCGGCCTGGGATTCGACCGCGGTTTGCGCCAGGCGATCGGAGAAAATCGGCTCGGCGACGCCGGGGCGCCGCACCGTCACGGCGACGCCGCCGGCATCGAGCGCGGCCTCGGCGACCACCACGTCGCCGGCGTCGTAGCGCTGCAGCAGGACGGCGAACGCGCCCGGGTCGCCCGACAGGGCCTGGGCCGCCGACAGGGCCGCGACATCCTCGACCTCGCCGGTCGGCACGACGACCGGCACGAGGCCGGTGGCCGGCGGATGGTCCAGCCACTGGCGCCGCCAGACGTTCTCGTCCTCCCACAGGAGCGGCGCGCCGCCGCCCGCCGCTTTCAGCACCGGCACGACCAGAACCGGCCGGCTCGCCGTCTCGGCGAACGCGACGCCGGCATTGCGCAGCAGGGCGCGGATCCCCGCCGGTCGAAAGCTGTAGGTCAGGGTAGCGAGGTAGCGGACGGCCGAGGTGCGTTCCTCCTGGACCTCGAACCCGGAGACCAGCGGCACGATCTCGGCGTCCGACAGCTTCGGCAGGCGGTCGTAGTCGGACGGCGCGGCAAGGCGCTCCAAGAGCTGCCGGAGCGCCTTGCGCTGGCCCTCGGCCAGGGCGGCGTCGCGCGCCGCCGCCGCCGTCGCGGCGGTCGCGTCGACCGTGACGCCGGAGACGCTGAACGGATCGACCGCCGCGCGCGCCGACCCGGCGCCGCCCAGGGCGCTCCCTGCGAGCGCGAGCAGGACCGTCGCCAGCGCCATCGCGGCGCGCGCGGACGGCATGAATGTGGCGGCCATTGAACTGCGATCCGGATCGGCTAAGGTGCCCGCGCTTGCGGCCTGCAAGCCGAGGCTTCTATACCGCACGTTGCAGCCGCAAGTCACCAGGGGCGGCGCGGTTCCGCGTTCCGAGGAGGCACGCCCGGCATGGCGAAATTGCGGCTCGCGGTGCTGATCTCCGGACGCGGCAGCAACCTGCAGGCGCTGATCGATGCGGCGGCCGCCCCCGACTATCCGGCCGAGATCGCGCTCGTGCTGTCGAACCGCCCGACGGCTGCCGGGCTGGGACGCGCCGCCGCCGCGGGCTTGCCGACCGAAGTGATCGACCACACGCGTTTCGCCACGCGCGCCGACTTCGACGCCGCGCTCGACGCCGCGCTGCGCGCGCGCGCCGTCGAGCTCGTGTGCCTGGCCGGCTTCATGCGGCTGCTGACGCCGGTGTTCGTCGCGGCGTGGTCGGACCGCATGATCAACATCCACCCGTCGCTTCTGCCGTCGTTCAAGGGCCTACACACCCACGAGCGCGCGATCGCGGCGGGGGTGCGGTTCACCGGCTGCACGGTGCACTACGTGCGCCCCGAGATGGACGAAGGGCCGATCATCGTGCAGGCCGCGGTGCCGATACGCGCCGACGACGACGCCGACACGCTGGCGACGCGCGTGCTCGCCGCCGAGCACCACTGCTATCCGATGGCGGTGCGCTGGATCGCCGAGGGCCGCGTGCGCATCGAGGGCGACCGCGCGGTGATCGACGGTCCGCTGTCGTCGCCCAACAGCGCGATCAACCCGCGCGGCTGAGACCCGATCGGCATTCGGACGACGCGGGGTTAACTTCTCGGCGCCGTTGCGCTAAGTAGGGGCCGGGCGCGCGGCCGACGGGCGGCGCGACCGAGGCTGCGAGGGGAGCGAGGGGACGATGGCGGAGCAGGCGGTAGACGCTCAGGAGCTGGCGCGGCATCAGCGGGATTTCGGCCGCTTCGTGCACTTCATGGTGACCGTGATCGTGCTCGTCGTGATCATCCTCGGCGGGATGGCGATCTTCCTGCTCTGAGTCCGCCGTTTCGACGTCCGACGGCCGGGCTGCCCCGAACTACCCGACGATCTCGAGCTCACTGAAGAAGAAGGCGATCTCGCGCGCGGCGTTGTCGGGCGAGTCCGAGCCGTGCACCGAGTTGGCCTCGATCGACTCGGCGAAGTCCTTGCGGATCGTGCCGGCCGCCGCTTTCGCGGGATCGGTCGCGCCCATGATCTCGCGGTTGCGCGCGACGGCGTTCTCGCCCTCGAGCACCTGAACCACCACCGGCCCGGACACCATGAAGCTGCACAGCTCGCCGAAGAACGGCCGCGCCTTGTGCACCTCGTAGAACTTCTCGGCCTGGGCGCGCGTCAGCTGCAGGCGCTTCTGGCCGACGATGCGCAGGCCCGCCGCCTCGAAGCGGCCGTTGATCTTGCCCGTCAGGTCGCGCCGCGTGGCGTCCGGCTTGATGATGGACAGTGTGCGTTCGATGGCCATGGACGATATCGGCTCCAACCCGGGTGCGACGGGAGCCGCGTTATATCCGGGGCTTCGCCGCGGGGCAACCGGGTGACGCGTCACAGCCGGCCGGACGATGTTCCGCCTGTGTTCCCATGCGCGGAGGGCCGGCCCGGCGACGTCAGCGCGGCACGTCGCCCAGCACCGTGCAGCGGCGGATCACCCGCGCCTCGTGCGCCGTGTCGTAGCTCTCGGCCTTGTGCAGCAGGCAGCGATTGTCCCACACCATGAAGTCGCCGGGGCGCCAGCGATGGGTGTAGGTCCGCGCCGCCGCGACGGCGCGCGTGTTCAAGTCCTCGATCAGCGCGCGCCCGGCCTGGTACGCCATGCCCTGGATGGTCTCGGCGTGGTCGCCGAGGAAGATGCATTTGCGCCCGGTCTCCGGGTGGGTGCGCACGACGGGGTGATCGACCGGCGGCACCGCGTTGCGCTGCGCCTCGGTCATCGGCGCCTCGCCGTGGCGACGGTTGCGCGAGAAGTCCAGATTGTGGATCGCGCGCAGACCGGCGAGCCGCCGCTGCTCGGCCGGATCGAGCGCGTCATAGGCGGAGTACATGTCGGCGAACCCGGTGCCGCCCCCGGTCGCCGGGATCCGTTCGGCGAACAGCATCGTGGCCTGGCCGGTCACGCGCTGCCAGGACCCGTCGGTATGCCACGCCATGGTGCCGCGGTCGGGATGCTTGCCGCTCGGCGTGCCGTCGGCGTCGAGGTTCGACAACGTGTAGAGCTCGGGATGCGCATTGGCATGGTACTGGTTCATGACGTGGACCTGCACCTCGCCGAAGCGCCGCGCGAACGCGACCTGCGCGCCGGGCGCCAGATCCTGGTCGCGGAACAGCAGCAGCTGGTGGGCGAGGAACGCCGCATGGACCGCGGGAAACGCCGCGTCGTCGATCGCGGCGACCTGCAGCCCGAGCACCTCCGCGCCGAGGCCGCCCGCGAACGGACGCAGCTGCAAGGCCGATCCCGTCGGCGTCGCTCGCGCTTCGAGCCCGTGCATGTTCCCGCGCTCCATTCTAGCCGCCCTGCTCCCAGCCCTTGTCGGATTGCTTGAAATATTTGAGCGCGTGGCCGGCGTCCTTGGCCGCCTTGTAGCGCACGCGCGCGCTTGCGGTGGCGCCGTCGTCGCGGCCGTCGAAGATCTCGATGCAGCGCCGGTAGCGCTCGGGCGACGCCACCGTCGCGCCGTCGGCCAGCACCACGACCTCGGCGCCGTTGGGATTCTCGTCGTGCTCGGTGAGCCAGATCGGCTGATCGCCCGGATGGCCGTCGCGCGCGGTGCCGTGCGCCAGGAACGCAGCCGGGTCGTAGGTCCACAGCACCTGGCTCAGGCTGTCGACGCGCGTCGGCGAGCCGACGACCACGACCGCGCGCAGATCGAGCTCGCGGACCTTCTCCAGGATCTTCGGGAGCGCCTGCTCGAGCGACGTGTGCAGCAGCTGGTAGAAGCTGAACTCGGTCATCGCCGGCGGCGGCTCAGCCCTCGTAGCGGTCGCGCACCAGGCGATCGAGCAGCCGGATGCCCCAGCCGGTCGCGCCCTTCGGCACGGTCGGCTGGTCCTTCTTCGACCACGCGACGCCGGCGATGTCGAGATGCGCCCACGGCACGTCGTTGACGAAGCGCTTGCAGAACTGCGCACCGACGATGCTGCCGGCGTTGCCGTCGCCGATGTTCTTGACGTCGGCGATGTCGGAGTTGATCAGCTTGTCGTAGGCCTCCGCGAGCGGCATGCGCCACACCGTCTCGCCCGAGGTCTTGCCGGCCTTGAACAGCGCGTCCGCGAGCGCGTCGTCGTTGGCGAACAGCCCGGCGTTCTCGACGCCGAGCGAGACGATGATCGCGCCCGTCAGGGTCGCGAGGTCGATCATCGCCACCGGCTTGAAGCGCTCCTGGCAGTACCACAGCACGTCGGCCAGCACGAGCCTGCCCTCGGCATCGGTGTTCAGCACCTCGATGGTCTGGCCCGAGGCCGAGGTCACGATGTCGCCCGGGCGCTGCGCGGTGCCCGATGGCATGTTCTCGACCAGCCCGACGACGCCCACCGCGTTCGCCTTGGCGCGCCGCCCGGCGAGCGCCGCCATCGTGCCGACGACGGCGGCCGAGCCCGCCATGTCCCACTTCATGTCCTCCATGCCCTTGGAGGTCTTGAGCGACAGGCCGCCCGAGTCGAACGTGACGCCCTTGCCGATGAAGGCGATCGGGGCCTTGCCGCGCGGCCCGCCGTTCCAGCGCATCACGACCACGCGCGGCTCGTGCTCGGCACCCTGGGCGACCCCGAGCAGCGCGCCCATGCCATGCTTGCGCAGCTCCTTGAGCCCGAGCACCTCGACCGTGAGCCCGAGCTTGGTCAGCGACTTGACGCGTTGCGCCATCGATTCGGGATAGATCACGTTGGGCGGCTCGGCGACCAGGTCGCGCGCGAAGAAGATCGCGTCGGTGACCTTGTCGAGCGGCGCGAAGGCCTGGCGCGCATCGGCGCTGTCGGCGACCATGAAGACGATGCGGTCGAGCTTCGGCAGGTCCTCCTTCTTGATCTTGGTGCGGTACTTGTCGAAGCGGTAGCCGCGCAGGCGCATGCCGAAGGCCATGTGGGCGGCAGCGCGCGGCGCCGGCAGGCCACCGTCGGGATCCACCACCACGGCGGCAGCGGCATCGGGGACCGCCAACAGCTGGACCAGGAGACCGCCGCCGACGTCCTCGGCCTTGCCCTCGATCAGATCCTGCGGCTTGCCCAGGCCGTAGAGCACGATGCGCGACTGCGGCAGGCCCGGCGGGCCGGGAATGTCGAGCAGTTCGCCCAACTTGCCGTCGAACTTGCTGGCGGCGAGCGCGCGCCGGACGGCGCCGCCGGAGCGCTGGTCGAGGGCGCGCGCCGCGCGGCCGAGCGCACGGCCTTCCGCGACACCGACGGCGATCGCACCCTTTTTGCCGAGATCCGGTTCGGCGAAGCTGATCTTCATCGTTCGGTCCACCGCTCCACGCGCGCCAGGCCACTCCGGCGCGGCGCCGGCTAACCTAGCGGCGCGCTCCCGTGAGGGGAAGGGTGGCCGCGCCGCGTTGTCGCAGTGTATGATCTTGCGGCATGCACGCGACTGCTCCAGCTTGGCGGCAGGCGCGAGGTCGCCGCGCAGCCGCGTCGGCGAGCGCCCGAGGGCTGGACGTCCGATCAATGAAGGGAGCGATGAAGCCTGCCGCGCTGCTGTTTGCCGTCATCGCGCTTCTGCTGGGGCCGGTGGCGGGCAGCGCCCAGGAGATGCTGCGGATCGCCGCCGTCGTGAACGACGAGGTGATCTCGCTGTACGACGTCAACACGCGCATCCACCTCTTCCTGCTGACCGTCAACCAGCCGGAGTCCAAAGAAGCCTACCAGCAGCTCTTTCCCCAGATCCTGCGCACGTTGATCGACGAGCATCTCGAGCTGCAGGAGGCCAAGGCGAAGGGCATCGAGGTCACCGACAGCGAGGTCGATCAGGCGGTCGCCGAGATCGAGACCACCAACCACATGCCGAGCGGCGGGCTATTCACCTTGCTGGCGCAGAACCGCATCCCCAAGGAGACCATGATCTCGCAGCTGCGCGCGCGCATCGCCTGGCAGCGCACGGTGGCGCGCCGGCTGCGCCTGACCTATCAGGTCACCGCCGACGAGATCGACGAGGCGATCGCGCAGATGAAGGCGGACGAGGGCAAGCCCGAATACCTGCTGGCCGAGATCTTCCTCGGCATCGACAATCCCGATCTCGAGCCGAGCGTTCGGGCGAACGCGGAGCGCATCGTGACCGAGGTCAAGCAGGGCGCCGACTTCGCGGCGCTGGCTCGGCAGTTCTCGGAGAGCGCGACCTCGGCGGCGGGCGGCGATCTCGGCTGGGTGCAGATCGACCAGCTCGATCCCGAGATCGCCGCGGCGGTCCAGAAGATGCAGATCGGCGCGGTCAGCGCACCGATTCGCACCGTCACCGGCTATCACGTGCTGTGGCTGCGCGAGCGGCGGACCGAGGCTGCGGCCAACCCCGAGGACGCCAAGGTGGCGCTGCGCCGCATATTCGTGCCGGTCGCGGCGAACGCGCCGGCGGCGGACGTCGCCGCGAAGAAGCAGGCGGCCGCCAAGGCGGCGCAATCGATCAAGAGCTGCGACGACGTCGCGCGCGTCGCGACCGAGCTCAACGCGCCGGCCCCGAACGATCTCGGCACCCTGCGGATCGTCGATCTGGCGCCGCGCATCCAGCCCGCGATCGCCAAGCTCGCGGTCGGCCAGGCCTCCGAGCCGATCCAGCTCGACGGCGGCCTCGCCATCATGGTGGTGTGCCAGAAGATCGACCCGAAGGCCGCGGCGCTGCCCGACCGGGACCAGGTCGCGCAGCGCCTGCTCACCGAGAAGCTCGACGGCGAGGGGCGCAAATACCTGCGCGACCTCCGTCAGGCCGCCTACATCGACATCCGGGCCTAGGACGCGCGGTCATGCCGCCCGAGCGGCGTCAGCTTCCGTTGGCGGTCACGATGGGCGAGCCCGCCGGCATCGGCGGCGAGCTGACCATCAAGGCGTGGCTGCAGCGCGAGAAGCTGCCGCCGTTCTTCGCGATCGACGATCCGGACCGGCTGGAGCGCCTGGCCGCCGACCTCGGCTCGCCGATCCCGATCCAGCCGATCCGCGACGGCTACGAGGCGACCACGGTGTTCGCCAAGGCGCTGCCGGTGCTGCCATGTCTGCTCGACCGCCCGGTCACGCCCGGACGGCCCGATCCCGGCAACGCGCAGACGGTGATCACCGCGATCGAGCGCGCGGTCACCGCGGTGCAGACCGGCTCGGCGGGCGCCGTCGTCACCAACCCGATCCAGAAGTCCGTGCTGATGGCGAGCGGCTTCCGCCATCCCGGCCACACCGAGTTCCTGGCCGAGCTCGCCGGCGTGCGCACGATCATGATGCTGGCCTGCCCCGAGCTGCGCGTCGTCCCGGTGACCGTGCACCTGCCGCTCAAGGAAGCGATCCGCCAGCTCACCCGCAAGAGCATCGTCGAGGCCGGCCGCATCACCGCGCTGAGCCTGATCCGGCTGTTCGGCATAGCGCGCCCGCGGCTGGTGGTCGCCGGGCTCAATCCGCACGCCGGCGAGAGCGGCGCGCTCGGCCGCGAGGACATCGAGATCATCGCACCGGCGGTCGAGGATCTCGCGGCGACCGGCCTCGAGGTGCGCGGCCCCCTGTCGGCCGACACGCTGTTCCATCCGGCCGCGCGCCAGCGTTACGACGCGGCCTTGTGCATGTATCACGACCAGGCGCTGATCCCGATCAAGACGCTCGATTTCGCCGGCGGCGTCAACGTGACCCTGGGCCTGCCGTTCATCCGCACCTCGCCCGACCACGGCACCGCGCTCGACATCGCAGGACGCGGCATCGCCGACCCGGCGAGCCTGATCGCCGCCATGCGGCTCGCCGGAGAGCTGGTTGCACGACGCACCGCCGGCTGAGACGCGGACGCTCGCCGACCTGCCGCCGCTGCGCGAGGTGATCCGGCGCCACCGCCTGAGCGCCGACAAGCGGTTCGGCCAGCACTTCCTGCTCGACCTCAACCTGACGGCGCGCATCGCGCGGGCGGCCGGCGACCTCGCGCACGGCACCACCGTCGAGGTCGGTCCGGGGCCCGGCGGCCTGACGCGCGCCCTCTTGGACGCCGGCGCGGCCCACGTGGTCGCGATCGAGAAGGACCCGCGCTGCGTCGAGGCGCTCGGCGACCTGGTGGCGGTCGCGCGCGGCCGCCTGACGGTGATCGCGGGCGACGCCGCCGAGATCGACCCGGTGCGGCTCGGTCCGCCGCCGCGGCGCATCGTCGCCAACCTGCCCTACAATGTCGGCACCCACCTGCTGATCGGCTGGCTCAAGGCGATCGATGCGTTCGAGAGCCTGACCCTGATGTTCCAGAAGGAGGTCGCGGCGCGCCTGGCGGCGCCGGTCGGCGGCCGCGTCTACGGGCGGCTCAGCGTGCTCGCGCAATACCAGGCCCATGTACGCGCGGTGTTCGACGTGCCGGCGCGCGCCTTCACGCCGCCGCCCAAGGTCGCCTCCACCATCGTGCGCCTGACGCCGCGCCCGGCGCGCGAGCCGATCCCCGCGCTCGACGCCCTGGAGGCGGTGACCGCCGCCGCGTTCGGTCAGCGGCGCAAGATGCTGCGCGCCAGCCTGCGCACCCTCGGCGTCGACGCCGACGCGCTGCTCGCCGCCGTCGGCATCGCGCCGACCGGGCGCGCCGAGACGGTCGACGTCGCCGGCTTCGCCGCGCTGGCGCGCGCCTACGGCGCGTCTGCGCGCGTCGCGTCGCCCGGGGCGATCAGCGACAGCAGCGAGGCGACGTCCGGAAGCACGTGATCCGGCCGCGGCACCGAGGCGTGGAGCGCCACGTCGCGTCGGTTGATCCAGGCGACCGCGAGGCCGAGCGGCTTGGCGCCCACCATGTCGGTGAACTGCGACTGGCCGGCATGCAGGATCCCGTCGAGCCCGATGCCGAAGCGGGCTCGCGCCTGGTCGATCAGGTGCCGGAACAGCGTGCCGTCGGGCTTGTAGCCGCGTGCGCGCTCGGCCGTGCACACGAGATCGAAGCCGCGCCCGAGCGGCGTCAGCGCCAGCAGGTCGTCGTCGATGTTGGAGACCACCGCCAGCCGGTGGCGGCGCGCCAGCGCATCGAGCGTGGCGGCGACGTCGGGATAGAGCCGGAAGCCCGGAAAGGCCGCGAAGTAGCGCTCGACCAGCCTCTCATCGCCGCGCAGTCCGTAGTGCTCGAAGCTCTCGGCGAGCGACAGCGCGCAGATATCGCGGTAGCGCCGGTAGGGCTCCCAGTAATGCGCGATGTTGCGCGCCTCCCAGTGCTCGAAGAACGCCTTGACGTCGACCGCGCGTCCGCCGACCTCGGCAAGGATCGACTCGAACGCCGGATAGGAGCCGTCGCGCACGCTGATCAGCGTGCCGAAGACGTCGAACGACAGCAGCGCGGGCCGCAGCGGGCCCATCGCGCGCCTCAGTCCTTGGCGCGCATCGTCGCGACGAACGGCGCGAGATCGAGCTGACGGTCGCGCCGGTGACGCTCGGCGGTCAGGATCGACTGCACCGCATTGACGCTCACTTCGACGTCATGGTTGATGATGATGTAGTCGTATTCGTGCCAGTGGCTCATCTCGTCGGCCGCCTTGGCCATGCGGCGCGCGACCGCCTCGTCGCTGTCCTGGGCGCGCGTGCGCAGACGCCGCTCGAGCTCGGCGTAGGACGGCGGCAAGATGAAGACCGAGACCATGTCGGCGCGCGCCGACTGCGCCATCTGGCGCGCGCCCTGCCAGTCGACGTCGAACAGGATGTCGCGTCCCTCGGCGAGCGCCTTCTCGACCGGCGCGCGCGGCGTGCCGTAGCCGTTGCCGAACACCTCGGCGTGCTCGAGGAACTCGCTGCGCTCGACCATGCGGTCGTACTCGCCGCGGTCGATGAAGTGGTAGTCGCGCCCCGACACCTCGCTCGGCCGGCGCGGCCGCGTGGTCGCCGAGACCGACATGGTGAGGTCCTTCTCGCGCTCGAGCAGGAGACGCGAGATCGTCGTCTTGCCGGCACCCGAGGGCGACGAGACGATCAGCATGACGCCACGGCGGCGCATCTGGATGGGGGTCGTGCTCATTCGATGTTCTGCACCTGCTCGCGGAGCTGGTCGATCGCGTTCTTGAGCGCGAGGCCGCAACGCGTCACCTCGATGTCGGCCGACTTCGAGGTCAGGGTGTTGGCTTCGCGGTTGAACTCCTGGGCGAGGAAGTCGAGCTTGCGGCCGATCGCGCCGCCGTCGCTCAACAGCTCGCGCGCCGCCGCGACGTGGGCGCGCAGACGGTCGAGCTCCTCGGCGACGTCGGCGCGCGACGCGATCAGCGCGACCTCGGCGGCCAGCCGCTCCGGCGGCAGCTGGGCGCGCTGCTCCTCGAGCAGGCTCGCGACCTGGCGTTTGAGGCGCGCGGCGATCGCCTCCGGCTGCAGCGCGGCCAGCTGCGCCGCCTCCTCGGTCAGGCGCGCAATCGCGTCGACGTGGCCGGCGACCACCGCGGCCAGCCGACCGCCCTCGCCGCGCCGCGCCGTCGCGAACGCCTCGAGCGCGCGATCGAAGCTGGCGAGCAGCGCCGGGCGCGCGGCGTCGTCGATGGCCGGCATGTCGGCATCGATCTCCTCGATCAGCCCACGCACGCCGAGCAGGGTCTCGAGCCGCGGCGGCGCCTGATCGACGCGCGGCCCGAGCGCCGCCTGCAACGCGAGCAGGCCGGCGAGCGCCGGCTCGTTGACCCGGAACGCCGACGCCGCGCGGCCGCGCTTGAGGTCGAGCGCGATCGAGACCGTGCCGCGCGCGCAGGCGCGCCCGACGCGCTCGCGCACCGGCGGCTCGAGCTGGTCGAGGCCGGGCGGCAGCCGCAGACGCACGTCGAGGCCGCGCGCGTTGACGCTCTTGATCTCCCAGGTCCACGCGAGGGTGTCGAGCGTCTCACCGGCGCGCGCAAATCCCGTCATGCTGACGACGCCGGCGACAGGAGGGGAGACGGCATTCATTCCAACGGCTTATATCGTTTCCGGAGGCGCCGAACAACGCTGCCGCTGGACCTTGTGGAATAATCGGAATCGGCGGATCGTTAGCGCTCAGGCGGAGGGGAGAAGGCCGTTTGAGCCAGAGTCTGGGGGAACAACTGCTCGGGCTGCTGCCCCGGCTCGGGCGCTTCGCGCGCGGGCTCACAGGCTCGGTCGAGGATGCCAACGATCTGGTTCAGGCGGCTTGTCAACGTGCGCTCGAGCGTGAGCACCAGTGGATGCCCGGCACCCGGCTCGACAGCTGGATGTTCCGCATCCTGCGCACGATGTGGATCGACGAGCTGCGCGGCCGCAAGGTTCGGCAGGGCCGCGGCGTGGTCGACGCCGAGGAGGAGATCGTGGTCGACGGCGCGCGCGTGATCGAGGCTCGCTTGGGGCTCGACGCCGTCCGCCGGGCGGTCGCGCTGCTGCCCGACGCGCAGCGCGAGGTGCTGTTGCTGGTGTGCGTCGAGGGCCTGTCCTATCGCGAGGCTGCGGAAACGCTGGGCCTGCCGATGGGAACCGTGATGAGCCGGTTGGCGCGCGCGCGGCTCGCGATCGTGCGGCTGACCGAGGACCACAAGAGCGACGAGCGCTCGAACGTGGTCCGGTGGAGCTGAGGGAGATGACGGAGCTCGACGACACCACCCTGGTCGCCTACGTCGACGGCGAGCTCGACGCAGCCACCGCGCGCGAGGTCGAGCGCGCGCTGGAGACCTCGCCGGCGGCACGCAACACGGTCGCCCAGCTGCGCACCAGCGCCGCGCTGGTGCGCGCGGCGTTCGCCGACGCGCTGCACGAGCCGCCGCCCGCCGGGCTGGTCGCCCGGCTGCGCGCCACGCCGCACCGCCGCTGGTCGGCGCGCCAGTGGCTGCCGATCGCCGCGTCGATCGCGCTGGTGGTCGGCCTCGGTGCCGGCGCGCTCGCCATGCGCGCGGTCCAGCGGACCGCGGCGGTGGATCGGACGACCGAGCGCCTGGTCGCCGACGTCGCCGACTATCACCGGGTCTACGCGCGCGAGCAGCGTCATCTGGTCGAGGTCGGCGCCAACGAGACGCCGCATCTCGAGGACTGGCTCGGCAAGCGGCTGAACGGTCCCCTGCAGATCCCCGACCTCCAGAAGCTCGGCCTGACGTTCCGCGGCGGCCGCCTGCTCACCTTCGAAGGCCGCCCGATGGCCGAGCTGATCTACACGCCGGCCGACGGTCCGGCGGTCGGGCTGTGCATCACCTTCGCCTCCTCCGGCATGAGCGGCGCCGCGACCGAGCAGCGCGGCGACTTGACGATCCGCCACTGGGTGGACGACGGCTACGTCTATTCGGTGGTCGGCTGGGCCGACGATCGGCGCATCCAGACCATCGCCGAGGCGGTTCGCGCACAGCTGCATTTGTGACATGCTCCGATGCCATGGTTTGCTTGAGCGCCTGATCGATTACGCAACTCGGACGGCCGCGCGGCCGTCCGGTCAAAATGAAGGGGGTCTCATGGACGACGCTCGTTCGCGCCTCGCACCGGCCGATCTGACCCGGCGCGGTTTCTTCGTCACCTCGATCGGCGCCGGCTTCGCCGCCGCGGTGCAGCCGGTCTGCGCCGAGACCATGATCATGACGGACACCGACGGCCTGACCGCCGGCATGGTCGAGGTGCCCGCCGCCGACCGCGGCATTCCGGCCTATCGCGCGATGCCGGCCAAGGGCCACGGCCATCCCACCGTGCTGGTCGTCCAGGAGGTCTTCGGCCTCCACGAGCACATCAAGGACATCTGCCGCCGGCTCGCCAAGGACGGCTACTGCGCGGTCGCGCCGGACCTGTATGTGCGCCAAGGCAGCACCTTGCAGATGACGGACCTCAAGGAAATCCTGGCGTTCGTCGGCAAGGTGCCCGATGCCCAGGTGCTCGGCGACCTCGACGCGTCGTTGCGCTGGGCCGGCAAGAACGGCGGCGACGCCTCGAAAGCCGTGATCACCGGCTTCTGCTGGGGCGGCCGCATCGTGTGGCTCTACGCGGCGCACAATCCGAAGCTGAAGGCCGGCGTCGCCTGGTACGGCCCCATCGCGCGCCCAGCCGACCCGCTCCACCCGAAGCACCCGATCGACATCGCGTCGAGCCTGAAGGTGCCGGTGCTCGGGCTTTACGGCGGGCAGGATGCGAGCATTCCGCTCGACACGATCGAGCAGATGCGCAAAGCGGTACCGGCGAACTGCGATATCGTGATCTATCCCAACGCGCCGCACGGCTTCAACGCGGACTACCGGCCGAGCTACCGGGCGGACGCCGCGCTCGACGGCTGGCGCCGCATGCTCACCTGGTTCAAGACCCACGGCGCCGCCGCCATCGCATAGCGGTCGCTTCGCCAGCATCCTGATCACCGGCGCCTCGAGCGGCATCGGCGAGGCGCTGGCGCTCGTCTACGCGCGCCCGGGCGCGCGCCTGGTGCTGACCGGGCGCGACGCGGCACGGCTCGCCGCGGTCGAGCGGGCGTGCGCCGCGCGTGGCGCCGCGGCCGTCGGCACGGCGATCGACGTCACCGATGGCGCGGCGATGCGCGCGTTCGTGACGCGCACGGACGACGAGGCGCCGTTCGACCTCGTGATCGCGAACGCGGGCATCTCGGCCGGCACCGGCGCGGGCGAGGAGAGCGAGGCGCAGCTGCGCGCGCTCACCGACGTCAACGTGACGGGCGTGATCAACACGGTCGCGCCGCTCCTGCCGCGTCTGCGCGCGCGCGGGCGCGGCCAGGTCGCGCTGATGAGCTCGCTCGCGAGCTTCCGCGGCATCGCCGGCGCGCCGGGGTACTGCGCCAGCAAGGCATGGGTGCGCGTCTACGGCGAGGCGCTGCGCGGCGATCTCGCCGCGTGCGGGGTCGGCGTGTCGGTGATCTGCCCGGGCTTCGTGCGCTCGCGCATGACCGCGGTCAACCGGTTCCCGATGCCGTTCCTGATGGACGGCGAGCGCGCCGCGCGCATCATCGCGCGCGGCATCGCGGCCAACCGCGGCCGCATCGCCTTCCCGCTTCCGATGGCGTTCGGCAGCTGGCTGCTCGCCGCGCTGCCGATCGCGCTGACCGACCGCATGCTGCGCCACCTGCCGCGCAAGGCCTGAGCCGTCAGTCGATCTTGATCTTGGCGGCCTTGATCACGACGGCCCATCGCGCGATCTCGTCGTGGATCTTGGCTTCCAACGTCTCGGGGCTGCTCGCGACCGTGGTGGCGCCGAGATCGGCGAGCCGCGCCGCCACGGCGGGATCGCGCAGGCCGGCGACGATCTCCTGGTTGAGCCGGGCCACGATGTCGGGCGGCGTATGCGCCGGCGCCACGATGGCGAACCAGGCGGTCGACTCGAAGCCCGGGAAGCCGCTCTCGATCAAGGTCGGCACGTCGGGCAGCGCGGGCGAGCGCGCGGCGCTGCCGACCGCCAGCGCGCGCAGCTTGCCGGCGCGCACGAAGGGCAGCGACGACACCAGGTTGTCGAACATGAAATCGACGTTGCCGGCGAGCAGGTCGTTGAGCGCCGGCATGGTGCCCTTGTAGGGCACGTGGATGACATCGATGCCGGCGCGCAGCTTGAGGAGCTCGGCGGCCAGGTGGCTGGTCGTGCCGTTGCCTTGCGAGGCGAAGTTGAGCTGCCCCGGATGCGCCTTGGCGACGGCGATCAGCTCGGCGAGCGACTGCACCGGCGTGCGCGGGTTGGCGGGGTTGATCTGGATCAGGTTGGGCACCTCGGCCAACAGGCTGATCGGCGCGAAGTCCTTCACCGGATCGAACGGCAGGTCGCGATAGAGACTTACATTGGTGCTGAGCGGCGGCGAGGCGGTGACGAGCAGCGTGTAGCCGTCGGGCTCGGCCTTGGCGACGAGTTCGGCGCCCACGTTGCCCCCGGCGCCGGGACGATTGTCGGTCGTGACCGCTTGGCCCCACGCGTCGTGCAGCTTGGCGGCGAGCATGCGCCCGAGGATGTCGACCGTGCCGCCCGGGGGAAACGCCACGACGATGCGGATCGCCCGGCTCGGATAGCTCTGCGCCGCCGCCGGCGCGCCGCCCGCGAGCGGCGCCAGTGCCATGAATGCCGCGGCGGTCGCGCGCAGAAGCCGCGGCGCGAGCCGGCCCGCGCGCCGCGGGACCATCGTCACGTCGGCGCCGTCACAGCACCGGCGAGCGGCCGCCGTCGACGTTGATCGACGTGCCGGTGACGTACGAGCCGGCGTCGGACGCCAGGAAGCACGCCATGTTGGCGAACTCCTCGGCGGCGCCCATGCGGCCGAGCGGCACGCCGGCGCCCTTCTGGCGGATGAATTCCTCGAGCGAGATGTTGGAGCCGGCGTTGCGGTGCTGGCGCACCACCTGGTCGCTGACGATGATGCCGACGTGCAGCGCGTTGACCAGCACGTTGTGCGGCGCGCCCTCGTTGGCCAGCACCTTGGTGAGCGCCATGCCGGCGGCGCGCGACACCGAGGTCGGCGCGCTGCCCGCCGCCGGCACCTTGGCGCCGATATTGAGCACGTTGATGATGCGGCCCCAGCGGCGCTGCTTCATCTGCGGGAACGCGAGACGGGCGAACCGGATCGCGGCGAACAGCTTGAGGTCGAGGTCGGCCTGCCAGATCTCGTCGGTGATCTCCTCGAACTTGCCGGTCTGCGACTGGCCGGCGTTGTTGATCAGGATGTCGACCTTGCCGAGCTCCTTCACCACGGCGTCGAAGCCGCGCTGGACGTCGCCCGCCTTCGCGACGTCGCAGGCGATCGCCGCGACCTTGCCCTTGGCGGTCGCCTTGATGACCGCCTTGGCCTCGTCGAGCGCGCCCTGGTTGCGCGCGACGATCGCGACGTCGGCGCCCGAGGCGGCGAACTTCGACGCCATCGCCAGCCCGAGCCCCTTGCTGCCGCCGGTGATCAGCGCGCTGCGTCCGTCGAGTCGAATTTCCATGGCGGGTTTCCTCGGGTTCAGGTTGGAGGGGGCCGACGACGACCGGCCGAAGTGTAACCATGGTTCTTCGCGCTTTGCACCTGTCTCCCGGCCGATGCCCGGGCTACCATCGGCACGGCATGAACCGCCTGCCCCCGCGGCCGATCACCGACGATGAGCACGCCGCCTACGCGCGCGACGGCGTGATCGCGCTCGCCGGCATGTTCGACGCCGACTGGATCGCGCGCCTCAACGCCGCGATCGAGCGCGACCTCGTGCGGCCGAGCGCGATGGCGACCGACTTCAACGCGCCCGGCACGCCCGGCCGGTTCTTCGGCGACATGTTCATGTGGACCTGGGACGACGACTTCCGCGCCGTGATCTTCGACTCGCCGGCGCCGGCGATCGCCGCCGCGCTGATGCGCGCCGCGCGCGTGAATTTCTTCTACGACCAGCTGTTCGTGAAGGAGCCCGGGACGACCAAGCCCACGCCGTGGCACCAGGACCAGCCCTATTGGGCGGTCGCCGGCGATCAAGTCTGCAGCGTATGGATCGCGCTCGACGCGATCTCCGAGGCTGCCGGCGCGGTCGAGTACGTCGCCGGCTCGCATCGATGGCAGCGTCGCTTCCGTCCGGTCGCGTTCCGCGAGGGCAATCACAACGACCGGCGCTACCAACAGTCCGATCTCGAGCCGGTGCCGGACATCGAAGCCGCGCGCGGGCGCTACGACATCCGCAGCTGGCCGATGGCGCCCGGCGACTGCCTGGTGTTCCATGCCATGATCATGCACGGCGCACCGGGCAACACGACGCGCGGGCGGCGGCGCGGCCTGGCGCTGCGCTTCACCGGCGACGACGCGCGCTACGATCCGCGGCCGGGCACCTTCCAGATGATCCGGGAGCCCGACCTGGCGCTCGGCGCGCCGATGGAGTGCGATCTGTTTCCGCGCGTCTGGCCGCGCGAGCCGGCATGAGCACGGGTGACGAGAGCGCGCGAATGCGCGCGGGTGACGATGTCACGGTCGTGCGCGAGGGCGCCGTGGCGTGGCTCACGCTCGACCGCCCGGACGACGACAACCGCCTGACCGAGGCTGCGCTCGCGCGCCTGCAGGCGATCGCCGCCGAGCTCGCGGACGCGCGCGACGTCAACGTCGTCGTGATCCGCGGCCGCGGCGACGCGGTCTTCTCGATGGGCATCCTCAACCCGACGATCCGCGCCGCGCTCGCCAAGGACGACGTGCTGCGGGTCGTGTTCCTGGCCAACACGGTGTTCGACGCGATCGAGGCCCTGCCCCAGATCGTGATCGCCGGGCTCAACGGCGCGCTGCGCGCGGGCGCGGTCGAGCTGGCGCTGGCCTGCGACATCCGGGTGGCGGCGGCGCATGCCCGGCTGGCGATGCCGGAGGCCAAGTGGGGCGGCTTCCCCGGCGCCGGCGCGCCGGTGCGGCTGCCCGGACTAGTCGGACGCGGGCGCGCCCTCGAGCTGATCGCCACCGGCCGCGAGATCGACGCCGACGAGATGGCGCGCATCGGCCTGGTCGAGCACGTCTACCCGTCGGCCGGGTTCGAGGCGGCGCTGCGGCGACTGGCGGCGGACATCGCCGCCAGCGGACCGCTCGCGACCCGCGGCGCCAAGCGGATCGTGCGGGTGCGCGACGAGCCGGGCCGCCGCGCCGCGCGCGAGCTGTCGGACGCCCTGCGCGCCGCGCTGGAATGGAGCCAGGACGTCGAGGAGGGGATGGCGGCGCATCGGGAAGGCCGGGTGGCCAAATTCACCGGCCGTTGACGTTAAATAAAAACGATATGAAAAATGTCGACGATTTCTTAAGCAAAATGACTACCTTAGTGTGACCGGCGTCACGGCGCTGCCGCGGGGGATTGTTTGCTCAAGTCGGTACTGGAGTTCGCGCTCACCCGCCGCGTGATGGTGCTGGCGACCCTCGGCATCTTTCTCGCCGGGGGCATCGCCGCGTTCCTGCGCCTCAATATCGAGGCCTACCCGAATCCCGCGCCGCCGATCCTCGAGATCGTCGCCCAGAACCCCGGCCAGTCGGCCGAGGAGATCGAGCGCTTCATCACCATCCCGATCGAGATCGGCATCGCGAGCACGCCGGGCCTGCGCTACGTGCGCTCGGTGTCGCTCTACGGCCTGTCGTTCGTGCGCGCGCAGTTCACCTACGACACCGACTACTATTTCGCGTACCAGCAGACCACCAACAAGCTGAACGCCCTGACGCTGCCCGCCGGCGTCCAGCCGAGCATCTCGCCCTCGAGCCTGACCGGCGAGATCTACCGCTACCAGCTGGTCGGTCCGCCCGGCTACAGCCTCATGGACCTGAAGACGCTCGAGACCTGGGTGCTCGAGCGCCGGCTCAAGACGGTGCCCGGCGTGCGCGACGTGACCGGCTGGGGCGGCCCCAACAAGGAGTACCACGTCGACGTCGACCTCGAGCGGCTGGCGGCCTACGGCCTGACGCTGCCGCAGGTCCTGACCGCGATGGGCAACAGCAACATCAACGTGGGCGGCCGCGAGCTCCAGGTTGGCGAGCAGTCGGTCAACATCCGCGGCATCGGGCTGATCAACTCGGTCGACGACATCAAGAACACCATCATCACGCAGGCCAACGGCGTGCCGATCTACGTCCGCGACATCGCCAGCGTCGAGGTCGGCTACACGCCGCGGCTCGGCATCGCCGGACGCGACCATCAAGACGACGTCGTGCTCGCCATCGTGCTGATGCAGCGCGACGACAAGACGCTCGACGTGGTCAAGAACGTCGAAGCCGAGATCGCGCGCATCAACGCGGGTGGCATCCTGCCCGACGGCGTGAAAATCGTGCCCTACTATGACCGCGGCGAGCTGGTCCACGTCACCGTCGGCACCGTACTGCACAATCTGACCTACGGCGTCATCCTGATCTTCCTGATCCAGTGGATCTTCCTGGGCAATCTGCGCAGCGCCATCATCGTCGCGGCGACCATCCCGTGCGCGCTCCTCAGCGCCGTGTTCGTGCTCGTCATGCGCGGCGATTCGGCCAACCTGCTCTCGGTCGGCTCGCTCGACCTCGGCATCATCGTCGACGGCAGCGTGATCATGGTCGAGAACATCTTCCGGCGGCTGCAGCGCGACGATCACACGCCGATGGAGCCGCAGGGCACGGCGCCGAACCGCAAGAGCTGGGCGCCGCTCACCGGCGACATCTGGTCGGAGAAGACCCGGCAGATCTTCCGCGCCGCCAGCGAGGTCGACAAATCGATCCTGTTCTCGGTCGCGATCACGATCGCGGCCTTCATCCCGCTGTTCACCATGCAGGGCATCGAGGGGCAGATCTTCGGCCCGATGGCCAAGACCTACGCCTACGCCCTGATCGGCGCGCTGGTCGCCGCCTTCACGGTGACCCCGGTGCTGGCCTCGGTGATCCTGCCCAGGGTGGTCGAGGAGAAGGAGACGCTGGTCGTTCGCCTGCTCGACCACGTCTACCACCGGCTGCTCGCCCAGGCGCTGCGGCACCGCCTAACGGTGCTGGCCGGGGTCGCGGCGCTCGTGATCATCACGGGCTCGATCGTGCCGTTCCTCGGCACCGAGTTCCTGCCCAAGCTCGAGGAGGGCAATCTCTGGATCCGCGCGAGCCTGCCCAAGACGATCTCGATCGAGGCCGGCCACAAGGTGGTGACGCGGATCCGCGAAGTGCTGCTGAGCTATCCCGAGGTCGTCACCGTGGTCTCCCAGCACGGCCGGCCCGACGACGGCACCGATGCGGCCGGCTTCTTCAACGCCGAGTTCTTCGCGCCGCTGAAGCCGTTCGACCAGTGGCCGCGCGGCGTGACCAAGGACAAGCTGGTCGCCGACATGCAGGCGCGTTTCGACGACGAGTTCATCGGCGTCGAGTTCAACTTCTCGCAGTACATCCAGGACAACGTCGAGGAGGCGACGTCCGGCGTGAAGGGCGAGAACTCCGTCAAGCTGTTCGGACGCGACCTGACGTTCCTCGAGCAGAAGGGCAACGAGATCAAGGACCAGATGGCGAAGGTCCGCGGCGTCCAGGACCTTGGGTTGTTCTCGGTGCTCGGCCAGCCGAACCTGCTGGTCAAGATCGACCGCACCGCGTCGGCGCGCTACGGCTTCGCGCCCGCCGACGTCAATGCCGTGGTGCAGACCGCGCTGGCCGGCCAGACTGCGACCATGATCTACGAGGGCGAGCGCCAGTTCCCGCTGGTCGCACGCCTGCTGCCGCAATATCGCGACAGCGTCGAGGCGATCCGCAACATCCAGATCGCCAACCAGAACACCGGCGGGCCGACGACCTACGTGCCGCTGAGCGCGGTCGCCGACATCAGCATGCAGTCGGGCGCATCGTACATCTACCGCGAGAACAACGAGCGCTACATCCCGATCAAGTTCAGCGTGCGCGACCGCGATCTCGGCGGCACGGTCGCCGAGGCCCAGAAGCTGGTGGCGCGCAACGTCAAGCTGCCGGCCGGCTACCACCTCGAGTGGAGCGGCGAGTTCGGCGCGCTGCAGGAGGCCAAGGCACGGCTCGCCATCATCGTGCCCCTCAGCGTGCTCCTGATCATGCTGCTGCTCTACAGCCTGTTCAATTCGGTGGTGAAGAGCTTGCTCGCGCTGACGACGATCCCGTTCGCCGCGTGCGGCGGGCTGCTGGCGCTCTACGTCTCCGGGCTGAACTTCAGCATCTCGTCGGCGATCGGGTTCGTCTCGCTGTTCGGCGTCTCGGTCATGGACGGCATCCTGATGCTGACCTACTACACCCAGCTGCACCAGGGCGGCATGCCGCAGCTCGAGGCGATCCAGCAGGCCGCCGAGACGCGCATGCGCCAGATCTTGATGACGGCGATGTCGGCCTGCATCGGGCTCCTGCCCGCGGCGATGTCGACCGGCATCGGCGCGCAGGTGCAGCGGCCGCTCGCCACCGTGGTGGTCGGCGGCATGCTGCTCGCCCCCATCCTCACGCTGTTCGCGGTTCCCGTGCTCGGGACGTTCTTCCTGCCCGACGAGCAGTCGATGACGCGCGTCAAGCGCCGGGTGCCGCCGCCCGCGCAGGCGCCGCCCGAGGGCGCCCCGGCCGAATAGCGGCGCCGCCCCTAGAAGCCCGCGCCGCGCAACGCCGCGTCGCCGACGTAGGGATTGGCGGCGCGCTCCTCGCCGAAGGTCGAGAGCGGCCCATGACCCGGCACGAACGTCACGTCGTCGCCGAGCGGCCACAGTTTGGTCGTGATCGAGCGGATCAGGGTGGCGTGGTCGCCGCGCGGCAGATCGGTGCGGCCGATCGAGCCTTGGAACAGCACGTCGCCGACCAGCGCGAGGCGCGCACCCGCGTGGAAGAACACGATGTGGCCGGGCGTGTGGCCGGGGCAGTAGAGCACCGCCAGCGCCTGCGCGCCGACCGTCACGGCGTCGCCGTCGGAAAGCCAGCGGTCGGGCGCGAAGCGCCGGCACCACGCCATGCCGTAGCGCGCGCCCTCGGCCTCGATACGCTCGATCCAGAACGCGTCCTCGCGCTGCGGACCCTCGACCGGCACGCCGAGCCGCTCCCGGAGGTCGGCGGTGCCGCCGGCGTGATCGAGATGGCCGTGGGTGAGCAGGATCTTCTCGATCGTCACGCCAGCCTCGTCCGCCGCCTCGACGATGCGGTCGATTTCGCCGCCCGGGTCGACCACCGCGGCACGCCGGGTGGCGGTGCACCAGATGATCGAGCAGTTCTGGGCGAACGGCGTCACCGGCACGATGACGCCGGCGAGCGGCGACAGCTCGGGGGCCGTCTCGTCCGTCATGGCTCGCGTCCCCGCGAATGCGTCATCCTCGAATTCCCTTGAGCGGCGCTGCACGCGGGCCCACACTTTTCATTGGAGAGCAATTTGCTGGAGCGATCAATGGAGCGCGGCGCCGACGTGATCTCCTGGCCGCCGGAGGGCGTGACCCGCGTGCCCTACGCGGTGTTCTCCGATCCCGCGCTCTACCGGCTCGAGCAGGAGCGGATCTTCCGCGGGCCGACCTGGCACTTCCTCGCGCTCGAGGTCGAGCTGCCGGAGACCGGCAGCTTCAAGACGACCCGGATCGGCGACAACGCCGTGATCGTCGTGCGCGACGAGACCGGCGCGATCAACGCCATGGTCAACCGCTGCGCCCACAAGGGCGCGATGCTCTGCTTCGAGCCGTGCGGCAAGCGCGAGCATTTCACCTGCGTCTACCATTCCTGGACCTACGACCTGCAGGGCGGCCTGAAGACGGTGGCGTTCCGCCGCGGCATCAACGGCAGGGGCGGCATGCCCGACGACTTCGACCAGGCCGACCACGGGCTCGAGCGGCTGCGCGTCGAGCGCCTGCACGGGCTGGTGTTCGCCACCTTCAGCCCGCAGGCGCCGCCGCTCGCGGAGTATCTCGGCCCCGAGATGGTCGCCAACATCGAGCGGCTGTTCGATCGGCCGATCGAGCTGCTCGGCTACCACCACCAGCCGATGGGCAACAACTGGAAGCTCTACGCCGAGAACGTGCGCGATCCCTATCATGCGACCCTGCTGCACACCTTCTTCGGCACTTTCCGGCTCAACACGCTGACGATGGACGGCGGCATCACGATCGGCCGCGGCGGCTGGCACCACATCAGCTACTCGAAGATGGCGACCGAGCGTCAGAAGGGCGAGTACGACGGCCTGCGCTCGGTGGTGCAGGACTTCGGTCTCGCCGATCCGTCCCTGATCGCCAGCCGGCCGGAGCGCAACGACGGCATCACGCTCGCCATCCAGTCGATCTTCCCGACCTGCATCGTGCAGCAGATCAGCAATTCGCTGGCGGTGCGCTGGCTGGTGCCGCTCGGTCCCGACCGCTGCGAGCTGCACTGGGCGCTGTTCGGCTACCGCGACGACGATCCCGCGATGCGCGCGATGCGCCTCAAGCAGGCCAACCTGATCGGGCCGGCCGGGCTGGTGTCGATGGAGGACGGCCTGGTCGGCGAGCTGGTGATGCGCGGCGTCGCCGGCGACGGCAGCGCCACCTCGGTGATCGAGATGGGCGGACGCGACGTCGCCTCGACCGAGAACTCGCGCGCCACCGAGACCTCGGTCCGCGGCTTCTGGCACGGCTATCGCGCCTTGATGGACCTCTGAGGTGGCGCGCGCGCTCGACGACGCGGCGCTCTACCGTCGGATCGAAGACTTCATGATCCGCTACGTCCATTGCGTCGACGACGACCGGCTCGAGGCGTGGCCCGACTTCTTCGCCGAACGCTGCCTCTACAAGATCGTCAGCCGGGAGAATCACGACCGCGGGCTGCCGCTCGGCGTGATGGAGTGCGACAGCCGCGGCATGCTCAAGGATCGCATCGCGTCGCTTCGTCGCGCCAACGTCTACGAACCGCAGACCTATCGCCACCAGATCAGCGCGCTCGAGGTCGAGCGACTCGACGGGCAGCGCTTCAAGTGCCGCTCGAACTATCTGGTCGTGCGCACGATGGCGGACGGCGCCATGTCGCTGTTCTCGACCGGGCGCTATCTCGACCGCCTGGTCGCCGAGGGCGACGATTTCCTGATCGAAGAGCGGCTGGTCGTCTTCGAGTCGCGCCAGATCGAGACCCTGCTCGTCATCCCGCTGTGACGAGCGCGCGACGTGCTCGCAAAGCGCGGATTTCGGCCGAAAACCCAATTCTCCTTGCGCCGTCCGCCCCGCTGGCCGACGATTGCGCCATGATGGCGTCCGCCGGAGATCTCGGATGAGCAACGCTTACCTGCGCAGCGGCATCTTTCTCGCGCCGTTCCACAATCTCGATGAAAATCCCACCTTGTCGCTCCAGCGCGACATGGAGCTGATCGAGCTGCTCGACCGGCTGAACTATCACGAGGCCTGGATCGGCGAGCATCATTCGGGCGGCTTCGAGATCATCGCCTGCCCCGAGATGTTCATCGCCGCGGCGGCCGAGCGCACGCGCCACATCCGGCTCGGCACCGGCGTCGTCTCGCTGCCCTACCACAACCCCTTCATCCTGGCCGACCGCATCGTCCAGCTCGATCACATGACGCGCGGCCGCGCGATGTTCGGCGTCGGGCCGGGCGCGCTGGTGCACGACGCGGTCAAGATCGGGCTCAAGGCCGCGGACCAGCGTCCGATGATGGACCAGTCGCTCGACGTCGTGATCCGCCTCCTGCGCGGCGAGACCGTGACCGAGAAGACCGAGTGGTACGATCTGCGCAAGGCGCGCCTGCAGCTGCCCTGCTACACCCAGCCGACGATCGAAATGGCGGTTGCCGCCGCGCGCTCGCCGGTCGGCAGCCAAGCGGCCGGCAAGTACGGCATCGGCATGCTGTCGCTCGGCGGCACCAGCCCCGAGGCGATGGTGCGGCACACCGCCAACTGGGGACTCTACGAGGAGCAGGCGCGCAAGCATGGCCACAAGCCCGACCGGCGCAACTGGCGCGTCGTCGGCCTGTTCCACATCGCCGAGACGCGCGAACAGGCGCGCGAGAACGTGAGATTCGGCCTCGAGGCCTTCCGCAAGTACTTCCACGACGTTGCGACCTTTCCGATCGTGCCGCCCGACATCGAGGACGCCTACACGTTCCTGATCGAGAGCCAGACCGCGTGCATCGGCACGCCCGACGACGCGATCGCCTACATCGAGCGGCTGGTCAACGGCTCGGGCGGCTTCGGCGGCATCATGGAGCTGGCGCACAACTGGGCCGACTGGCAGGCGACCCAGCGCCACTTCGAGCTGATGGCGCGCTACGTCCATCCGCATTTCCAGAAGAGCCGCGAGCTCATGGTCGCGAGCTACGACTACGCCTACAGCAACCGCGACGAGTTCGTCGGCCAGGCCGGCGCCGCCGTGCAGGGCGAGATCGACAAGCTCGCCGCGCGCCGGGCCGCCGAAGCCAAGCGCGGCGCCGCCGACTAGGTCAGTCCAGTGACATGAGCACCCTCTGCTCATGTCACGAAAGATCTGCGACACCCGTCTCATGAGCTTCGGAGCCGAACCATGGCGACGTGGACGGGGGACCCTTTTTTTCAAGGCTTTCGGGGCGGAGGGCCTGCATTCGACCTGGTAATTCAGGGCGAGGGCTGGCCGTCCCGGCGCTACTGCCGCTATGGCTTCGGCGCCGCGGCGCGCTCGCGCTGGAGCTGACGCCAGCGCGCGACGTTGCGGTTGTGCTCCTCGAGCGTGTGCGCGAACACGTGACCGCCGGTGCCGTCGGCGACGAAATAGAGCGCGTCCGTGTTCGCCGGATGGGTCGCGGCGATCAGCGACGCACGGCCGGGATTGTCGATCGGTCCGGGCGGCAGGCCCGTCGACGTGTAGGTGTTGTACGGCTGCGCGCGCTCGAGATCGGCGCGCGTCGGATCGCGATTGGCCGGACGCTCGCTCTCGGGGACGCCGTAGAGCACCGTCGGATCGGACTGCAGCTTCATGCCGAGCCGGAGCCGATTGAGGAACACGGCAGCGACCTTCGGCCGCTCGGCGTCGAGCGCGGTCTCCTTCTCGACCAGCGAGGCCAGCACGAGCGCATCGTGCGGGCTCGCCAGCGCGAGCTCGGGCGCGCGCTGGCTCCAGACCTCGGCCAGCGTCTCCGACATCGCGCGGCGCATCCGCCGCACCATGCCGGCCCGCGAGTCGCCGTAGGAGAAGTTGTAGGTCTCGGGCAGGAGCTCGCCCTCGCCCGGCACCGGATCGGGCATCGGGCCGTCGAGCCCGTCGGTCGCGGCGACCAGCGCCAGCACCTGCTCGGTGGTCAGGCCCTCGGGCACGGTCAGGCGGCGCACGACGGTGTGGCCCTCCTGGAGCAGCCGCATCACGTCGACCGCGCTGACGCCGGCAGCGAACGCGTACTCGCCGGCCTTGAGCGGCCTGTGCCGGCCGAGCAGCACGACGCCGGCGACGAACACGCGCGCGTCTCGGATCACCGCGGCGGCCTCGAGCACGCGCGCCGTCCCCGCGACGCCGACCCCGCGCGGCACGATCACGGTCGTCGGCGCGCCGAGCGGCCCCGCGCGCGTGAACTCCCAATAACCGACCGTGAACGTGCCGGCCGCCAGCACGGCGAGCACCGCGACCGCCAGGGCCCACCGCGCCAACCAACGCGTCATGCCGGCGCAACGCTCCGTCGCGCGCGCCGGTTCAGGACGCCGCGGCGAAGATCAGGGAGGCGTTGGTGCCGCCGAAACCGAACGAGTTCGACAGCGCCACGCGCACCGGGCGGCGCTTCGCCTCGTGGGGCACGAGGTCGATGTCGCAGCCGTCGGATGGATTGTCGAGATTGAGCGTCGGGGGCACGATCTGGTCGCGTAGCGCGAGGATCGAATAGATCGCCTCGACGCTGCCGGCGGCGCCCAAGAGGTGGCCGATCGCCGACTTGGTCGACGACATCGACAGCTTGTAGGCGGCGTCACCGAACAGCCGCTTGACCGCGCTCAGCTCGATCTCGTCGCCGAGCGGCGTCGAGGTGCCGTGCGCGTTGATGTAGTCGATGTCGGCGGGCTCGAGGCCGGCGCTCCTGAGCGCGTTGCGCATCGAGCGGTAGGCGCCGTTGCCGTCGGGCGCCGGCGCGGTGATGTGATGCGCGTCGCCCGACATGCCGTAGCCGATCAGCTCGGCGTAGATCTTGGCGCCGCGCGCCTTCGCGTGCTCCAGGCTCTCGAGCACCACGACGCCCGCGCCCTCGCCCATCACGAAGCCGTCGCGATCCTTGTCCCACGGACGCGACGCCCGCGTCGGCGTGTCGTTGAAGCCGGTCGACAGCGCACGCGCCGCCGCGAAGCCGGCGACGCCGATGCGCGATACCGCCGCCTCGGTGCCGCCGGCGACCATCACGTCGGCGTCGCCGAACTGGATGAGACGCGCCGCATCGCCGATCGCGTGCGCGCCGGTCGAGCAGGCGGTGACGACCGCATGGTTCGGTCCCTTGAAGCCGTAGCGGATCGACACATGCCCGGAGGCGAGGTTGATCAGGTTGGCCGGGATGAAGAACGGGCTGAGCCGCCGCGGCCCCTTCTCCTGCACGGTCAGCGCGCCGTCCGTGATGCCGATCAGGCCACCGATTCCCGACCCGATCATCACGCCGGTGCGCTCGCGCGCGTCTTCGTCGGCCGGTTGCCAGCCGGCGTCGGTCACCGCCTGGGTGGCGGCCGCGAGCGCGAATACGATGAACTCGCCCATGCGCCGGCGCTCGTTCGGCGGCACGTAGTCGTCGGGATTGAACGCGCCGTCGGAGCCGCCGATCGGCACTTGTCCGGCGACCTTGGCCGGCAGATCCGAGACGTCGAAGCTCTGGATCGCGCGCAGGCCCGACTCCGCGCCGGTCAGGCGCCGCCAGTTCACGTCGACGCCGGAGCCGAGCGGCGTCACCAGCCCCATGCCGGTGACGACGACGCGTGTCTCGAGGGGATTTCGCGATGCCACGGCTAGATGCGTGCGAGGCGAGCGCGCCCGTGCATCATCGGCGGGCGGTGCCGATCAGCTGTGCTGCTCGATGAACGCGATGGCGTCCTTCACCGTCAGGATCTTCTCCGCCGCGTCGTCTGGAATCTCGCAGCCGAATTCCTCTTCGAATGCCATGACGAGCTCGACCGTGTCGAGACTGTCGGCTCCCAAATCGTCGATGAAGCTCGCGTTGTCGGTGACCTTGCCCTCCTCGACACCGAGATGCTCCACAACGATCTTTTTCACCCGATCGGCGACGTCACTCATTGCAGCGATTCCTTGGATGCTCTGAATTTTCGGTCGTCTGACGCGCCGCTTTCAAGCCGAAAACAGCGACATGGGGCCCATTCCGCCCGGCCAAAAAGCGCCGTTTCGTAACACACTTTAACGGGCTTGGCCAGCATCAGGGTAAGGTCGCGCAAAGGCTTCAGAACATGGCCATTCCACCGTTGATGTGCAACGTCTGCCCGGTCACGTAGGCCCCCTCGTCGCTGGCCAGATAGACCACCGCCGCGGCGATTTCCGCGGCGTTGCCGAAGCGCCCCGCGGGCACCAGCGCCAGCGCGCGGGCGCGCTGCTCGTCCGACAGCGCCTCGGTCATCGCGGTCTCGACGAAGCCGGGTGCGACACAGTTGACGGTGATGCCGCGCGCGCCAACCTCTTGCGCCAACGCCTTCGAGAAGCCGACCATGCCGGCCTTGGAGGCGGCGTAGTTGGTCTGGCCCGGATTGCCGGCTGCGCCGACCACCGACGTGATCGCGACGATGCGGCCGAAGCGCTGCTTCATCATGCCCCTGAGGCACGCCCGCGCCAGCCGCACGCCGGCGGTCAGGTTGACGTCGAGCACCTGCTGCCAGTCCTCGTCCTTCATGCGCACCAGCAGCCCGTCGCGCGTCACGCCGGCGTTGTTGACCAGGATGTCGACGCCGCCGAGCGCCGCTTCGCTCGCCTTGGCGAGCTGGTCGGCGCCCTCGGGCGCGGCGAGGTCGGACACGACGGCGTGCGCGCGCGCGCCGAGACGCGCGACCAGCTCGTCCAGCACGGCGGCGCGCGTGCCGGTCACCACGACCGTGGCGCCCTGGCCATGCAGCGCGGTGGCGATCGCCTGGCCGATCCCGCCGGAGGCGCCGGTCACCACGGCGCGCCGCCCGCTCAAGTCGAACATCGTCAGAGTTCCTTCACGAAGCTTTCGAGCTCGGCGGGCACGCCGATCGCGCCGACCTTGGCGTCGCGCGCGATGCGCCGCACCAGTCCGCTCAGCACCTTGCCGGCGCCGATCTCGACGAATCCGTCGACGCCGAGCCCGACCAGCCGCTCGATGCATTCGCGCCAGCGCACCATGCCGACGACCTGCTCGACCAGCTGGCGGCGAATCGCATCGGGATCGCTGACCGGCTCCGCGGTCACGTTGGCGATCAAGGGCACCGACGGCACCGCGAGCGCGGTGGTCGCGAGCGCCTCCGCCATGACGTCGGCGGCCGGCTTCATGAGCGCGCTGTGGAACGGCGCGCTCACCGGCAAGGTCACCGCGCGCCGGATGCCGCGCGTTGGCGCGAGTTTGATGGCGCGCTCGACCGCCGCGGTGGCGCCGCTGATCACGACCTGCCCGCCGCCATTGTCGTTGGCGACGTCGCACACCTCGCCCTCGGCGGCATCCTTGACGAGCTCGCGCGCCGCCGCGAGCTCGGCGCCCAGCAGCGCCGCCATGGCGCCTTCGCCGACCGGAACCGCCTGCTGCATCGCGCGGCCGCGGCGCTTGAGCAGCCGCGCGGCGTCCGCGAGCGACAAGGCCCCGGCGGCCGCCAGGGCCGAGTACTCGCCCAGCGAGTGGCCGGCGACGAAGCGCACGAGGCTGTCGAGGGGCCGCCCGACCTCGATCGCGAGCGTGCGCACCACCGCCAGGCTGACCGCCATCAGCGCGGGCTGCGCGTTCTCGGTCAGCGTGAGGTCGGCCTCCGGCCCCTCGAAGATGACGCGCGACAGGCGCTGGCCGAGCGCGTCGTCGACCTCCTCGAACACGAGCCGGGCGCTCGCGAAGGCCTTGGCGAGCTCCTGGCCCATGCCGACCGCCTGGCTGCCTTGGCCGGGGAAGATGAAGGCCCGCGTCATCCGGGTCGCGCCGATCCCATTGGTAAAAAAAGTTGCGCAGTGATAGCGCCGCACGTACCCCTGTCAAGGCGCACACGGTCCGCGGGCGCGCAACCCTGGTTTCGGCATGGGTCTTCGAGGTCGATGAAAACGCTGCTCGCCGAGGATTTCGGGCACCGGCACCTGATGATCGGCATGGTCCATACCCTGCCGCTGCCGGGGGCGCCGCGCTACGACGCCGCCGCCGGCATGCGGCGCGTCGTCGAGCATGCGCGCGCCGAGGCCCGGACTTTGGTCGACGCCGGCTTCCACGCCCTGCTCTACTGCAACGAGGCCGACATGCCGTGGCAGACCAGTCTCGAGGCCGAGACGGTCGCCGCGATGGCCGCCGTGGTGACCGAGGTCCAGGCCTCGATCACGCTGCCGTTCGGCATCAACCTGCTGATCGATCCGGCCGCCTCGATCGCGGTCGCCCACGCGACCGGCGGCCGCTTCGTGCGCGCGTTCCTGACCGGCGGCTATGTCGGCGACATGGGCATCCTCGACACCGACGGACCGGGCGTGTTGCGCCTGCGCAGCCGCATCGGCGCCGAGCCCGTCCGCATCCTCGCCAACATCACGGCGGGCTTCTCGGTGCCGCTCGCCGAGCGGCCGGTCGAGGACGCCGCCAAGGGCGCGGTGTTCGTCGGGCTGGCCGACGCGGTCGTGGTCAACGCCGCGGCGGCCGGGGTCGCGGTCGAGCGCGACACGGTCGCGCGCGTCGCCGCCGCGGTGCCCGACACCCCGGTGGTGGTCGGCACCGGGGCCGCCGAGCACAATGTCGGCGCGCTGATGGCGGTCGCCGACGCCTTCATCGTCGGCAGCTCGATCAAGCGCGACGGCAAGACGCTGAACCCGGTCGACCCGGCGCGCGCGGCGGCCTTCATGGCGGCGGTCCGGCGGGCCGGGAGCGGCGCCGGAACGGCCTGAGACGACCGCGTAGAGAAGCGCCGCAAACCCCTGAAAATGGCCGGCGGGCGTGCGGCTTGCCAGGCAGGTCGCTTCGTGTATAGTCCGCGCTCCCTGCTCCTTGCCGGCCCCCCGGGGTCGGCTAGGCCCGGGCGGCCGATCCCGCAACGCGCGGGCGGCGCCGGACCGCAAACAGCCATAAGGAGTGACCGATGGCGCTATACGAAAGCGTGTTCATCGCGCGCCAAGACATCTCGAGCGCGCAGACCGAGGCCCTGACCGACCAGTTCGCCCAGATCATCGCGGACAATGGCGGCGCGGTCTCCAAGAAGGAATATTGGGGCCTCAAGAGCCTGGCCTTCCGGATCAAGAAGAACCGCAAGGGCCACTACGTCCTCCTCAACATCGACGCGCCGTCCGCCGCCGTCATCGAGATGGAGCGGAACATGCGCATCAACGAGGACGTCATCCGCTACCTGACCGTCAAGGTCGACGGGCTCGAGGAAGGGCCGTCGGCGATGATGCAAGGCCGCGACCGGGATCGTGACCGCGACCGCGATCGGGGCGACCGTGATCGGGATCGCGATCGCGACCGTCCGCGCTATCGCGACGACGACCGCGGTCCACCTCCTCCTCGTGCTGAAGGAGCTCCGGAATGAGCGGCGGTCCGGCAGGTCAGGGCGCGAGCGGCGCGCCCGAGGGCGGCGGCGGCCGCGGTTTCGGCTCGGGCGGCGGACGGCGGCCGTTCTTCCGCCGTCGCAAGTCGTGTCCGTTCTCGGCGCCCAACGCGCCGAAGATCGACTACAAGGACGTGAAGCTGCTGCAGCGCTTCCTGTCCGAGCGCGGCAAGATCGTGCCGAGCCGCATCACCGCGGTGTCGACCAAGAAGCAGCGCGAGCTCGCGCAGGCGATCAAGCGCGCCCGCTACCTCGCACTGCTGCCGTATCTGATCAGCTGACCCGTCCGGCAACCGACGATATGGCCGATGGCGCGCACCTGGATCATTGCCGCGGGCGCCGGCGTGCTCAGCGCGCTGCTGTTCCTGACGGTTGCGGTGGGCTCGCTGGGGGCGATGATCTTCTGCTATCTGGCGCCGCTGCCGCTGTTCGCGATGGGGCTCGGGGCCGGCCTGGTCAGCGCCGCGACCGCGGGGGCGACCGCGACCGCGCTGATCGGGCTGATCGCCGGCGTCATTCCGGCGGCCAGCTTCGTCGTCCTCTTCGTATCGCCGGTCGTGGTGCTGGTGCGCTACGCGCTCCTGTCGCGGATCGCCGCGAACGGCCAGCTCGAGTGGTATCCGCCCGGGCGGCTGGTCATGTGGCTGGTGACGATCGGCGCGGTCACGTTCTTCGCCGGCGTCCTCTTGATCTCGGGCGGACGCACGGTCGAGGAGCGCCTCAAGAGCGTGCTCGGGCCGGCGCTGAGCCAGTACGCGCAGGGCACGGCACAGGATCAGCTGCAGGCCGTCATCGACTTCTTCGCACGGCTGCCGTCGATCATGGTGCTGGTGTGGCTCCTCGTGATCGCCGCGACCGGCATCCTGGCGCAAGGCCTGCTCGCGGGCTTCGGGCGCAGCCTGCGCCCGACGCCGCCGATCGCCGCGATCGAGCTGCCGCGCCCGGCCGGCATCGTGACCGCGCTGGCGCTGACCGCCAACGTGCTGGCGACCGGATGGCTCGAGTTCGCCGGCCGCAATCTGCTGCTCCTGATGGCGGTTGCCTTCTTCTTTGCCGGATTGGGGGTCGTGCACGGCCTGGTGCGCGGCACCTATCGGCTGGTGGTGCTGATCGCGTTCTATTTCTCGATGATCCCCTTCTTGATGGTGATCCCGCCCGTGGTCGCCGCGGTCGGTTTCGTCGATCACTGGGTGCACTTCCGACGACGCTTCCGCGGCTCGGCATCGGGCGGGATATGAGGAGACAACCATGGTTCAAGTGATCCTGCTGGAGCGCATCGAGCGGCTCGGCCAGATGGGCGACGTCGTCAACGTCAAGCCGGGTTTCGCGCGCAACTTCCTGTTGCCGCAGAAGAAGGCGCTGCGCGCGACCAAGCAAAACCGCGAGGTGTTCGAGACGCGCAAGGCACAGCTCGTCGCCGACAACCTGAAGCGGCGCGAGGAAGCCCAGAAGGTCGCCGAGAAGATGACCGGGCTCACCGTCTCGATGGTCCGCCAGGCGGGCGAGAGCGGCCAGCTCTACGGCTCGGTGAACGCGCGCGACATCGCCGACGCGGTCGGCGCGGCCGGCTTCACGATCAATCGCGGCCAGGTCGTCATCGACCGGCCGATCAAGACCATCGGCGTGCACTCGGTGCGCGTGTCGCTGCATCCGGAGATCACCATCCCGGTCGGCGTCTCGGTGGCGCCGTCGCAGGACGAGGCCGCCGCGCAGATGCGCGGCGAGGAGGCCGCGCCCGTCGAAAGCACCGAACCGCCGGCCGAGCCAGCCGCCTGAGGCACCGGCCGGCCGGACCGGCAGCCACCGCCCGATTTGCAACCAACCGGGTTCTTTGCTTACGTTATTCCCGGCTTTGAGGGTTGAGCCGGGAGGAACTGGCCATGCTGCTCGCGAGCGTGCTTCGCCAGCTCGTGCGCGCGGGAACCTTGGAGGTCGTCGATGCCGCCGGTCGCCACTATACGGCCGGCAGCGCGCCGGGTCCGAGCGTCTCGATTCGCCTGCACGACGACAATCTGCGGCGCCGACTGCTGTGGAATCCGCGCCTCGCCGTCGGCGAGGCGTACATGGACGGCAGCCTGACGATCGAGCGCGGCACGCTCTACGACTTCCTAGACCTGCTCGCGGTCAATCAGGAGATCGGCGAGCCGCCGTTGATCATGCGCCTGTTCGACGGCTTCAACTATCTCGTGCGCCGGCTGCTCCAGACCAACGACCCGACGCGCGCGCGCGCCAACGTCGCGCACCACTACGACCTGTCGGAACGGCTCTACGAGCTGTTCCTCGATTCCGACCGTCAATATTCCTGCGCCTATTTCGAGCGCGACAGCGACGATCTCGATCGCGCCCAGCTGCGCAAGAAGCAGCGCATCGCGCGCAAGCTCCGGCTCCAGCCGGGCCAGCGCGTGCTCGACATCGGCTCGGGCTGGGGTGGCCTCGCTCTCACGCTGGCGTCGATCGCCGACGTCGAGGTGCTCGGCGTCACGCTCTCGACCGAGCAGCAGGCGGCGGCGACGCGGCGCGCCGAGGCGGCCGGGCTGGCGCACCGCGTCCGCTTCGAGCTGCGCGACTATCGCGACCTCGCCGGCCCGTTCGACCGCATCGTCTCGGTCGGCATGTTCGAGCACGTGGGACTGCCCCACTACCGGGAGTTCTTCCAGCAGATCCGCACCTTGTTGGCACCCGACGGCATGGCGCTGGTCCACGCGATCGGCCGTTCCGACGGGCCGGGCGCGACCAACCCGTGGCTGCGCAAATACATCTTCCCCGGCGGCTACTCGCCGGCGCTCTCGGAGGTGCTGCCCGCCGTCGAGGCGTCCCGGCTGTTCGTCACCGACATCGAGATCCTGCGGCTGCACTATGCGCGCACGCTGGCGGCGTGGCGGGCGCGCTTCAACGCGAACCGCGCGGCGATCACCGAGCTCTACGACGAGCGCTTCTGCCGGATGTGGGAATTCTATCTGATCGGCAGCGAGATCGCGTTCCGGCGCCAGGGCCACATGGTGTGGCAGATGCAGATGGCGCGCGCGGTCGACACCGTGCCGCTGACGCGCGATTACATGTACGAGCGCGAGTCGGAAGCACTCGCCGTCGTCGGCACGGCCGCGTAGCGCAGACCGCGGCGACCGAAGGCCCGAGCGTCTTCGACCGGCGAGCGGAAGTTGCCCCCGTTATCCCCACAATTCGCCTCGTGATGGGACAAGCAGCGACCGATCTGTTCTGCTAAGTTCGTCGCCCCATGGATCCCGTCACCGCCATTCGACCGATCCGCCCGTCCGACGCCGCGCCGTTGGGCCTCGAGCGCTCGCCGCCGCACAATGACGAAGCCGAGATGGCGTTGCTCGGCGCGATCCTGCACAACAACAAGGCCTTCGAGCGTGTCGTCGACTTCCTCAAGGCCGAGCATTTCGCCAACCGCGTCCACGGCCGCATCTTCGAGGCGATCGGCCGGCTGATCGACCGCGGCCAGATCGCCGACCCGATCACGCTCAAGCAGTATTTCGAGGCCGACGCGGACCTCACCGAGATCGGCGGCTACACGTACCTGATGCGGCTCGCGACCAGCGTGGCCTCGATCGTGAACGCCGAGGATTACGGCCGCACCGTCCACGACCTGCATCTGCGCCGCCAGCTGATCGCGCTCGGCGAGGACATGGTCAACGACGCCTACCGCGATGATCTCGACAGCGAGGCCACGGGCCAGATCGAGGTCGCCGAGCAACGCCTCTACACGCTCGCCTCGACGGGCGAGATCGAGGCCGGCCTGAGGGAGTTCTCGACCGCCCTCAAGGCGTCGATCGAAGCGGCCAACGTCGCCTTCCGGCGCGAGGGCCAGCTGGCCGGGGTGCCGACCGGCTTCACCGACCTCGACAAGCTGCTGGGCGGCCTGCACTCGTCGGATCTCTTGATCCTCGCGGGCCGTCCGAGCATGGGCAAGACCGCGCTCGCCACCAACATCGCCTTCCACGCCGCCCGCACCGTCGAGGACACGGAGGCCAACCGCAGCCACATCGTCGCGTTCTTCTCGCTCGAGATGTCGGCCGAGCAGCTGGCGACCCGCATCCTCGCCGAGCAGACCGCGATCCCGTCCGAGCGCATCCGCCGCGGCGAGCTGTCGAACGACGACTTCGAGCGCCTGGTGATCGTCTCGCAGGAGCTCGAGCGCCTGCCGCTCTATATCGACGACACGCCGGCGCTCAGCATCGCAGCCTTGCGCACGCGCGCGCGCCGGCTCAAGCGCAGCCCCGGCCTGTCGATGATCGTGGTCGACTATCTGCAGCTGCTGCACGGCTCGTCGACCGCGCGCAACGAGAACCGCGTGCAGGAGCTGTCGGAGATCACGCGCGGCCTCAAGACCGTGGCCAAGGAGCTCAATGTGCCGGTGCTCGCGCTGTCGCAGCTCTCGCGCGCGGTCGAGAACCGCGACGACAAGCGCCCACAGCTCTCCGACCTGCGCGAGTCGGGATCGATCGAGCAGGACGCCGACGTCGTGATGTTCGTCTATCGCGACGAGTACTATCTGGCACGCAAGGAGCCGCGCGAGGGCACGCCGGAGCACGTGACCTGGCAGGAGGAGATG
>DATJNS010000169.1:0-5856 GCA_035507915.1 Candidatus Sulfotelmatobacter sp.
CGACTTGACCTCGCAGTAGATCACCGGCGTCGTGTACACGCCGGCGAGCAGGGTGGCGTAGAGATAGGTCGGGATGGCGGTCGAGAAGGTCGACAGGTAACCGCCCAGGTTGGCGATCGTGGCGACGCGCAGCGCCAGGAACTTGCCGTCCTTGTCGAGCGCGAGCTCGGCGTGGGTGGTGTGGTCGCGGCCGTGCGCGTCGGACATGAAGCTCTCAGAGCGCTCGGCGGTCCACTTGACCGGCCGGTTCACTTTGGCCGCAGCCCAGGTGACGATCGCCTCCTCGGCGTAGTGATAGATCTTCGAGCCGAAGCCGCCGCCGACGTCGGGGGCGATCACGCGCAGCTTGCTCTCGGCGACGTGCAGCACGTGCGCGCCCATCAGGAGGCGGATGACGTGCGGGTTCTGGCTGGTCGTGTAGAGCGTGTACTCGCCGGTTGCGCGGTTGAACTCGCCGAGCGCGGCGCGCGGCTCCATCGCGTTGGGGATCAGGCGGTTGTTGATCAGGTCTATCTTGGCGACCTTGGCCGCCTTGGCGAACGCCGCATCGACCGCCGCCTTGTCGCCGAGATGCCAGTCGTAGCACAGGTTGCCCTTGGCCTCGTCGTGCAGCTGGGGCGCTCCGGGTTTGATCGCCTGCGCGGCATCGGCGACCGCGGGCAGCACCTTGTAGTCGATCTCGACCAGCTCGGCGGCGTCGCGCGCCTGGTCGTAGGTCTCCGCGATCACGACCGCGACCGGGTCGCCGACGTGGCGCACCTTGCCTTGGGCGAGCGGCGGGTGCGGCGGCTCGACCATCGGGGAGCCGTCCTTGTTGTGAATCAGCCAGCCGCAGGGCAGGCCGCCGACGCCGTCGGCGGCCATGTCGGCGCCGGTGAACACCGCGACCACGCCGGCGTGCTGTTTCGCGCGGTCGGTCTTGACCGCGCTGAGCGCCGCGTGCGCGTGCGGCGAGCGGATGATGGCGGCGTGGAGCTGGCCCGGGCGGTTGATGTCGTCGGTGTAGTTGCCCCGGCCGGTCAGGAACTTGGCATCTTCGCGCCGCTTGACGGACGCGCCGATCATGGTGTCGGGCATGGCGCTAGCTCCCTGCTTGGGACGCGGCCTGGATCGCCTTCACGATGTTGTGATAGCCGGTGCAGCGGCAGATGTTGCCCTCGAGCCACTCGCGGATCTCGCGCTCGCTGGGCTTGGGATTGTTCTTCAGGAGGTCGACCGCGCTCATCACCATGCCGGGGGTGCAGAAGCCGCACTGCAGGGCATGGTGCTCGCGGAACGCCTCCTGCATCGGATGCAGCTTGTCGCCCTGCGCCAGGCCCTCGATCGTGAGCACGTTCGTGCCCTCGCACTGGACGGCGAGAATGGTGCAGCTCTTGATCGACGTGCCGTCGATGTGAACCACGCAGGCGCCGCACTGGCTGGTGTCGCAGCCGACGTGCGTCCCGGTCAGGCCGAGCTTCTCGCGCAACAGCTGGACGAGCAGCGTGCGCTCTTCGATCTCGGCCGAAACCTTGCGGCCGTTCACGGTCAGAGAGACGCTGGGCATCGATCTGTTCTCCTCTGCAATGCGATGACGGCCACGTCGTTCTTGTGCTTGTTCGCGAAGGCGGCCGGCCCCCTTGGGCAGTGTTACGCCTGCCTGTGGCGAGGTCAAGCGCAGCGCGGCTTGGGCCGGTCGGAATGTCGGGGTGCATGAACTTGTACGTCCCTGGCCGAAATGTCAGGCTGAATCAGGGCTTTCGTCAGGGGTGAAGCGCGGACGCGATCGTCATGGCACATCTCGGGATATCGACCAGCCATAATGCAACGGTCGCCGTCGTCCGTGACGGCACAGTGGTCTTTTGCCAGAGCGAAGAGCGCATCGCCCGGCTGAAGAATGTTGCCGGGTTTCCGGCCGAGACGCTGGAGTTCCTGTTCGCGAACGTGATCGACCGTTCCGCGGTCCGAAGCTGTACCTTCGCGATGCGCTCGCCGAACGCCTACAGGTACCTCGCGGAGCGAGGGTTCCGCCCCCACCGCTACGAGGCACGGCTCAATCTCGCGCAGGTGGAGCGGTGGAAAACCCACCCATCCAGCGCCGACATTGAGGAATGGGGCGTGGCCCCCGGTGAGCCCGATCGCACCCCCGATGCCGATGCGCTGCGCGCCGTGAGCCGTGCGATCGGTCTGGACGTCGGGCGCCTCAAGCCAATGGATCATCACGCCGCCCATATGTATTCGGTGCTGCCGTTCTTGCCGGCCGATCCGGTCGAACGATGGCTGTTCCTGACGCTCGACGGTTTGGGCGACGGTCTTTGCGCCACGGTGAGCGGCTACGCCGATGGACGCTTCGAACGGCTGGCCATCACCGACGATCTCGCCTCCCTGGGGATGATCTATTGGCTCGTGACCGGGATGCTTGGGTTCACGATGAACGAGCACGAGTACAAGATCATGGGGCTCGCGCCCTACTCGCGCCGCGAGCATCACGAGCGTCTTGTCGGCTGGTTTCGCGAACTGTTGTGGGTCGACGAGAACGGCGCCTGGCAGCGCAGCTATCAGACGATTCCCGAGCTCCGCTACCGGTTGCGGGAGATCGTGTTTGTCCAGCGCTTTGATGCGGTCGCCGGAGCGCTCCAGGATTACACGGAAGAAATGGTCGTGCGTTGGGCCTCGCACTGGATGCATCGCACGGGCATCGGGTCCGTCGCATGCGCGGGCGGCGTCTTCATGAACGTCAAGGTCAATCAGCGGCTGGAAGCGTTGCCCGACATCGAGCGGCTGGTCGTCGTGCCATCGGCGGGCGACGAGTCGACTGCGATCGGCGCGGCTGTGCATGGCAGTCTGACGAGCGAGCCCAATCGAGCCATCGCCCGCGCGCCGCACGTATTCCTTGGGTGGTCGTTCGACGATGCCGAGATTCGCCAGGCCATCGCACGCGCGATGGGTCCAAGGCATTTCACGATCGATCGGCCGGCAGACATCAATCGCGCGGTCGCCCAACTGCTCGCCGACGACCAGATCGTTGCGCGCTGCACGGGACCGATGGAGTTCGGCGCGCGCGCCCTCGGCAATCGGTCAATCCTGGCGCATCCCGGGAAAGCCGAGAACCTCGAGCTCTTGAACGATGCCATCAAGGAGCGCGACTTCTGGATGCCGTTTGCTCCGAGCATCCTCGACATAGACGCGGAGCGCTACTTGTCGACGTCAGGCAAGGCGGATAGGAGCGCGATGATGGTCGCTGCCGATGTCCGCCCGGAGGCCGTCGTGGATCTCGCCTCTGCGATCCACCGGCGCGACAGAACCGCCCGCCCGCAGATCGTCAGCCGGGCAACCAACGCGGCCTACTACGAGCTCATCCTGGCATTCCGTGAGCTGACCGGCATCGGTGCCGTGCTCAACACCTCGTTCAATCTGCACGGCGAACCGATCGTCGGTTCGCCCGCCGATGCCATCGACACCGTGCTGCGTTCCGGTCTTCGCCATTTGGCGCTCGGCAGTTTTCTCCTGACCAAAAAGGCCTGAGGCCCGCCCTTACGGTGACGCCTCCGGCCGGCTGGTGGGCCGAAACACCAGGCTGCGATAGACCACCGGCGGGGTTTCCCCGACCTCGGGCTGCGCGAAGCTGGTCGAGAGCTCGCGCGCGAGCTCCCAGCCGGCCGCCGCGAGCAGCGCATGGACCGTCGGGGTGGGCAGCACGGGGCTGGCGAACACTGCGTCCGGCAAAAAGGGCAGGGGGCGCTCCTGGACAAACAGGGACGTGCCGCCGTCGTTCAACGGCACATCGACCAAAACCAGCAGCCGGCGCGCGGCCGCGGCGAGCTGTTGCAGCACGGCGCGCCAATCGGTGGCGTAGTGCAGCGCGCCGACGGCGACCGCGACATCATAGTCCCGCGCGAACGCGCCGGCGTCGTCGTCGTGGAAGACGGTCTCGGGGAACACCGCCGCGGCGTGGTCGCACACGCTGCGCTGCTCGCGGACATGCCAGGAAAACCTGCGATCCTGTTGGAGCGCGCGCACACACCAGTGGAGCTCGCCGAAACCGCCGCCCCAATCCAGGACCGAGAGCGTCGCGGGGCCGGTCGCCCCCTCGACCGGAACGTTCGCGAGCACCCCGGCGACCTCCAGGAGATGCGCCAGGGTCGGGTCCTCGGTGCGCGCGCCGGCTCGCAGGCGTTCGCGCTGGTCGATCGCGTGCCGCAGCCGGATACGCGTCAGCGTATCGCCGTGCCATCCCGTGAGCTCGACCGTCTTCGGCGGCTCGATCGGCGCCAGGCGCGTCACCTTCGACGCGGCGGCGAGCTCGGGAAAGCGCCGGAGCAGGAGCTCGCGCTGCTCGATCAACCGCGCCGCGTAGGGTCGATAGATCCGGCGAACGACGGTCTCCTCACGCGTGCCCTGCTCGATCGGCATGCTCACGGCGTAGTTCCCGTCGGTATCCTGGTAGATGCCGTGAAAGTGGTAGAAGATCAGCGGTTCGTCGTCGCACCAGATGCGACCGGCGTGCTCGGTCACCGTGTAGGCATCGACGTTGTAGAGCGCGACGTTGACGCCCTTGTGCTCGATCACTGCGAGATCGTCGCCGAAGGCGTCGGGCCAGCGATCGAGATATTTTTGGTCGGAGAAGCGGTCGGGCTCGAGCCGTTCGAAGCACCAGGCCAGGCAATCCTGGCAATATCGGATCAGGCATCGCAATCCCGGGCCGGTACGGCGGTAGGTGATCCAGCCGACGTTGAAACGTCCGAACTTCGCGGCGAACGACCAGTATGCGGACAGATGCTGCGGAACGATCCCGATCGAGCGGTCGCCGATCATGTCGAAGATCATCTGCGGATCGGCGAAGAAGCACAGGTCCGAGTCGAGATAGGTGATCTCGTCGAGCGCGCCGTCCTGGTCCATGCAAAAGGCCGGCAGGAACGGCGTCAGAGTGAAGAAATATTCGATGACGGTGCGCGTCGGCTTGACCGTGACGAGTTCGGGATAGCGCCGCTCCAAGGCTTCGAGGCGGATCGGCGCGATCTCCGGAACGGCGAGCTCGCCGAGCATGCGGGCGCACAGCTCGGACAGACACAGCACGTGCAGCCGGAAGCTGCCGCCCTGGCGGCGCAGCGAGTCGACCATCACGAGCACGCGCGGCACGTAGTTGTGATCGAGATAGGTGCAGTACTGACGAAGCGTCATGCGCGGGTGGCGGCCGTCGCCTCGGGCATTGCCCGGTCTGCGTGTCGCGCTAATGCGCGAACAGCGCGACGATCACGATGACGAGCACGATCAGGCCGCCGATCCAGATCCAGGGCGGCAGGCTGCGCGTCTGGCGTGCCGCGGCGTCCATCGCGGCGGCTTCGTCGGCCTGCGGCGACGTCATCAGCTCTTCCGGCGTCTCGATGGTGTCGCCCGCGACCGCGTCGTGCGCCGAGTCCCCGGCCGCCACCAGCTTGCTGAAGCGGCCGAAGAAATCCTGCGCCATGCTGCGCGCGGTCGCGTCGATCAGGCGCGAGCCGATCTGGGCCAGCTTGCCGCCGATCTGGGCGTCGACCGTGTAGTTCAGCTTGGTGCCGCCGTCGGCGTCGCTCAGCTTGACGGTGGCGCCCCCCTTGGCGAAGCCGGCCGGGCCGCCCTTGCCCTCGCCGCTGATGCGGTAGCCGTTGGGCGGGTCGAGATCCGACAGCTGGACCTGCCCGGTGAATGTCGCGCGCACGGGCCCGACCTTGGCGACGACCTTGGCGCTGAACTCGGTATCCGAGACCTTTTCGATGGTCTCGCAGCCGGGGATCGCCTGGCGAAGCACCTCGGGATCGTTGAGCGCGCGCCAGACGGCGTCGCGCGGCGCCGGGATCAGGGTCTCGCCGGTCATGTCCATGGTACGGGCTCCGCGGG
>DATJNS010000170.1:0-4510 GCA_035507915.1 Candidatus Sulfotelmatobacter sp.
GCCCAGCAGAAGGCGTTCGTGGTCGGTAAGCCGGTGCGCGCGGCCGAGATCGCCGATCTCACGACGGTGATCGCGCGCGTGCGCATCAACGGCACCGACGTGGCGCGTGGTACCGGCGACGCCGTGCTCGGCCATCCGTACAATTCGGTCGCCTGGCTGGCCGGCAAGCTCGCCCAGTTCGGTGAGACGCTGCGCGCCGGCGACGTCATCATGTCGGGCTCGTTCACGCGCCAGTTCCCGCTCGCCGCCGGTGACGCGGTCGAGACCGTCTTCGAGGGCCTCGGCGGCGTGACGACGCGGGTCGCTTGAGCGCACGGCTCCGCGCTCCATTCCTGCGCAGCAGGCCGGATGCAGGCCCTTCCCCGGCGAAAAATCCGTGCGGCCATGAGGACCGTGTGTCGCAGATCCGACGTGACACGAGCAGGGGGTGCTCGTGTCGCTGGACCAGCCCCGCTAGAACACGCCCGGGACGGCGCCGCCGTCGACCTGGATCGCGGTGCCGGTCACGTAGCTCGCGCGCTCGGACGCCAGGAACGCGATCATGTCGGCGATCTCCTCGGGGCGGCCGAAGCGGCCGAGCGGGATGCGGCTCGTCACCGCGCCCGCGGCGTCGTCGACGCTGCGGTTGGCCGCGCGCGCCTGCGCCGCGATCACGTTGTGCATGCGGTCCGTCGCGGTCCAGCCCGGGCACACCGTGTTGACCAGGATGTTGTCGGCCGCCAGCTCGTTGGCCAGCGACTTCGCCCAGCCGAGCGCGCCCAGGCGGATGGCGTTGGACAGGAACAGCTCGGCGATCGGCGCCTTGACGGAATAGGACGACAGGTTGACGACGCGCCCCCAGCGCTGGCGGCGCATGTGCGGCAGCACGGCGCGCGTCAGCCGCACCGCCGACATCAGGGTCAGCCGGTGGGCGGCGTCCCAGTCGGCGTCGCTCAACGCGTCGAAACCGCCGGGGCGCGGGCCGGCGGCGTTGTTGACCAGCACGTGCACGGTGCCGAACCGGTCGATCACCGCCGCGACCAGGCGCGCGACGTCGTCGGGCTCGGTCACGTCGGCCGCGACCGCGAGCGGCGGCACGCGCGCGACCGCGGCGAGCTCGGCGCGCGCGGCTTCCAGCCGCGCGGCATCGCGGCCGCAGATCGTCACCGCCGCGCCCTCGCGGGCGAGCGCCAACGCGGTCGCCTTGCCGATGCCGGCGCTCGACGCCGCCACCAGCGCCACCTTGTCCGTCAAGCCGAGATCCATGTCATGCCTCCTGCGGCGCGACGTCCCATTCGTCGCAGACCGTCCCATCGGTTTCGCCCGGCCGATGGCGGGCGCGCAACGCGTTGAACGCGTCGCGGTCGAGCAGCCGCGTCAGTGCCCATACGGCAGCGCCGCGCACCAGCGGCGAGGGATCGGACAGCAATTGCTCGGCGGCCGGCGCGAGCGCGCGCTCGCCGCTGTTGCCGAGCGCGATCAGCACGTTGCGCACGAAGCGGTCGCGTCCGGTGCGCTTGATCGGCGAGCCGGCGAACTGGCGACGGAACTCGGCATCATCGAGCCGGGCGAGCGCGGCGAGGCGCGGCGCGGTCAGCTCGGCGCGCGCCGCCAGCTCGGGCGTCGCGTGCGGCCGCGCGAACTTGTTCCACGGGCAGACCGCCAGGCAGTCGTCGCAGCCGTAGATGCGGTTGCCGATCAGCGGCCGGAGCTCGCGCGCGATCGGTCCCTTGTGCTCGATCGTCAGGTACGAAATGCAGCGCCGCGCGTCGAGCCGATAGGGCGCGGGAAACGCCGCGGTGGGACAGACGTCGAGGCAGCGCCGGCAGGCGCCGCAATGATCCGCCTCGGGCGCGTCGGCCGGCAGCTCGAGCGCGGTGTAGACCTCGCCCAGGAACAGCCACGAGCCGTGGCGGCGCGACACCAGGTTGGTGTGCTTGCCCTGCCAGCCGAGGCCGGCGCGTGCCGCGATCGGCTTCTCCATCACGGGCGCGGTGTCGACGAACAGCTTCACCGCCGCGCCGAGATCGGCGTGGATCCACGCCGCCAGCGCGCGCAGCTTCTTCTTCACGACGTCGTGATAGTCGCGGTTGCGCGCATAGACCGAGATCGCGCCGCGCTCGCGCGCGGCGTGCGGCGCCAGCGGATCGTCGGCGGGCGCGTAGGACAGGCCGCACACCACGACGCTGCGCGCCTCCGGCCACAGGGCGCGCGGCGCCGCGCGCTGCTCGGCGCGCGCCGCCAGCCATCCCATGTCGCCGTGATAGCCGCGCGCCAGGAACTCGGCGAGATCGGTGCGCGCGGTCGCCGCGAGCTCGGCGGCGGCGAAGCCGACCGCGTCGAAGCCGAGCGCCAACGCACGGTCGCGGATCGCGGCGCGCGCCGCGCTCGCGGCGATCGGGATGCGCGCGCCCCGCGCGGGATGCGCGTCAGCCGCGGCCGCGATAGGGCTGGACCTCTTGCGGCGGCAGCCACACGCCGTCGGGCGGCGGACCGGACTGGTAGAACACGTCGATCGGCATGCCGCCGCGCGGATACCAGTAGCCGCCGATGCGCAGCCAGTGCGGCTCGAGCGTCGCCTGCAGGCGCTTGGCGATGTCGAGCGTGGTCGCCTCGTGGAACGCGCCGTGATTGCGGAACGACCCGAGATAGAGCTTGAGCGACTTGCTCTCGATCAGCCAGCGCTGCGGCACGTAGTCGATCACGAGATGCGCGAAGTCGGGCTGGCCGGTGATCGGGCACAGGCAGGTGAACTCGGGCGCGGTGAAGCGCACCAGATAGCGATCGCCGGCGTGCGGGTTGGCGACGCGCTCGAGCGTCGCCTCGGCGGGCGAGGCGGGCAGCCGGGTCGGCTGCCCGAGCTGGGTCAGGGAAGGCGCGGTGTCGTCGGCCATGTCGGTCATCCGGTCGCTGGATCGGGCAGGGCGTCGACGTCGCCCAGCGCCTGCTCGGCGTCGAAGACGGCGGCGAACTCGGCCATGCGGCCGCTTTCGATCGCGGCCCGAAGCCCCGCCATCAGGGCCTGATAGTAGTGCAGATTGTGCCAGGTCAACAGCATCACGCCGAGGATCTCCTGGGCGCGGATCAGGTGATGCAGGTAGGCGCGCGAATAGGCGCGGCAGGCCGGACAGTCGCAGCCGTCGTCGATCGGCCGCGGATCGCCGGCGTGGCGCGCATTGCGCATGTTGAGCGTGCCGCGTCGCGTGAAGGCCTGGCCGGTGCGCCCCGAGCGCGTCGGCAGCACGCAATCGAACAGATCGATGCCGCGGCGGACCGCGCCGACCAGGTCGGCGGGCTTGCCGACGCCCATCAGGTAGCGCGGCCGATCGGCGGGCAGGAGCGGCGCGGTGTGCTCGACGACCTGGAACATGGTCGCCTGACCCTCGCCGACCGCGAGACCGCCGATCGCGTAGCCGTCGAAGCCGAGCGCGGCCAGCGTCGCGGCCGAGCGCGCGCGCAGATCGAAATGGACGCCGCCCTGCACGATGCCGAACAGACCGTAGCCGCGCCGCGGCCGGAAGCGGCGCCGCGAGCGTTCGGCCCAGCGCATCGACAGCTCCATCGACGCCGCCGCCTGCGCGTGCGTCGCCGGGAACGACGTGCACTCGTCGAAGCACATCGTGATGTCGGCACCGAGCAGCTCCTGGATCTCGATCGAGCGTTCCGGCCCGAGCGCGTGCATGGCGCCGTCGAGATGCGATCGGAAGACGACGCCCTCCTCGCTGATGGTGCGCAGTCCGGCGAGCGACATCACCTGGAAGCCGCCCGAGTCGGTCAGGATCGGGCGGTCCCAGTTCATGAAGCGGTGCAGGCCGCCGAGCGCGGCGACCCGCTCGGCGCTCGGGCGCAGCATCAGGTGGTAGGTGTTGGCGAGCAGGATCTCGGTGCCGGTCGCCGCGACCGAGCCCGGCAGCATCGCCTTGACGGTGCCGGCGGTGCCGACCGGCATGAAGGCGGGCGTGCTCACCAGCCCGTGCGCGGTGTGCAGGAGGCCGCGGCGCGCCAGGCCGTCGAGCGCCAGCAGATCGAACGGCGTGCCGGCGGCCTCGGCCGTGAGCGCGCGCGGCAGCTGGCTCACGGCGCGGCGCCCGGCTGCTCGGGCGGCGCGCGGCGCAGCAGGCAGCAGTCGCCGTAGGAATAGAACCGATAGCCGGCGGCGATCGCATGCGCGTAGGCCGCGCGCATGCGCGTCGTTCCGGCAAAGGCGCACACCAGCATGAAGAGGGTCGAGCGCGGCAAGTGGAAGTTGGTCAGCAGGAGATCGACGATCCTAAAACGATAGCCCGGCGTGATGAAGATGTCGGTCTCGCCGGCGAACCGCTCGACCGTGCCGTCCGGGCGCGCCGCGGCCTCGAGCAGACGCAGGCTCGTGGTGCCGACCGCGACGACCCGACCGCCCGCGGCGCGCGCCCGGTTGAGACGGGCCGCCGCGTCCGCGCCGAGCTCGCCGTACTCGGGATGCATGCGGTGCTCGCGCACGTTCTCGACCCGCACCGGCAGGAACGTGCCGGCGCCGACATGCAGGGTCAGG
>DATJNS010000171.1:0-37118 GCA_035507915.1 Candidatus Sulfotelmatobacter sp.
CCTCCCCACGCGCGACGCCGCGTCGCTCGCAAGGGCACGCCGCGTCGCGCGCGGGTCCCCTCCGTGCACTACCTGGACAAGCCCGCAGGGGGGCTAACATTCAAAGCGAAAGGGGGGCGACGGTTCGGCGCGAATTGACACCCATGCCGGCAGATATCCGCCGTCGTCGTCCCCGCGGCCATCTGTTCACGAAGGATCCCGATGATTTGGCTGCTCCTCGTCATCCTCTCTCGGAACGGGCTCCCAGCACTTGGCGGAGATGCAGGGACCGAGGTCAGTCGTGCAGGGCCGCGCCGTTTGATGCCCGTGCGCTTGTACCGAGCCCTCGTGGGCGTAAGAAGTGCTGTCGGGCGCCTACGAGGCACCGAACTTCTTCAAGGTGGCGGAAGACAGCTGCCCCTGGACAACATGTCCACCGTCTAGCGCGAGGTAGCGACCCACGGGGTCGACCACCAAAACGTCCGGCTCCTCGGGGACAACGCCATTGTTGACGTCGGACAGCGCCGCTGTGACTCTGTCCCACAGCTCCCGGCACTCCCACGAGTCAAACTGAGTCCACGACGCGCCCGGTTCATGGAGGTCACGATCCAGCTGATTTACGTGCTCTAACGCCTCGGCAACCCAGCGTTTGAGCACGCGCACGTCCTCGCCGGACCAAGCTACTATTCTCACTATAATGGAGGCGATCGCTTCCGCGGCGAGCTCAAACATTTGTTCGCGCCGGGCATCGTCTGCGAAGAGTTCAGCAGATACAATCATCATAGACAGCTCCTGCGATATCATCCGGGGGACACCCAGGCGCAATCCACAGGCAAAGTTCCTGGGGCGGCGCTGAGTCTGGAAGCCCTAGATGTCGCTGGGCTGTCGCAAGGCTTTCGATGATACCCTGCGTCGAACGGCAATCACGCCGCTGCTATACATAACACATTGGCGCATCGCCGCCAATGTCGACGGAGTTCCTCGCCGAATGTACGAGGAGCTCCGTCAGTCCTCCGAAGCACCGCGCCGCGCCAGTCGCAGCGCACCCGAGACTCCGATCATCACCCCTTTCTGCCGCGCATCGCATGGATGGCACGTCGGATTGAAAACCATCCGGGCCTCCGACGGATTGTGGCGGGCTCCAACACAGGAGCCGCCGCTGGGAGATCCGGTGGATCAAGGAGCGCGACAGCCCGATCGAGATCAGATTGAACGAGATGGGCGTACCGCTCCGTCATCTTGATGGACGCATGCCCGAGCAGTCCGCCGATCTGCTGCAGACTCACCCCGCGTCGGGCAAGGCGCGATGCGTAGTGATGGCGCAGGTCATGGAGCCTGAAGTCCTCGATGCCCGCGCGGCGGCATGCGGCCTGGAATGCCGTGCGGTTGTCCGCACCAGCTTTCAGCTTCCCACCGAGCGACCGCACGGGACTCAAAAAGACGGGGATGTTCAAGGTGCGGGGCTTCTCGCCGAGAGGCTTGCGGAGACGTCTCAGAAGCTCCGTGGAGCGCACCGGCAGCGGCACCTGCCGGGCTTTGCCGCTCTTGGTTTCGGTCGCGCGGAACGCGACGACCGCGCGATCGCCCTCGAAGCGGACATCGCTCCAAAGCAACCCGCGCATCTCCGCGCGGCGCGCTCCCGAGTCCATTATGAATGTCACGATATCGCGCAGATGCGGCGCGCAGGCGCCGAGCAACCTGGCCTCTTCCTCGTCGGTGAGGTACCGGACCCGCCCGCGTGGTTCCTTCAGCATCTTGAGCCTGAAGGTCGGCGCGGCGACGTTCCAGTCGTCGCGCGCCAAATTGACGATCGCCCGGACCCACGCGTAGAGGCGATTGGCCCCTCCGGCACTGAGTCCCTTCTCGGTGAGGAGCTTGTCGCGCCATGCCGCGACCTCGGCTTGCGTGATCTGGTCGAGCCTCCGGTCGGGGCCGAAGTGCGTCCTGATTTGGTTCAGGCTGTAGAGCGCCGCCTTGAGCGTGTCCGGTTTGCCGTCGGGCTCCAGAACGGTCAGGTAATAGCGATCGATCGCCTCGCCCAAGGTGATGCTGGGAGCCTTGCCGGCCTTCACCCGGTCGTGTATCTGTCGCCGCCACTCGGCCTCGAGCTCGCGGGCTTGGCTCTTCGAGGGTGTCCCCGAAGAGCGGCGCACGGTCTCGCCGAGGTAGGTAAACTCGATCAGCCAATTGGCTGATCCGTTTCGTTTCAGGACCGCCATTTTTTCAGCGACCACACACAGAATCACACACAGTCCGATGACAAGGGTCGCCAAAGGGCCAGAAGAGTCAAGGTTCCCGCGGGATTTGCTGCCGTAGCTCAGTGGTAGAGCACTCCCTTGGTAAGGGAGAGGTCGAAAGTTCAATCCTTTCCGGCAGCACCAGCGCGCGGGCGGCTTGCCTTGAGCGCGGTCGAACCCCGACAATGGCGGCGCGGACCCCCCGAAGGGCCCGCCGGCCCGGGGGGAACACGCCGATGAACCTGCCGCTCAACCTGCCGCCCGATCAGCAGCGCGCCATGCTGCGCCAGATGCTGACGATCCGCCGCTTCGAAGAGCGCGCCTCCGCCGATTACCTGGCCGGAAAGATCTACGGCGTCGTGCACTGCTACATCGGCGAGGAGGCGGTCGCGGTCGGCGTGTGCAGCGCGCTCAAGCCGACCGACCGCATCATCTCGACCCATCGCGGCCACGGCCACTGCATCGCCAAGGGCGCCGACCTCAACCGCATGATGGCCGAACTCTACGGCCGCCAGACGGGCTACTGCAAAGGCAAGGGCGGCTCGATGCACATCGCCGATTTCGGCATCGGCATGTTGGGCGCCAACGGCATCGTCGCGGGCGGCATCTCGATCGTCACGGGCGCCGGGCTGGCGGCGCAGATGGAGGGCAAGGGCGGCGTCGCGGTCTCGTTCTTCGGCGATGGCGCGTCGAACGCCGGGCCGTTTCATGAATGCCTCAACATCGCCGCCGCCTGGAAGCTGCCGATGCTCTATGTGTGCGAGAACAACATGTGGGCGGCCCAGACCTCGGCGGCGTCGACCCACGCGTTGGGCGACGTCGCCGCACGCGCCGCCGGCTACGGCATCCCCGGCGTGGTGGTCGACGGCAACGACATCTTCGCGGTCTATCAGGCGGCCAGCCGCGCCGTCGAGCGCGCCCGCGCGGGCGACGGGCCGACCCTGATCGAATGCAAGACCTACCGCTGGCGCGCGCATACCGAGCGCAAGGGCCAGCCCGACCCGCGCGACAAGGCCGAGATCGAGGCGTGGCTGCGCAAGGACCCGATCGCGCGGCTGGTCGAGCGGCTCGACGCGCAGGGCGACCTCGGCGACGCCGGCCTGCGGGAGCTGGAGCGCGCGGTCGCATCGGCCATCGAAGGTGCCGTCGCGTTCGCCGAGGCCAGCCCCTTCCCGACGCCCGAGCAGGCGACCGACGACGTGTTTGCGGCCGATTGAGGGACACGACATGCGCGAGCTGACCTACAACGAGGCCGGTGTCGAGGCGGTCGCCGAGGAGATGCGGCGCGACCCCAAGATCTTCTATATGGCGACCGACCCGATCGGAGCGCTGCTCAAGGAATTCGGCGACAAGCGGATGCGCGCGACGCCGATCGCCGAGGGCGCCCTCACGGGCATGGCGATCGGCGCCGCCGGCTCCGGCTTCCGTCCGATCGTCGACTGGCGCCAGGTGACGTTCGCCTTCGTCGCCATGGACCAGATCGTCAACCAGGCGTCGAAGATCCACTACATGTTCGGCGGTCAGCGCAGCTTCCCGATCGTCTATCGCGCGGCGGTCGGCGGCGGCACGCGGCTCGCCGCCCAGCACTGCCAGTGCCCCTACTCCATGTTCATGAACCTCGCCGGCCTGAAGCTTTTCCTGCCGTCGACGCCCTACGACATGAAGGGGCTGCTCAAGTCGGCGATCCGCGACAACAACCCGGTGATCTCGTTCGAGTCGAACCGCCTGATGGCGCGCAAAGGGCCGGTGCCGGAGGACGACTACACGATCCCGCTCGGCGTGGCCGACATCAAGCGCGCGGGCAGCGACGTCACCGTGGTCGCGCTGGCGTGGCTGGTGCACGAGGCCCTGGCGGCCGCCGAGGAGCTCGCCAAGGAGGGCATCTCGGTCGAGGTGGTCGATCCGCGCACCCTGGTGCCGCTCGACAAGGACACGATCCGGGCGTCGGTGCGAAAGACCGGCCGCCTCGTGATCGCCGACGAGGCCGGGCCGACCGCGGGCTTCTCGGCCGAGGTCGCCGCGGTGGTCACCGAGGACCCGGCGACGTTCGGCGCGCTCAAGGCCGCGGTGAGGCGCGTGTGCGCCCTGCAGGTGCCGATCCCCTACAGCCCCGGGCTCGAAGATCACGTCTTCCCCGACCGCGCGCGCATCACCGCCGGCATCCGCGACGTGCTCAACGGCCCGCGGCCGGCGGCGGCCGCATGACGTCGGTCTCGTGACGCCGGCGGCGCTCGCCGCTCTTGCCGCCGGCGGGCGACGGGTCCGCCTCGTCAACGGCCGCCTGATCGACGGCCTCGGCACCCCACCGATCGCCGCCGGCTTCGTCGAGCTCGACGGCGACCGCATCGCCGCGACGGGGACGATGGCGGCCGCGCCGCCGCGCGACGGCGACACGCTCGTCCTCGACGTCGAGGGCCGGACCCTGATGCCGGGCCTGATCGACTGCCACGCCCATCTCGTCTACAGCGGCTTCCGCACCCTCGAGGAGCTCGACCGCTGCCCGATCGAGACCGCCGCGATCAACGCGACGCTCAACGCCCGCAAGGTGCTGGCCGCGGGCTACACGACCGTGCGCGACGTCGGCACGATCGCGAACGTCGCGGTCGCCGTGCGCGACGCGATCGCCGAGGGCAAGGTGCCAGGCCCCCGCGTCGTGGCGAGCGGCCAGATGATCTGCGCGACCGGCGGTCCGGCCGACACCCTGCCGCCCCACTGGGAGCGCAAGTCGGGCGGCTTCGGCGCGGTGGCCGACGGCGTCGACGCCATCCGCAGGACGGTGCGCCAGCAGATCCGCAACGGCGTCGACAACATCAAGCTCGCGGCCAGCGGCGTCGAGGTCGGCCCCTACGCGTACACCTGGATGACGACCTTCTCCGAGGACGAAGTGCGCGCCGCGATCGAGGAGGCGCATCGCTGGGGCCGCACGGTGGCGATCCACGCGCAGTCCTACGACTCGGTCAAGTTCGCGCTGCGCGCCGGCGTCGACACGGTCGAGCACGGCACGCGCATGGACGATCAGACCATCGCGCTGTTCAAGGGCTCGACCAGCATCCTGGTGCCGACCCTGTGCACCCTGTTCAGCGTGCTCGAGCTCGGGGCCAAGCTCAACTTGATGCCCAAGCAGCGCGAGGAGATGGCGGTCAACGAGCCGCTCTGGCTCGACAGCGTGCGGCGTGCCCACGCCGCCGGCATCCCGATCGCCGCCGGCGGCGACCTCGGCAACCGCTTTCCGCACGGCACCAACGCGCGCGAGCTCGACTACCTGGTGCGCGCGGGCCTGTCGCCCATGGAGGCCATCCAGGCGGCGACGGGCGTCGCCGCGCGGGCGCTCAAACGCGACACTTTGGTCGGCGCGCTGACCCCGGGGCGGCTGGCAGACTTGCTGGTGGTCGACGGCGATCCGCTGGCCGACGTCCGGCTGCTGCAGGACGCCGCGCGGCTGGCCCTCGTGCTCAAGGGCGGCCGAGCGGTGGCAGGCCGCTTGCACGCGACTGCCAATGGCGGCGAGATGTGAGCCATCGCGGGCACGGACAGGACACAACCGGGAGAGGGGATATGACAGTCATGCGCAAGGGCATCATCGCAACCGGTGCGCTGCTCGCCGGCTGGGCGCTCACCGCCGCGCCGGGACGCGCGGCGGACGTGCCGGGGGTCACCAAGGACGAGATCAAGATCGGCACGTTCGGCTCGCTGACCGGGCCGACCTATCTCTACGGCAAGATAACCATGAATGGTGTCGACGCCGTCTTCCACAAGGTGAACGAGGCGGGCGGCGTCAACGGCCGCAAGCTCGTGCTGGTGCGCGAGGACGACCGCTGCGATCCCGCCACCGCGGTCGCCGCGGTCAAGCGGCTGGTCTACGAGGACAAGGTGTTCGCCATCATCGGCGGCGGCTGCTCCAACGCGACCCTGGCCGCGCGGCCGGAGATCGAGAAGGACCAGGTTCCGCTCCAGGTCTTCGCCTCGGTCGCCGACGGCATCACGGACCCGGTCAGCAAGTACATCTACACGACGGTGTTGACGTCCTCGATCGAGAGCCGCGCGCAGGTGCAATACGCGATCGAGAAGGGCGCCAAGAAGATCGCCGTGGTGGCCCAGCACGACGCCTGGGGCCAGTCGCGCTACGACCCGCTGATGGCCGACTTGAAGCAGCATAACGTCACGCCGGTGGTCGACGTCGAGATGACGGTCGACGACAACGATGCCACCACCCAGGCGCTCAAGATCGCCCAGACCGGCGCCGACGCGGTCATCATGCTGCTCTACCAGAAGCCCGGCGCGGTGCTGGTGCGCTCGCTCAACAAGCTCGGCCAGAACCCGATCCTGATCGGGCAGACCGGCATCGCCGATCCGGTCGCCTTCACCAAGCAGGTCGACATTCCGGGCGCGACCGACAAGTTCGTCACCCCGGCCGTGGTGCGCTACGCGCCGACCGATCCCCAGATGAAGGACTGGGTCGCGCTGCTCAAGCAGCTGTTCCCGAACGACGAGCTGTCGGTCTACAACCTGATGGGCGTCAGCGCGGGCGAGGTCATGGTCGACGCCCTCAAGGCCGCCGGGCCCGACCTGACGCGCGAGAAGTATCTCGACGTCATGGAGCACCTCAAGGTCGACCACACGTCCGCCTACGCGGGCCCGATCCAGTGCAACGATCCCGCCAGCCACCAGTGCAACCACACGCCCGCGTGGCTGAAGGCGGCCGGCGATCACGCCGAGGTGATCGGGGTGACGACGCTGAAGTGATGCGCCGCTCGATCAACCAAGGTCCTTCCGAATTGTCATTGCGAGCGAAGCGAAGCAATCCAGAGCCGCGTCATCCCCCGCTGGATTGCTTCGTCGCGGAGCCTGTCCTCGGGCCGCGCATGCGCGGACCCGGGGGCTCTTCGCAATGACGGGAATTAGAACGAGTTCGATCGCGACGTGCTCCAGCCGGGCCCGACCATCATGATGATGTTCGGCTACCTGTTCACGACCGGCATCACCACGGGGGCGCTCTACGCCCTCGTGGCGCTCGGCATCACGATCGTCTACAAGGCGACGCGCACCGTGAACTTCGCCCACGGCGATCTGTTCATGATCGGCGGCTTCATCGCCTACACCTTCCATGTGATGTGGGGCATCCCCTACGTCGTGGCATTGCTGTTGGCGGTGGCCGCCGGTTTCGTGATCGGCGCGGTCGCCGAGCGCATCGCGTTCCGGCCGCTGCTCGATCAGCCGGTCGTCAGCATGCTGCTGGCGACCATCGGCCTATCCTTCGTGCTGAAGGGCGTCGCGCGCGCGATCTGGGGCGGCAAGGGCGACTTCATCCCCTTTCCCCCTCTGGTCGGCGGACCACCGCTGTCGCTCGCCGGCCTGATCATCGTGCCTCAGCAACTCGTCGTGCTGGGCGGCGCGCTCGTCGTCATGCTCGCGTTCGCCGTGTTCTTCAAGTTCACCCGGCTCGGCCGCATGATGCAGGCGACCTCCGACAACGCCAAGGCGGCCAAGCTGGTCGGCATCCGGATCGGCCGGGTCTACATGGTGACGTTCGCGACCGGCGCCGCGGTGGCCGGCGCAGCGGCGGTCCTGATGGCGCCCATCACGCTGCTCTACCCCGACATCGGCTTCGTGCTGTTCATCAAATCGTTCGCCGCGGCGGTGCTGGGCGGGCTCACGAGCATTCCCGGCGCGGTGCTGGGCGGCTTCCTGATCGGCCTGATCGAGGCGCTGTGCGGCGGCTACATCAGCACGAGCCTGCAGGACGTGTCGTCCTACATCGTCATCATGATCGTGCTCGTCTTCCTGCCGAACGGGCTGCTCGGCGGCCCCAACCTGCGCAGGGTCTGACGTGGCGCGCCTGGTCGGCAACCGCCCGTTCCTGATCCTGCTGTTCGCCGCGTTCGCGGTCGTGCCGTGGGTCGCCAACCCCTACATCCTCTACGTCGGCAACCTGGCGCTGCTCTACATGATCCTGGCGACCGGCCTCAATCTCCTGGTCGGCTACGCCGGGCAGTTCGCGCTGGCTAACGCCGCCATGTTCGGCATCGGCGCCTACGGCACGTCGCTGCTCCAGGTGCGGCTCGGCGTGCCCTACGTCGTCGCGGCACCCGGCGGCGCCGTTCTCGCCATGCTGATCGGCACGACCATCGCGCTGCCGGCGCTGCGGCTGAGCGGCATCTATCTGGGCCTGATCTCGCTGGCATTCGCGCTCTTCACCCAGTGGGTCCTGCTGCACTGGAACGCCGTCACGTTCGGCGCCGGCGGCTTCCCGGTGCCGCATCTCGATCTCGCGCCGCTCGCGATCGGGTCCGATCTCGCCATCTACTATGTCAGCTGGCTCGTCACGCTCGCGCTGGTCGTGCTGGCGTGGCGCCTGGTGCGCTCGCGCATCGGCCGCGCCTTCGTCGCCATCCGCGACGGCGAGATCGCCGCCCAGTCGCTCGGCGTCGACCCGCTGCGCTACAAGGCGTTGGCGTTCGCGTTGAGTGGCCTCTACGCCGGCATCGCCGGCGCGCTCTACGCGCCCCTGCTGGGCTACATCTCGCCCGAGGGCTTCGACCTGTTCCAGATGATCATCCAGAAATCGATGATCGTCGTGGGCGGCATGGGCTCGATCATGGGCTCGGTGATCGGCGCGGTCGTCGTGGTCGTCGTGCTCGAGGCGCTGCGCGCCTTCAAGTCGACCCAGGAGATCGTGTTCGGCGCGATCCTGATCGGCTTCGTGCTGTTTCGCCCTCGCGGCCTGGTCGCCTTCCTGCAGCTGCTGCCCGGATGGGACGAGCCGGTGAGCGCGGTCGACGGCGAGCGCTACGCCGCGCTGCGCGAGCAGGCGCAGACGGCGACGCCGGCAGCCGAGACTGTTCCGTGAGCCTGTTGTCGATCCGCGACCTGTCGGTCTCGTTCGGCGGCATCGCCGCGCTCGACGGCGTCAGCCTCGACGTGGCGTCGGGCGAGATCGTCGGCATCATCGGCCCCAACGGCGCCGGCAAGACGACGCTCCTCAACACGATCTGCGGACTGAGCCCGACGAGCCGGGGCGAGATCACGCTCGACGGAGAGCGCATCACGGGACGGCGACCGACCGAGATCGCGGCGCGCGGGCTCGCGCGCACCTTTCAGGTATCCCAGCTGTTCGCGGGCATGACGGTGCTCGAGAACGTGATGTCGGGGCTGCATCTCAAGACCCGCGCGGGCGCGCTGGCCGCCGCCTTCCGGACGCCGCGGATGCGCGCCGAGGAGGCCTGGGCCGCCGAGCGGGCGTGGGAAGCGCTGCGCTACGTCGGCATGGAGCGCTTCGCCGAGCGCCGCGGCACCGAGCTGTCGTTCGGGCAGCAGCGCGTCGTCGAGATCGCGCGCACCCTGATCGGGGAGCCCAAGATCGTGCTGCTCGACGAGCCGGCGGTCGGCCTCAGTCTCACGCGCGTCGCCGAGCTCGACCGGCTGCTGCGCCGGATCCGCGACGAGCGCGGCGTCGCGCTCGTGATGATCGAGCACGTCGTGCGCCTGGTGATGGACGTGTGCGACCGCGTCGTCGTGCTGAACTTCGGCACCAAGATCGCCGACGGCGCGCCGGACGCCGTGGCGGCCGACCCGCACGTGATCGAAGCCTATCTCGGACGGCAGTTCGATGCTGAGCGTCGCGCATCTTAACGTCTGGTATGGCGCCACCGAGGTGCTGCGCGACGTCTCGTTCGAGGTGCCGGAGGGCCAGGTGGTCGCGCTGCTCGGCGGCAACGGCTCGGGCAAGACGACGATCCTCAATGCGCTGACCGGCCTGATCCGGCCACGCGCCGGCTCGGTCAAGCTCTCCGGCCAGGAGACCGCCGGCTGGCCGCCCGACCGCCTGGTCAAGCGCGGCATGTCCCACGTGCCGCAGGGCCGCGAGGTGTTCGCGACCATGACGGTGGGCGAGAACCTGGAGCTCGGCGCCGTCACGCGTCGCGATCGCGCCGCCATCGCAACCGACATCGCCGCGCTCCGGGCCCAGTTCCCGGCGCTCGCGGCGCACTGGCGCAAGCGCGCCGGATCGCTCAGCGGCGGCGAGCAGCAGCAGGTGGCGATCGCGCGCGCCTTGATGTCGCGCCCGCGCCTCCTCCTGATGGACGAGCCGTCGGCCGGCCTGTCGCCGGTCGTCGTCGACACCATGATCGAGACCATCCGCGCGCTGCATGCGCGCGGCCTGACGATCGTTCTGGTCGAGCAGAATGTCGGCGTCGCCGCCGCGGTCGCCGACCGCGCGCACGTGCTGCAGAACGGCGCGATCGTGCACAGCGGGCCGGCACGCGAGCTGATCAACAGCCGCGAGGTGCTGGCGTCGTATCTCGGGCGGTGAGGACGCGATTGACCCGGCAGACGGCGACCGACCCGGCACTATGGGAGCTGACGGCGGACCAGCTTCACGCTCGTTACCGCCGCAAGACGGCAACCCCTGTCGACGTCGTGGGCGCCGTGCTTCAACGGATCGAGGACGTCAATCCCCTGGTCAACGCCTTTGCCGTGATCGATCGCGAGGGCGCGCGCGCCGCCGCCGAGGCGAGCGCAAAGCGATGGGCGACGGGCGAACCGTTGGGTCGCCTCGACGGCGTGCCGCTCAGCATCAAGGACAACATCACGGTTCGCGGCTTGCCCTGTCGCTGGGGCACTGAGGTCTTTCGCGACTTCGTGCCCGACCGGGACGAGACCCCGGTGGCCCGGCTGCGCGCCGCCGGCGCGATCATTCTCGGGAAGACCACGACCTCCGAGTTTTCCAACGGGCGCGGCATCGTCAGCACGCCGATGTTCGGCACCACCCGGAACCCGTGGCGGCCCACGCTCACCACCGGGTCGTCGAGCGCAGGAGCGGCCGCGGCGGCCGCGACCGGAATGGGCGCCATCGCGATCGGTACCGACGGCGGCGGGTCGATCCGGTTGCCGGCGTCCCATTGCGGCCTGCTCGGGTTCAAGCCGACGGCGGGGCGCGTCGCCCGGGCGCATGGGCTGCCCATGATCCTCGCCGGTCGCGAGGTCGTTGGACCGCTCCTGCGGTCGACCGCAGATCTGTCGGCCGTGCTGCGCGTGATGGCCGGGCCGTGCCCGGAGGATGCCGCGTCGTGGGGCCTGCCCGACCTGCCCGGCGACGAGCCGGACCCGAACCCGCGATCCCAGCGCATCCTCCACGTGAAGCGGCTGGGCGACTATCCGGTTGCGCCCGAGGTCACGGCGGCGTGCGACCGCGTCGCCGGCAATCTCGAGGCGCTCGGCCACCAGGTCATCGAAGGCGAGGCGCCGTTCGACATCGAGCGCCAAGCGCGCAACGGCGTCGTCATCCGCGCCGGCATGGCGTGGCTGCTGCGCGACAAGGATTGGGTCGGCCGGACCCACGACTACTACGCGGGCCTCGTCGAAGAGGGATCGCGCCTGTCCGCCGCCGATTACATCGATGCGCTGGATGCGCTGCGCCAGGTGCAGGCCCAGATGGGGCGGTTTTTCGAGACGTACGACCTCATGCTGTCGCCCGTGGCATGTCAGCTGCCCGGACCGGCCGACGTACCGGCGCCTGCGCACTACGGCGCATTCACCGGGGTCGCCAACACGGCCGGCGTGCCCGCGGTCGCGATCCCGGCGGAGCTCTCGCCGGATGGTCTGCCCATCGGCTTCCAGCTGATCGGGCGGTTCGGCGCCGATTGGCCGCTGCTCGCCATGGCACGCCAGTACGAGCTGCACCATCCGTGGGCCGACCGCAGGCCGCCGCTCTGGCACGGCCGATAGCGCCGAGAGCTATGCGGATGCGGCGCGATCGATCACGTGCTGCGCGATCTCCCGGCCGGTCGCGAACCAGATATTCGGGGCTGCCGCGATCCGTTCGACGACGCGTTCGAGATACGCGATGCGATGCGCCGCGCCGAGCAACCAGGGATGGATGTTCAGGCTGAAGAACCGTCCCGACGCGGCGCCGTCCTCGTAGAGGCGCTCGAACGCCTCGCCGACGATCTCCGGATAGCGCGGCATCTGGAGCCGGCGATCCCAGAGCAGGCGCACGTCGTCCCACTCGGAATAGTTCGGAATCGACACGAGCCCCGGCACGCCGCTCATCAGGTAGGGCTGCTCGTCGTTGGGCCAGTCGGCCACATACCGGATGCCCAGCTCCGAGAGAATGCGCGGGGCGCGAAGCGACGCCGCGTAGTCCTGGCTGATCCAGCCCTCCGGCCGCGTGCCGGTTGCCGTCTCGACCTGCGCGATCGCCTCGGCAAGCGCCCGGCGCTCCGCGGCCTCCGACAGTCGCGCCGTGATCATCTCGTTCGCGGCAGTCCCGTGCGCCGCGAACTCGTAGCCGCGCCGCCGGAATGCGTCGACGAGATAGGGGAACCGCGCGCAGGCCAACGCGTTGGCGGCCACCGTCGCCTTGAGGCCATGCTTGTCGAGCAGCGCGAGGATTCGAAAGATGCCCACCCGATTGCCGTACTCGTACCAGGTGTACATGCGGCAATCGTGCTCGAACCGATCCTTCCAGCGCGGGTCCGGCACCGAGCCGGGCCGCGGGTCGTAGGCGAACGTCTCGAAATACAGGTTGATGCAGACGGCGAGGCGCGCGCCGCGCGGCCACGCGAGCCGAGGCCGGGCGGCGATGGACGAATAGGGATAGAGAGCGTGGTCCATGCCGTGCGGGTGGGATGCCATCGCCGCTACCCCGTCGCTCCGTCCGCCGAACCCGCCGACGCCGCGGTCTCCGCCAACCGGCGCTCGAGGGCCGGAAGGCAGTTTGCGTTGAACCAGTCGGCGATCTCGATGCCGGTCGCCTGCCACACGCCGTCATGCGCCAGCATGTAGCCGAGCAACCGGTCGAGATGCGCGATGCGATGGGGCTGACCGAACACGTACGGGTGGAGAGCCAGCGACATCACCCGTGGAATGTCGGCGCTCTCCGCGTACAGGCGGTCGAACTGATCCTTGGCGGAAAGCACGAACTCCTCCGCCTCGATGTTGAGGCGGAGATTCCACCCCTCGTTGACGTCCATCGAGTAGGGCAGGCTGAGCAAGCTCCCGCGCCGCACGCGGATGGGGAACGGCTGATCATCGTGGAAGAAATCGGCCGTATAGGTGATGCCGGCCTCGGCGACGAGATCGCTGGTCGTCAGCGTCGCGCTGGCGACCGGGGAGAACCATCCGGTGAAGTCGCGGCCCGTAAGGCGGCGAAACGTCGCCTGACACTCGGCGATGTAGGCGCGCTCGCCAGCCTCGGAGCGGTCGAACATGTAATCCGTGTTGTACAGGCCGTGGCACATCACGTCGTAGCCGCGGGCCTCGCAGGCCTCCATGATCGCCGGAAAGTTCTCGTAGCACGCGATGTTGAGCGAGAGAGTCGCGCGCACCTTGCGGCGGTCGAGCACGTCGAGCAGCCGCCAGATCCCCACGCGATTGCCGAAATCGCGGACGCCGTAGTTCATGATGTCGGGGTGCGGGCAGCGCGGCCAGGCGTCGAATTTGCCGGGCGGCGGCGACAGTTGGTAGTACTCGATGTTCGGAACGATCCAGAGCGCCAGCCGCGCGCCCTGCGGCAGGCGCATCCAGGAGCGGTCGACGATCGGCACATAGGGGCCGATCTGCGAGTAGATCGTGTGGTCGGGCATGGGGCTGCGCGACGATGCGATCAGCGGCCGACTGCCCCGCTTCCGTTCGCGAGGACGCGCCCTAATCCGGCACGCGGCCGCGCAGCAGCTTGCCCGGCAGCGCGCCGGTGTGCTGGTTGTCGCGCAACAGCACCTGGCCGTTGACCACGGTGGCCCGGATGCCGTCGGCGGTCTGCTTGAGGCGCTTCGCGCCCGCCGGCAGATCGGCCACCACCTCGGGCATGCGCGGACCGACGGTCTCGGGATCGAACACCACGAGATCCGCCGCCATGCCCTCGCGCACCAATCCACGATCGTGGAAGCCCCAGTGGGTCGCGGTATCGTAGCTCAGGTACTTGACCGCCTCCTCGAGCGTGACGGCCTCCTTCTCGCGCACCCAGTGGCTGAGCAGATGGGTCTGCAGCGAGCTGTCCATGATCTGCGAAACGTGCGCGCCGGAGTCCGAGAAGGTCACGACCGAGCGCGGATGCTTGATCAGCTCCAGCGCGACTTCCTGATTGTCGTTGGCGATCGGCTGCAGCAGGAACAGCTTGAAGTCGCGCTCGAGCGCCAGATCGATCATCAGCTCGACCGGATGGCAGTTGCGCTCGCGCGCCAGATCCGCCATCGAGCGATGCGGTCCCTCAATCTTGTCCATCAGGTAGACGCGCTCCCACTCCGGCGGCCGCGCCTCGGCGCCGATGGCGCGGCGGTTCTCGTACGAGCCGCTCGCCACCGCGACCAGCTTGGCGCGCGTCGCGGGGTCGCGCAGCGCCGCCTTCTGCTGCTCGAGCGGCAGCTTGCGGACGTCGCGCCAGACCTCCCACTTGTCGAACGGCGTGTGGGCCTCGAAGGACAGCAGCACGTTGAGCGGCCTCGTGTGCACCTGCGCGAACATGCGGCCGCCTTCGCGCGCCGCCGCCTCGATCGTGTCGAGCGCGAGCCGCCAGGCGTTCGGCGTCGGGCGGCGCCAGAACACCCCGAAGGTGATCGGCCGGCCGGTGTCGACCGTCAGCTTCTCGAGCTTGGCGTAGTAGTCGGGCCCGTGCTGGCCCATGGCGATCTCGAGGATGCCGGCGCCGACGTCGGCCATCGCGCCCACCAGCGTCTCGATCTCGCGCCAGTCCGCGATTCGGCTGGCCACCGGCTTGTCGTCGGAGGTCTCGTGGCTCGCGCTCTGCGAGGTCGAGAAGCCGATCGCGCCGGCGCGGATGCCCTCGCGCACGAGCGCCGCCATCGCCGCCAGATCGTCGTCGCGCGCCGTGTCGGTGAAGGCCCGCTCGCCCATCACGTAGGTGCGGATCGCGGCATGGCCGATGTAGTTCGCGTAGTTGATGCCCTTGGGCAGACCGTCGAGCACGTCGAGGAACTGCGGAAAGGTTTCCCAACGCCACCTGATGCCGGCCTTCATGGCGTCGCGGCTGAGGTCCTCGGCGCGCTCCAGGTTGCGGAACACCATGTCGGCGTCGGCCTCGCGGCACGGCGCGAGCGTGAAGCCGCAATTGCCCATCACGACCGACGTGATGCCGTGATAGCACGAGCTGGTGCCGAGCGGATCCCAGAACACCTGGGCGTCCATGTGGGTATGGCCGTCGACGAAGCCCGGCGCGACGACGTGGCCCTCGGCGTCGATGGTCTCCCGGGCGGGGGCGGCGATGCGGCCGACGAAGGCGATCTTGCCGTCCTTCACGCCGACGTCGGCGCGGTAGCGCGGCAGGCCGGAGCCGTCGATCACCATGCCGTTCTTGATCACGAGATCGTAGCTCATCGGCAGTCTTCCTCCGGATGTCGGCCGCCGGGGTTGACCGCGCGCCGGCCGTCGATGGACCGCAGCCTAGCAGCTTCGTCCCGGACGCGGAAATGTCTGGATTTTGTCGCTTTTGGCCGGCGATATCAGATATGCCGCGATAGCAGGTATAACGAGATCGTGGATTCCTGACTCGGTCGCCGTCCGTCATCGTGTCGATGGGGACATGGACGGGAGATCACGGGGATGTCGGCATCGGATCTGGCGGACGAGTGCAACGCGGCGTGGGGCGCGGGTGACGACTTCTGGAGCATCTGGCAGCTGATCCTGCGCATCCACCCCCTGGTGGACGGGCGCGCGGTTCGCCTGATCGACGGCGGACGCCCCTGCATGGAGGTCCCGCTGGTCGAAGATTGGCGCCTTCGATGCGACCTGCAGGCGGGCTTCAGCCTGCGCGAGGCCGTCCCCGCGCTCTGAGGTCGCGCCGCGCCAAGTCCGACCTGGGCGCCCTATCCCGCCCCATCGCCTCAAACATCTGGACGTCTATCGCGCCGCAATGTCGTCAGCGCCGTGGATCACCGGGAAGGCCGACAGCGGGAACGACGGCACCGATTTCAAGCCAGACCCGGTGTTGACCAGCACCACGCGTTCGCGCGGCCCGATCAGCCCGGCCGCCAGCGCCTTGCGGAAGCCGGCGACGGTCGTGGCGCCTTCGGGGCAGGCAAACACGCCCGAGCGACCGGCGAGCTCGGCGGCGGCCGCGAGCGTCTCGTCCGTCGACACGGCGAGCGCGGCGCCGCCGGTCTTGCGGATCAGCGCCAGCACCGCACGATCGCCCGCCGGCTTCGGCGACTTCAGGCCGCCGGGCAGGATGTCGATATGCCCCCATGGCTCGCAGCGCTCCTTGCCGTCCGCGAATGCCTTCACGATCGGCGCGCAGCCTTCGTACTGCGTGACGTAGAGCCGCGGCAGCTTGCCGGTCACCCAGCCGAGCGCGATGAGCTCCTCGAACGCCTTCCAGATCGCGACAGCCCCCGTGCCGCCGCCGGTCGGATAGAAGATCGCGTCGGGCAGGCGCCATCCGAGCTGCTCGGCGATCTCGTAGCCCATCGTCTTCTTGCCCTCGACGCGCAGCGGCTCCTTCAAGGTCGCGACGCTGAGCCAGCCGTGGCGCGCCGCCGCCTCGGCGACGATGCGGCCGCCGTCGTGCCATCGCTCGAGAACATAGACCCGCGCGCCGGCGACCTGGCACTGCGCGACCGAGGACGGCTGCGCGTCGGTCGGGATGATGGCGACGCACGTGAGGCCCGCTCTGGCGGCGTAGAGGCTCCAGGCGCCGGCGGCGTTGCCGCTGCTGTTGAGGATGACGGTGCGCACCCCGAGCTCGCGATAGCGCGTCAGCGCGACGCTGGCGCCGCGATCCTTGAACGAGCCCGACGGATTCTGCCCCTCGTCCTTCACCAGAACGTCGCAGCCGGCCAGGTCCGCGACGTCGATCAGCGGCGTCCAGCCCTCGCCCAAGGTAACGGCATCCGCCGGACGATCGACCGGCAGCAGCGGCGCGTAGCGCCACATCGACGGCGGACCCGCCGCGATCGCGTCTCGCGTGAGCGCGCGGTGTGCTTGATCGAGATCGTAGCGCGCCAGCGGCACGCCGCCGTCGCGGCAATCGTGCGAGCGCGCGGCATCGCGCGGAATCGTCTCGCCGCAGACGCTGCACAGCGAGCCGCTGAAGTAGGATGGCATCGTCAAATCCTCCGGGCGCGGATACTTGTATCCTCCTGCGCCCACCGCGACACTAGGAAATCCCGAACGGCCGCGGCGGCCGACGCAACCTGAAGTTGGCGCGATCCGCGCGAGCGAGGAAACCCATGGCGACCCCGGACCTTCTGAGTGAGCTCGACGAGCGGCGCCAGCGTGCCGGCGCGATGGGCGGCCCGAAGAAGCTCGCCCAGCGCAAGCAGCAGGGCCGGCTCAACGCCTGGGAGCGCATGACCCATCTGGTCGACCAAGGCAGCTTCATTGAGACCGGCCTGCTCGGCGCCTCGGGCATGTACAAGGACGACGAGCCCGAGACGCCGCGCGACGGCAAGATCTGCGGCTTCGCCAAGATCGACGGCCGCGACGTCGCGGTCTGCGTCAACGACTTCACGGTCAAGGGAGCCTCGACCAGCGCGACCAACGGCAAGAAGCTCGGCCACCTGCGCCGCGTCGCCACCGAGAAGGGCATGGCGTTCGTCCATCTCGGCGAATCGACCGGCGCACGGCTGCCCGACGCAATGGGCTCGCGCGGCATGGGCTTGCTGCTCGGCAACGACCCGACGCAGTTCCGTCGCACGCGCGACACGCCCTGGGTGTCGGCGGCGCTCGACACCTCGTTCGGCTCGTCGGCCTGGCTGTGCTGCTGCTCGGACTTCGCGGTGATGCGCAAGGGCTCGATCATGTCGGTGTCGAGCCCGCGCCTGGTCTCGATGGCGATCGGCGAGAAGGTCGATCTCGAGGAGCTCGGCGGCTGGCGCGTGCACGCCGAGCAGACCGGCCTGGTCGACCGCTTCGTCGACACCGACGAGGAGGCGATGGACGACATCCGCCGGTTCCTGTCGTACCTGCCGAGCCACAACGGCGACGCGCCGCCCGAGCACAAGCCGGCCGAGGACGCCGCGCAGAACCAGGAAGCCATCCTCGACGTGCTGCCCGCGAAGCGCACCCAGGTCTACGACATGCGCCGCATCGTCAACCTCCTGTTCGATCGCGGCAGCGTGTTCGAGCTGAAGCCGCGCTTCGGCAAGCCGGCGGTGGTCGCGCTGGCGCGCCTGGAAGGCCGCTCGGTCGGCGTGATCGCCAACAATCCGATGGTCGGCGGCGGCGCGCTGTCGGCAGAGGCGTGCCGCAAGATCATCGACTTCCAGGTGATGTGCGACTCCTTCAACGTGCCGATCGTGCGCCTGATGGACACGCCGGGCTTCGTCGTCGGTACCGACGCCGAGCGCAAGGGCGCGCCCGGCCACATCATGAACTTCATGAACTGTACCAGCCTCGTCACCGTGCCGAGCATCACGGTCATCGTGCGCAAGGCCTACGGACGCGCCTACGTCGCGATGGGCGGCGGGCGGCACAACGACGAGATGATCGCCTGGCCGACCGCCGAGGTGAGCTTCATGGACCCGGTGTTCGCGACCAAGATCGTGCACGGGCTCGGCCCCGGCGACGCCGGCTTCGACGAGGCGTTCGCCAGCATCCAGCAGGACATCGCGGTGTGGGACATGGCGACCATCTACTCGGTGCAGAACGTCATCAAGCCGCAGGAGACGCGCAGCTACCTCGCCCGCATGCTCGACGTCTACCGGCTGCGCCGGAGCCGCGGGGTCGGCCAGCACCTGATGCGCAACTGGCCGACCAGCTATTGAGCGTGACGCCGCAGGCGATCATCGCGGCCGCCCGCCGCGCCGGCCGGCGCGCGCTCGGCGAGGCCGACGGCAAGCGCCTGGTCGCCGCCTACGGCGTGCCGGTGCCGCGCACCGTCATGGTGGCGGACGCGGCGTTCCCGGAAAGCTCGATCGCCGCGCTCCGGCCGCCGCTCGCGCTCAAGGTCGTGTCGCCCGCGATCCTGCACAAGAGCGACGTCGGCGGCGTGCGGCTCGACATCGCCGACGCGGCCGGCCTGCGCGACGCCATCGCGGCGATGGCGCGCATTCCCGCGATCCGCGATGCGCCGCGCGACGGCTTCCTGGTCGAGGAGATGGCGCCGTCCGGCACCGAGCTGGTGATCGGCGCCGTGCGCGACCCCCAATTCGGCCCCATGATCATGGTCGGGCTGGGCGGCGTGCTGGTCGAGGTCCTGAAGGACGTCGCGTTCCGGCTCTGCCCGATCGACCGACGCGACGCGCGCGCCATGCTCGACGAGTTGCGCGGCGCCGCGATCCTCGACGGCGTGCGCGGGCGCGCGAAACTCGATCGCGACGCGATCGTCGAAACGCTCGTCATGCTCGGCGGCACCGACGGCCTCCTGATGGCGCTCGCCGACGAGATCGCCGAGCTCGACCTCAACCCCGTGATCGTGGGCGCCCACGGCCTGGTCGCGGTCGACGTGCGTGTGATCCTCGCCGACGCGCCGGGACGCGCGCCCCATCCGGGCGACGACGGGCTGTCCCCCGTCGAGCGCTTCGCGCCGCTGTTCGAGCCCAAGACCGTGGCGGTGCTGGGCGCCTCGACGACCAGCGTCGCGATCGCCAACACGTTCATTCGGCGCATGAAGTCGTTCGGCTACGAAGGCGAGATCTACCCGATCCATCCCGAGGCCGCGGCGATCGAGGGCCTCCCGGCCTACCGCGCGATCGCCGCGGCACCGCAGCCAATCGACTACGCCTATATCGCGATCGGCGCGGCGCGCATTCCCGATCTGCTCGCCCAGGCCGCGGGGCGGCTCAAGTTCGCGCAGGTGATCTCGAGCGGGTTCGGGGAGGTCGCCGAAGGCCGCGCGCTCGAGGCCGATCTCGTGGCGAAGGCGCGCCAGGGCGGTTGCCGCGTGATCGGCCCGAACTGCCTCGGCGTCTACTCGCCGCGCGGCGGCGTGACGTTCTCGGTCGACGCGCCGCGCGAGCTCGGCGGCATCGGCATCGTTTCGCAGAGCGGCGGCCTCGGCACCGACATCATCAAGCGCGGCCAATGGCGCGGCCTGCGCTTCAGCGGCCTCGTCACGGTCGGCAACAGTGCCGACGTGCTGCCGCACGACTTGATCGCCTACTACCTGGCCGATCCGCACACGCGGGTGATCGGCATGTATGTCGAGGACATCAAGCATGGCCGCGCGCTGTTCGAGCTCCTACGCCGCGCGACCAAGCCGATCGTGATCCTGCGCGGCGGCCGCTCGGCGCTCGGGCGCGACGCCGCCAAGTCCCATACGGGTGCGCTCGCCGGCGACGACCGGGCCTGGGACGCGTTGGCGCGCCAGTGCATCTGCGTGATGGTCGACACGCTCGATCGCTTCATCGACGCGCTGCTGGTGCTGCAGTGCCTTGCGCCGCGGCCGGCGCGCCCGACCCGCCAGGTCGTGCTGTTCGGCAACGGCGGCGGCACCAGCGTGCTCGCGACCGACTACTTCGCCGGCGTCGGGCTCGCGGTCGCGCCGTTCGCGGGCGAGCTGCGCGCGCGCCTCGAGGCGCTGCGGCTGCCGCCCGGAACCAGCATCGCCAATCCGATCGACACGCCGGTCAGCACGATGCAGCAGGAGGACGGCAAGGTCGCCAACCGCATCCTCGATCTCGTCTACCAGGGATCCGAGCCCGATGCCGTGGTCATGCACCTCAACCTCGCGGCCTTCGTCGGCCGCGGCAGCGTCGATCCCGTCGACAACCTGATCGCCGCGGCGCTCGACGTGCAGACGCGCCATCCCGGCCGCGCCCATTTCGTCCTGGTGCTGCGCTCCGACGGATCACCCGAGCTCGACGATCGCAAGCGCGCCTACGCCGAGCGCGCCCGGGTCGCCGCGATCCCGGTCTATGACGAGCTGGCGCCGGCGGCCGATGCGCTGGCCGCGCTCCGGCACGTCGAGGAGCGCCTGGCGGCGCGCGCCGCGAGCTGACCCGGCCGGCGTTACGCTTCGATGCGGGCGACCACGGTACCTTCGGCCACCGTTTCGCCCTCGGCGACCAGGAGCTCGATCAGCACGCCCGGCTCGGGCGCCGAGATCGGAATCTCCATCTTCATCGACTCGAGGAACATGATCGGCTGATCCTCCTCGACCCGGTCCCCCACCGTCGCGACGATCTTGAACACGTTGCCGGTGATCTCGGTCTTGATGCTGACGTTCGCCATCGACGGCCCCTGCCCCTCCACCCCGTCCACGTTATTTCCGGTAGTCGCGCCGCACGCCGTCCTTCGTGACGTAGCCCTCGGCGAGATCCTCAGCGATGCGCTCGGGATCGCGCTCAGCGGGATCGCCGTAGCCGCCCGCGCCCGAGAGCCGGTAGCTCACGATATCGCCCCGGCGCAGCGTGAGGCTCTCCTTGGAGCCCAGCCGCCTCTCCGCCCCGTCGCGGATCAGCACCGTCTCGCCGAGCGCGCCGGGCTTGCCGCCCAGCAGGCCGTAGGGTCGGCTCGCGTGACGATCGCCCAGCAGGGTGACGAGCGCCGTGCCGTTGCGGATCTCGACGTCCTTGCGCATGCCGCAGCCGCCGCGGAACCGGCCGGCGCCCGCGGAATCCGGGATCATCTCGAAGCGGTGGAACAACAGCGGATTGTTGGCCTCCAGCACCTCGATCGGAATGTTCGAGCAGTTCATCACCGGCGACATGGCTTCGACCCCGTCCTTCCACGACAGGGCGCCGAGACCGCCGAAGATCAGGTCGTACTGCACGAACTGCTTGCCCGTGCGGTCGTCGATGCCGCTGATGTTCGGGTTCGACCAGTGCGAGTGCCCGCCCATCGCGCGCTCGGGCAGCACCTTCGCCAGCGCACCGTTCACCACTTCGAAGATGCGGACCTGGATGGCGGCGCGGCCGCCGCTGGGCGCCGGATAGCGCGGATTGAAGAACGAGCCCTCGCGCGCCGTCACGGTGATCGGGCGCGCGGCGCCGTGGTTCTGGGGCAGCAGCGCATCGGCCAGCACCTTGGCCGCGAAGGCGCTGTAGGCGCGCGTATAGTTGAGATAGGAGTTGATCCCGGCGGGCACCTGGTCGCTGCTGCCCGAGAAGTCGATCACCATGCCGTCGCCGGCGATGCGGATCTCGACGTGCACGCGCACCGGCGGCGATCCCGGGCCGGCGTCGTCGATCTGGTCCTCGAAGCTGTAGACGCCGTCGGGCAACCGGCCGATGTGCTCGCGCATCCGGCGCTCCGAGCGGTCGAAGATCTCCTCGATCGCAGGCTCGATCACGGCGTCGCCGTAATCCTCGTAGAGCTCGAGGAAGCGCCGGGCACCGACGAAGTTGGCGTTGCGCTGCGCCTTCAGGTCGCCGAGGAGCTTCTCCGGCACCCGCACGTTGCCGAGAATGAGGCGCAGCAGATCGGGCTCGAATTCGCCGTCGCGCAGGATCTTGACGGGCAGGATGCGCAGCCCCTCCTGCACCGCCGAGGTCACGCCCGAGACCTCCTGCGAGCCGGGCGCGGCGCCGCCGACATCGACATGGTGCGCGATGTTGACCATGTAGCCGAGTACGGCGCCGGCGCGGAACACCGGCGTCAGCATGAAGATGTCGGGGAAGTGCCCCGAGCCGAGCGCGGAATCGTTCGACAACAGCGCATCGCCGGGTTTCAGCGTCTCGGGCGGGAACTGCTTCAGCATCGCCTCGACCAGATAGGGCATCGAGCCCTGATGGCCGGGCGTGAAGTTGCCTTGCGCGATCAAGCGCCCCTGGCGGTCGAAGATGCCGGTCGAGAAGTCGTCACCGTCGCGCACCGCCTCCGAGAACGCGGTCGCGCGCAAGGTGCTGCCCATCTCCTCGGTGATCGACAGGAAGCGGTTCCACAGCACCGAGAGGGTGACGGGATCGACCGCCGGCTCGGTGCGGTTCGTGGATGCGCTCATGGCCTGCCCGGGCTCCCGATCGCGATGACGAGATGGCCGCGCTCGGACAGCGACGCCACGTCGCCCGGCAACACCACCGTCGTCGACTCGCGCTCCTCGATGATCGCCGGCCCGGCAACGCGCTCGCCGGGCGCGAGCGCATCGCGATCGACGACCCGGCAGTCGATCCAACCCGCCGCCTCGGGAAAATAGCAGGCCCGCGAAGACGCGGCGCGCGGACGCGCGGCACCGCGCGTCGCGGTCGACGCCGCCAGATCGGCGCCGCCGGGCCCTCCCAGTGTCGCCTCGAGCTGCCAATCGACGCCCTCGACCTTGGCGTCGCCGTCGCGATAGCCGTAGCTGCGCTGATAGGCGTCGAAGAAGCGCTCCAGACACGCGCGCGCATAGCCTTGGCCGATCGGCCCGTCCGGCAGGCGCACGTTGATCTCGAAGCCCTGGCCGGCATGACGCAGGTAGGCGCGGCGCGTCCAGCGCGGCGCGGCGTCCGCACCCAGGCGGCGCAGCTCGCGCCAGGCGCGCGCCTCGAGGTCGGCGAAGATGGCGGCGACCGGCGCGTCCGCGTCGGGCGCCAGCGGCTGGATGCGGGTCATCGACACGTCGATCCGCGAGTCGGCGTCGAGCAGCCCGATCGCCGAGCCGACGCCGGCGCCGTGCGGAACCACGACCTTGGGTATGCCGAGCGAGCGGGCGAGCCGCGCGGCGTGCAACGGGCCGGCGCCGCCGAACGCGACCAGCACGTAGCGGCGCGGATCGCGGCCGCGCTCGACGGAGATGACGCGCATCGCCGTCTCCATGTTGCTGTTGGCGACGGCGTGGATGCCCCAGGCCGCCATGCCGACGTCGATGCGCAGCGGATCGGCGATCTCGCGCGCGATGCCACCGCGCGCTGCCTCGAGATCGAGCGTCATGGCGCCGCCGTTGAAGTAGCCCGGATTGATGTAGCCGAGCGTCAGGTTGGCGTCCGTCACGGTGGGCGCCTTGCCGCCCTTGCCGTAGCAGATCGGGCCCGGCTCGGCGCCGGCGCTGCGCGGGCCGACGCGGATCACGCCCATGTCGGTGGTCGCGACGCTACCGCCGCCGTTGCCGATCTCGAGCAGCTCGACCGCCGCGACGTTGAGCGGCAACCCGCTGAACTTGCGGAAGTGCTTGCTGTCGACCTCGAACGTCGGCGTGATCACCGGCTCGCCGTCGTCGATCGCGCCGAGCTTCGCGGTTGTGCCGCCCATGTCGAGCGTGAGCACGTGGGCGAAGCCCTCGGCGCGTCCGACGCTCGCGCACATGAGCACGCCCGCGGCGGGGCCGGACTCGACGATGCGCACCGGGTAGTCGCGCGCGAGATCGGGCGACACCAGCCCGCCGTTCGACTGCATCACGTAGAGTTCCGCGGGAATGCCGCGGGATTCCAAAAGACGCTTCAGCCCGTCGAGATAGCGGTCGACGATCGGACGCACGTAGGCGTTGGCCAGCGTGGTGCTGATGCGCTCGTACTCGCGGAACTTGGGCGAGACGTCGGACGACAGGGAGACGCTCAGCCGGGGTGCCCGCTCGCCGAGCCGCGCGGCGACCGCTCGCTCGTGCGCGGGGTTGGCGTAGGCGTGCATGAACGCCACCGCGACCGATTCGACCTCCGCGGCGAGCAGTCCGTCGATCGCGGCGTCGACGCTGGCGGGGTCGAGCGGCGCGATCACCGCGCCGTCGAACCCGACCCGCTCGTCGACCTCGTAGATGTAGCGTCGCTTGGTCAGCGGCGCCGGCTTGTCGAGATACATGTCGAACGTGTTGTAGCGCTTCTGGCGCCCGATCAGCACGACGTCGCGGAAACCCCGCGTGGTCAACAGCGCGGTCCGGCTGCCGCGCCGCTCCAGAATGGCGTTGGTCGCGACGGTGGTTGCGTGCAGGACCAGCTCGACCTTGCCGGCCGCGCAGCCCGCCGCCTCGAGCAAGGCGTCGAGCCCGTCCATCACGGCACGGTTGAGGTCTCCGGGCGTGGTCGGCAGCTTGTGGACGATCAAGCGGCCGCGCTCGGGATCGTGCAGCACGAGGTCGGTGAAGGTTCCGCCGATGTCGAACCCGATCCGGATCATGCCGCCCCGGCAGCGACGCTGGGCGGCTCGACCGACGCATACCAGTCGGCGATCGCCGAGCCGTTCAGGAACTGCGTGTCGGGCCGTGCCTTGAGCAGCGCGATGGCGTGCGCCAGATGCGGCAACCGGTGCGGCACCGCGATCGCGTAAGGGTGCAGCGCCAGGGTGAGCACCCGCGGATTGCGCGCGAGCTCGGACTCGAAGGTCGAAACCGTGTCGATGACGCGGCGCAGGATCTCGTCCGAGCCCTGCTTCTCGATGGCGTACATCACGGCGTCGTTGAGCTCGAGCGCATAGGGCATCGCGATCAGCGGACCGTGCGCGGTCGTCATCCAGCACGGCAGATCGTCGAGAACCCAGTCGCATACGTAGTCGACGCCGGCCTCCTTGAGGAGCTCGGGCGTCTGCGCGGTCTCGTGCAGCCCCGGACCGAGCCAGCCGCGCACCGCGCGACCCGTGAACCGCGCCAGCCGCTCGAGGCTGGCGTGGATGGCCTGCCGCTCGTCCTTTTCCTGCTGCAGCGAGCGCTGGATGTAGCCGTGACCCATGAACTCCCAGCCGGCCTCGCGCATCATCGCGGCAAGGCTCGGGTAGGTGTCGATCACGCTGGCGTTGACGGTCGCGCTGACCGGGATCTTGTGCCGGTCGAACAGCTCGACCAGGCGCGGCATGCCGCAGCGCATGCCGTACTCGGCCCAGCTGAAGTTGGCGACGTCCGGACGCGGCTGCATGCCGTGGGGCGCCGTCAGCATCTGGCGCGGCATCGGGTTCTCGAACGGCCAGTGCTCGACGTTGACGACGACGTGGACCATCAGCGGCCTGCCGCCGGGCGCCGGCAGGCGCGGCCGCTCGGTGGAGAGCCGGAACGGGATGCGCGGGTTCGACATCCCGCTATTGCACCGCCAGCTGCTTGTACAGGGTCAGGTCATAGTGGCTCGGCAGCTCGGCGCTGACGTCCTTCGGCACGATGCCGAGCTGGGCCATCAGGCGCGCCATGGTCTGCATCTGCGCGATATCGATGTGATTGCCGTAGGAGATCCATTCGGCGGTCTTTGCCACCACGGCGGGGTCGAGACCGGTGAATTTCTCCAGGACCTCGGTCTTGAGCTGCTTGGAGGCGTTCATGCGCTGCTGGGCGGCGGCGAACGCCCACAGGAAGCGCTCGAGCAGGGCGCGCTTGGTCTCGAGATTGTGCCGCGTCGTCACCCACATGCCCTGCTCGGCGCTGGTCGGCTGCGTGTAGCCGTACTCGAGCGTCTTGGGCGCGTAGCCGATGCCCTGAACGACCGCCTGCTCGATGAACGGCGACCAGCAGATCGACACGTCGATGTCGCCGCGCTGCAGCGCGATGTTGAAGTTCTGCCCGCTGCCCTGGATGCCGATCGCCTTGATGTCGGTATAGGCGATCTTCTCCGCGTTGAGCTTGGCGACGAACGACGTCCAGACGTTGCCGCCGACGCCGACGCCGACCTTCTTGCCCTTGAGGTCGTTCCACGTCTCGATCTTGAGCCCCTTGCGCACCGCCGGATAGAGCTGCATGCCGGCGACGCCCTGGAGCGCGACCAGGGTGGCGCCGCCGTTGGCGAGGTCCTGGATGACCTGCGGCGCGCCGGTCGCGCCGATGTCGACCGCCTCGGAGAGGATCGCCGTGCGCGAGTCGGGGTAGCGCTGGAAATTCACCGCCTTGTAGGTGATGTTCAGCGAGTCGAGGATGTCGGGCACCAGGTCGAGCGGCGCCATGAACCCGGCCTTCTCCTGGACCGCCACCGTGATGGTCTGGCGTTCGGGCAACGGCGCCGGCTTGGGCGACAGCGCCATCGCGCCGCCCGCCGGCAGCAGCATGCCGGCGCCGACGATCAATCCGGCGATCAGCTTCGAGGACCACGACTGCGGCATGACGCGCTCTCCTACATCTGCGCGGGAAGCTTGACGCGCGACGGATCGACTTCCTTGAGCAGATCCGGATAGAACCATCTCGCGTAGTCGAAGTCGCCCTTCAGCCGGCCGCGCTGACGCAGCAGATCGACCTGGATCTTGGTGATCTCGTAGGTCTCGTCGTCGAGCTTGGCGGTGAAGGTCAGCTTCGGCAGCATCGCGTCCATCTGCTGCGGCGGCAGATGGAGAAAACCCTCCATCAGCTTCTTGGCCTGGGCCGGCTTGGTCTTGACGTAGGCGGTCGCCTCGACGATCGCGCGCAGGAACTTCACCGCAGCCGCGTGGTTCTGCTCGATCCAGGTGCGGTTCATGTAGATCATCGCCTCGTCCGGCAGCACGCCGTAATTGTCCATCAGGAGGTGCGTGTTCGGCACCGCGAGCAGCGTGCGCGTGATCCAGGGCTCCCAGTTCGAGAAGCCGTCGATGTCGTGGCGCTCCATCGCCGCGAGCATCTCCGGCGGGTCGATATAGACCGCCTCGGCGTAGGGCGGCTCGAGCTGCGCCTTCTTGAGGGCGGCGAGCCACAACGCCTCGCTCGCGGTGCCGCGCGTGATGCCGAGCTTGCGCCCCTTGAGCGCCTGGATGGACGTGATGTCGCTCCTCGTCACGATGCCGTACCAGTGGTCGTAGGTGTTGGTCTGCGCGACGGCGACGAGGTTGGGATCGACCAGATGGTTGACCAGGCCGGCGAACACGGCCGACATCGCGGCGTTGGCCTGGTTGCCGATGACCAGGGGGACCATCGCGCCGCCCGCAGGTCCGGTCTTGAGCTCGACGTCGAGCCCCTCCTTCTTGAACAGGCCGGCCTGCAGGGCGACGTAGAACTGCGCGAAGCCCGGGTCGACCCCGGTCGCGATCAGCAGCTTGGGCGCGTCCGCGGCATGCGCGCCAAGCGGCAGCAGCGCCAGCAGCGCGACGACGAGGGCCTTCATGCGGTTCGCCATGATCCGGTTCCTTTCAGGCCAGGGGCGAGTAGCGTCCGGCGAACCGGAAGACGAGCCAGCGGAAGCAGCGATCGACGACGAAGCCGAGGATGGCGAGCGCGGCGAGCGCGACGAAGATGTCGTCGACCAGCATGTAGAGCCGGGCGTTCCACAGCATGGTGCCGATGCCCTCGTTGGCGGCGACGAGCTCGGCGGCGACGATCGTCGTGAAGGCGTTCGCCATGGCGACCCGCATGCCGGTCAGGATGAAGGGCACGGTCGCCGGCAGGGTGACGAGGAAGAAGATCTGCGCGCGGTTGGCGCCCAGCGACTGCGCCGCACGCAGCTTGTTGGGCGCGATTCCCGAGACCCCGGCTGCCGTCGTGATCAGGACGACGAAGACCGTCGCGTAGGTGATGATGAAGATCTTCGAGGCCTCGCCGATGCCGAACCAGATCACCGCGACCGTGATCATGGCGACCGCCGGTATGAAGCGCAGCGTCTCGACGTAGGCCGACAGCAGGCGGCGCACCGGGCGGAAACTGCCGGTCAAGAGACCGAGCGCGACGCCGAGCAACGAGCCGAGCGTGAAGCCGATCAGGATGCGCTGCAGGCTGGCGCCGACCTGCTCGAACAACGAGCCGTCCTCGATCATCTCGATCGCGCGCCACAGCACCGGTCCCGGCGGCGGAAACAGCACCGAGTGGACGAGGTAGACCGACGCGACGTACCAGAGCGCGAACAGGCTGACGAACCCGAGCGCGTCCAAGCCGAAATCGACGGCCAACCGCCGCGCCAGCGCGGCGAGCCGGCGCTCGCGGCTCGCGGCGCTGACCGGCATGGCGCGGACGTCCTGCTGGGTCACGCCGCGGCCCCGCTCGACATGCCGCGATCGACCGATTTCAGCACTTCGTCGCGGATCAGATCGTAGACCCTGCCGTAGATGCGCACGAACGCCGGATCGGTGCGCTGACGCTGCGCGACGTCGAGGTCGACGTCGACGGTCGCCTTGAGGGAGGCGCGCGGCCCAGCGCGCATGATGCCGATGCGCGTGCCGAGCGTGATCGCCTCGTCGATGTCGTGGGTAATGAATAGGATGGAAATCCTGGTTCGGCGCCAGATCGCGGCGAGCTGCTCCTGCATGAGCAACCGCGTTTGGGCATCGAGCGCGCCGAACGGCTCGTCCATCAGCATGATCTTCGGCTCGTTGGCGAGCACGCGCGCGATCTGCACCCGCTGCTTCATGCCGCCGGAGAGCTCGCTCGGGTAGCGTTCGGCCTGGTTGCGCAAACCGACGAGATCGAGGAAATGCAGCGCGCGCTCGCGCCGCGCCGCCGCGGCCATGCCGGCGACCCGCAGACCGAACTCGACGTTCTGGCGCGCCGTCAGCCAGTTGAACAACGAGTCGTCACCCTGGAAGACCACCGCGCGGTCGGCGCCCGGGCCGGTGATCGGCACGCCGTCGATCGCCAGGCGGCCGCGCGTTGGCGGCTCGAACCCGGCCACCAAGCTGAGCACCGTACTCTTGCCGCAGCCGCTCGGCCCCAGGAGGCAGAAGAACTCGCCGGACGCGATCTCGAGCGTGAAGCCGTCGACCGCGACATGGTCCTCACCCAGTCGCGAGCGAAATCGCTTCTCCAAGTCGTTCATGGAGATGACAGCGGACATCGACCATGCTTCCCGGTTCCCCGGCGTAGCTTCGCCGCAATGCAATAAGCTGTCCAGCAGCGGGCCGCCATGCCTCAGGCTGGCGCGACCTTGCGCAGCACGCCGTCGAGGATGCGCAAGGAGCGGTCGACCTGCTCGGGGCTGATGACCAGCGGCGGGGTGATCCGGAGCGTGTTGCCGTTGACCCCCGTGGTCGAGATCAGGACCCCGTCCTTCACGGCTTCCTTCTCGATGCGCTTCGCCAGCTCGGGATCGGGTGTGCGGGACCGATCGCGCACGATCTCGATGCCGATCATGAGACCCCGTCCGCGCACGTCGCCGACGACCGGATGGCGCGCGGCAAGCCGCCGCAACCCTTCCATGAACTGGGCGCCGAGCTCGCGCGCGCCGTCCGCCAGGCTCTCGTCGTGGAGAATGTCGAGCACGGTGTGACCGACCGCGATCCCGACCTGGTTCTTGGCGCCGAAGGTGGTGAAGTGGTCGCTCGGCTCGAACGCAGTGCCGAGCGTCTCGCTGGCGACGAAGCCGCCGAGCGGGATGCCGCCCCCAATCGCCTTGGCGAAGCACACGAGCTCGGGCTTGATGCCGTAGTGCTGGTGCGCGAAGGCGGCTCCGGTGCGCCCGAACCCGGTGAACACCTCGTCCTGCACCAGGGTGATGCCGTGGCGCGCGCAGATCGCCTCGACCTTCGGCCAGTACTCGTCGGGCGGCACGATCACGCCGCCGACCCCAAGGATCGGCTCGCCGATCAGCGCTGCCGCGCCGCCGGTGACGCTGGTGCGCAGCATCTCCTCGACCATGTCGGCGCACTTGACGCCGCAGGACGGGTAGCTGAGCCCGAGCGGGCAGCGGTAGCAGTACGGCGCCGGCGCGTGCACCACGCCCGGGAACGTCCCGTAGGGCCCCATGCCCTTCTTCTGCTTGGCGATGCCGGTGAGCGCGAGCGGCAGCGAGGTCCGGCCGTGAAAGCTGTGCTGCAGGGCGATAATGCTGAACCCGCTCGCGTGGCGGTTGCCCGCGTGCTTGAGGGCGCACTTGACCGCGCCGTCGGTCGCCTCGGCACCGCTGTTGCAGAAGAACACGCGCTTGAGCACGCCGCCGGCGAGCTCGGCGATGCGCTTCGCCAAGGTGAGGGTCAGGCGGCTGTGGTAGCGCCCGGGTACCTGAATCAGCCGGTAGGCCTGCTCGGCGATGGTCGCGGCCACGCGCGGATGGCAGTGCCCGACCGATGCGACGCCCGGACCGGCTTCGAGGTCGATGTAGCGCCGGCCGTCCTCGTCCTCCAGCTCGGCCCCCTCGCCCTTGACCAGCACCGGCGGAATGTTCGTGTTGGCGACCAAATGCTCGGTGAGCGCGTCGAGCTCCAGGTTGCTCGTCAATTGCATTGTAAGCGGCCTCCCGACCGCGGCGGGATCATAGGAACCGGCGCCGCGGGGAGGCACTGTCGGGTTGCAACTAACAGATATGCTTGACGGTTGATACGCGGCGACAAAGTCTGTAGGCGCATGGAACTTCGACAGCTCCAGTACTTCATCGAGGTCGCGGATCTGAAGAGCTTCAGCCGGGCGGCCGCGACCATCGGGATCGCGCAGCCCGCTTTGAGCCGGCACATCCGCCTGCTCGAGAAGGAGCTCGGAACCGACCTTTTCTATCGCGACGGCCGCGGCGCCACCCTGACCGCGCTCGGCCAGCGGTTCTACGACAAGGTGCAGACCATCCTGCTGCAGCTCCAGGAGGCCCGGACCGAGATCCAGGCCACCAGGGACGTGCCGACCGGGGAGGTCGTCGTCGGCGTTCCGCCGCAGCTGGGCGTCGTCCTGATCGTCCAGCTCATCAAGCGCTTCTCCGAGCGCTATCCGAGCGCGCGCATCCGAGTCAGCGAAGGCTTCAGCTACCAGATCGCCGAGCGGCTGCACGCCGGCCGGCTGGATCTCGGCTTCGTCTACGACCCGGGTGTCTATCGCTACCTCGAGGCCGTGATGATGGTCGAGGAGACGCTCTATCTGGTCGGACCGGCAGGCGACCGCATCACCACCGCTGCCACCGTTCCATTCCGCGAGATCGTCGCGCACCCGCTCGTGATGCCCGATCTGCCGAGCACGCTGCGCACGCGCGTCGCCCACGTCGCGACCCAGCTCGGCACCACGGCGACCTTCACCGTCGAGGTCGACTCGATCCCGGCCATCAAGCAGCTCGTGATCGACGGCGCCGGCTACACGATCCTGCCGCACGCCGCCATCGACGACGAGGTGAAGCGCGGCCTGCTCTCGGCGGCCCGCATCGTCGACCCGGCGGTCTCCCGCCCGCTCGGTGTCGTCGTGCCGGTCAAGGGCGGCCTGTCGGTGGCGACCCGCAAGCTGATCGAGCTGATCGGCGAGGAGGTCCGCGATCTGATCGCCGACGGCACCTGGGTCGGCCGAGTGGTCGACCGGACGGCCGGACGCCGCAGCGACCAGATGGCGTCCTTTCCGAGCGAATAGCTGATATTCTGCGCCGGTCCGTTCCGCCGGCCGGGGGCGACCCCTAGGATTTCGCGATGGAGATCGCCGCCCACGAGGAGAAGATCGCTCGGCTCTCCGATCTGATCGGGCGGCTCGACCCGATCGAGGATTTCGAGATCTGGATGTGGGCGTGCATGAGCGCCGCGACCAACGCGCTCAACGCCGCGCTTCACCATCTCGGGGTGACGCAGCCCTTCGACTACTTCCCGCACCAGATCCCGGGGCTCTACGTCGAGCCCAAGCCGATCGCGCCGTGGCGCTGGAAGCGCATGTTCGCCGAACCGGGCGACGTCATCCACATCGGCCTGCCGCCGTGCCGGGCGCCGGTGCCCGAACGCATCCTGGCGGCCGCGGCGGGCCTGCACGTGATCGAGGACCTGCGCGAAACCCACGTGCGCGGCGGCCAGCCGGTCACGCGGGAGCTCGCCGCCGCCTGCGCCGATGCCTATCGCGGCGCGATGGCGGCGTTCCAAACGATCCTCGCCGAGCCCGGGCGCTCGCCGTCGTGACGCCGGCGGCGCATCGGGCCAAGGCCGAGCGGATCCGGCGGACGCTCGCCAAGCTCCGGCCGAGCGACTACGAGATGTGCATCGACGGCGCCATGCTGGCGGCGAACCACTACGTCAACATGGCGCTGCACGTGCTGGGCATCCGGCCCGACGACCGCGACGTCATCCACACCGAGTTCCTCGACGTCATCGACTATCGGCGCTTCGAGGTTGCGGCCAAGGCGCTCGTTGAGGCGATCGAGGCGATCGAGGAGCTGCGCGCGCCCTTCGTGCGCGGGGCCGCACCCGACGGCATTGCGGCCGGCGAGCGTGCGCTGCAGCAGCTCGCGCGTGTCGAAGCGGAGGCCCTGAGGGCGCGGCCGCTCGCCTTTCCGCTGCTGAAATACACGCCCGAACCCTGAGGCGTCCGTGATCGACACCGCCGTGCCCGACCGACCGGCCCCTTCGACGCGAGCATCCGCCGGGCGGACGGCGGGCGCGGGCGCAGCCGCCTGGCGCGCGGGGCTCCGGCTCGCCCTCTACCCGGTGGTACCGCTGGCGTTCCTCGGGTTCTGGTACGTGCTCGGGCGGCTGGGCGCGCTGCCGCCGGGGATCATCCCGCAGCCCCAGGCGGTGCTGCGCGGCTGGTGGTACTGGGTGTTCGGCAACCCCGCCGCGAAGATGATGGACGCCTACAGCGGGACGTGGCTCGCGACCGTCGTCTATTCGGCGCGCCGCGTGCTCGAGGGCTATGCGATCGGCCTCTGCGTCGGCGCGCCCCTCGGCATCGTGGTCGGCTGGAGCAACCTCGCCGCGCGGCTGATCGATCCGTCGATTCAAGCTGTCCGGCCGATCCCGATCACCGCCTGGATCCCGTTCGCCATCGCGTGGTTCGGCATCGAGGACGCCAACGCGATCTTCCTGGTCAGCCTGAGCGCCTTCTTCCCGATCTTCATCAGCAGCACGCACGGCGCGCGCGACATCAACAAGAACCTCGTGCGCGCGGCACGCATGATGGGGGCGTCGGACCGCCAGCTGCTGCTGCGCGTCATCCTGCCGAACGCCCTGCCCTCGGTATTCACCGGCATGCGTCTCGGCGTCGGCTATGCCTGGACCGTGCTCGTGGTCGCCGAGATGATCTCGGTCAAGGCCGGGGTCGGCTACGTGCTGTGGGACGCCTATTACATCGCGCGCATGGAGATCGTCGTCGCCGACATGATCACGGTCGGCCTGCTCGGCTTTCTGTCCGACCGCTTGATCGTGCTGCTGCAGGCACGCCTGCTCGGTTGGAAACGGCTGCACAGCGAATGAGCGAGCGCGACGCCTCTCCGGTTCCGGCGGTCAAGATCGAGCGCGGCGAAAAGCTGTTCGGCGGGCGCCACGGCCTCTTGGCGCTGAGCGGCGTCGACCTCGAGATCGCCGACGGCGAGTTCGTCGCCGTCCTGGGCCCGAGCGGCTGCGGCAAGTCGACCCTGCTCAACGCCATCGCGGGCTTCGAGTCGCTCACCGGCGGCGCGGTGTCGTTCTTCGGCGAGCCGGTGACCCGGCCGGGCACCGATCGCGCCGTCGTGTTCCAGGAGCCGGCGCTGTTCCCCTGGCTCACGGTCTGGGACAACGTCGTGTTCAGCCCGAAGATCAACGGCCGTACGCGTCGCGACTACGAGGCCGAGGCGCGCCGCTATCTGCGCCTGGTCGGGCTGGAGAGATTCGCCCGCCACCTGCCCGACCAGCTGTCCGGCGGCATGAAGCAGCGCGTCGGGATCGCCCGTACCCTGATGATGCATCCGCGCATCTTCCTGATGGACGAACCGTTCGGCGCGCTCGACGCCCAGACCCGCCTGGAGATGCAGGAGCTGCTCCTGCAGACCTGGGAAGAGTTGAAGCGCACCGTGCTGTTCATCACCCACGACATCGACGAGGCGATCCTGCTCGCCGACGTCGTCTACGTCATGACGGCGCGGCCGGGCACCATCCGCTCGCGCATTCCGATCGCGCTGGAGCGCCCGCGCACCGTCGACATGCTGACGACGGCGGCGTTCAACGATCTCCGGCGCGACATCATGATGCAGATCCGCGAGGAGTGCCGGCGCGCGCACCAGGATGCCGACGCGCTGGACGCCTGAGCGGCAAGAGTTCCCGAGGGAGGCGGCAGTGGATCTGGGTTTGAAGGACAAGGTGACCGTGATCACCGCGGCGAGCGGCGGCCTCGGCTACGCGATCGCCAAGGAATTCGCCGCCGAGGGCGCCAAGGTCGTGATCGCGGCGCGCGACGCCGGCAAGCTCGAAGCGGCGCAGACCACGCTGCGCCAGGCTACCGGCGCCACCGTCGAGGCGATCCGCGCCGACTGCACGCGTGGCGACGACATCGACTCCCTGGTGCGCGAAACCGAACGGCGCTTCGGTTGCATCGACGTTCTGATCGCCAACTCGGGCGGCCCGCCCAACAAGCCGTTCACCGAGCTCACGGATGCCGACTGGCACGCCGTGTTCGACGTCAAGCTGCTGCCGCAGATCCGGAGTTGCCGTGCCGTGATGCCGGGCATGCAGCGGCGCAAGCAGGGGCGGATCGTCATCATCAACGGCACGCACGGCAAGTCGCCGCACACATACGCGCTGACCGCCGGGATCACGAACGCGGCCCTGCTCAACCTCACCAAAGTGCTGTCCGAGGTCGGCGCACCCGACAACATCCTGGTCAACGCCATCAACCCGGGCCCGATCGAGACCGACCGCATGCGCTACGTCGTGCACCAGAAGGCGGTCGAGCTCGGCATCTCGGACGTCGAGGCGAAGCGGCTGGTGTGCGCCGACATTCCGCTGGGACGCTTCGGCGAACCCGAGGACATCGCCGCCGCCGCCGCGTTCCTCGCGTCGTCGCGCGCCGGCCACATCACGGGCGCCCTGTTCGACATCGACGGCGGCATCACGCGGGCGATCTGAGGTTGCGCCGCGCGCCGAGACTTGGCTTGCTATGACGACCCTCCGGGAGGACACCCACGTGGAACGCCAAACCATCCAGGTCCGCAAGGTCACCCCTGTCATCGGCGCCGAGATCGGCGGCGTCGACCTGTCGAGATCCCTCGGCAACCGGGAATTTCACGAAATCCATGACGCCTTGATGGAGAACCTGGTCGTGTTCTTCCGCGACCAGCGGATGACCGTCGAGGAGCACATCGCGTTCGGCCGCCGCTTCGGCGAGCCGATCGTCCATCCGGCGGCAAGCTCCAGCATCGCCGGGCACCCCGAGATCCGCGTCGTCAAGTCGGACGAGACCACGCTCCAGGCGACCGGCGAGGTCTGGCACTCCGACCTGTCCTGCCAGCCCGAGCCGCCGATGGGCAGCATCCTCTATCTGACCGAGGTGCCGCCCGACGGCGGCGGCGACACGGCGTTCGCCAACATGTACCGCGCCTACGAGACCCTGTCGCCGCGCATGAAGGCGCACATCGACGGCCTGACCGCGATCCACGACAGCGGCCACGTCTATACGCGAGCGACCTACGACGCCAAGACCGACAAGGCGTTGCCGCGCGCCGAGCACCCGATCGTGCGCACGCATCCGGTCACCGGCCGCAAGGCGCTGTTCGTCAGTCGCGGCTTCACGACCCACATCGCCGGCCTGCCGGCGCGCGAGAGCGCTGCGATCCTCGACTTCCTGTTCGAGCACATCGAGACGCCCGAGTTCCAATGCCGGTTCCACTGGCAGCCGAACTCGGTCGCGCTGTGGGACAACCGCTGCGTCCAGCATCGGGCGATCTACGACTATCATCCGCAGCGCCGCTACGGCCATCGCGTGACGATCCGCGGCGACAAGCCGTTCTAGCGAGCCCATGCCGGCCTATTGGATCGGCGAGCACGTCATCACCGACGAAGCCCTGTTCGCCGACTATCTCCGTCAGGCGGTTCCGCTGATCGAGCGTTTCGGCGGCCGCTACCTGACCCGCGCCGGCAGCCATGACGTGCTGGAGGGCGACTGGCGTCCCAATCGGGTCGCCGTGATCGCGTTCCCCGACATGGCGGCGCTGCAGGCGTTCTATTGCTCGCCCGAATACCAGCCGCTGATCGCGCTGCGCCGACAGGCGGCAACCGACGTCATCATCGCGATCGACGGCGCGTGACGGCAGCCTGGCCGGGAGTTTCGTCCTGCGAATCATCGTTGCCCCTGGAGCGTTCCAAGAGCGAGCTCAACGAAGGAGGATGGCATGCCCGCCTACACGATCAAACCGCTGGTCACCGCGACGGCCGTCAACACCGGCGGCCGCAACGGACATTCGGAGACCACCGACGGCTCGGTCAGCGTAAACCTCTCGGTCCGCAAGGAGATGGGCGGACCGGGCCTGCCCAACACCACGACGCCCGAGCATCTGTTCGCGGCCGGCTACGCCGCGTGCTTCGGCGGGGCCCTCGATTACGTCGGCAAGCAGCACAAGCAGGACGCCACCAAAGCCAGCGTCACGGCGGATGTCA
>DATJNS010000172.1:0-3730 GCA_035507915.1 Candidatus Sulfotelmatobacter sp.
ATGTGCGGCATCGCCGGATTGTTCCTGAAGCGCGACCGCGAGAGCCACGCGCTCGGCCGGATGCTCGGCGGCATGCTCGACGAGCTCGCGGACCGGGGGCCCGACAGCACCGGCTTCGCGATCTACGGCGACGCGGCGCCCGCCGGCGCGGTCAAGGCGACGCTCTACAGCCCCGACCCGGCGATCGACTGGGCCGCCTTGGAACGCGCGCTCGGCGCCGCCTTTCCGCTCGAGGGTGCGCCCGACCGTCACGGCTCGCATACCGTGTTCACCGTGCGCGCCGACGAGGCCGCGCTGCGCGATTGGCTGGCGCGGCATCATCCGACGGTCCGCCTGTTCGGCTTCGGCGCGCGCATCGAGGTCTTCAAGGATGTCGGGCTGCCGGCCGCGGTCGCGCAGCGCTACGGCCTCGCCGGGCTCCACGGAACCCACGCGCTCGGCCACACGAGGATGGCGACCGAGAGCGCGGTCACGACCGAGCACTCGCACCCGTTCTCGAGCGGCGCCGATCTCTGCCTGGTGCACAACGGCTCGCTGTCGAACCACAACCGCCTGCGCCGGGCGCTGCAGCGCGAGGGCATCCGCTTCGCGACCGACAACGACAGCGAGGTGGCGGCCGGCTATCTGTCGCATCGCATGCGCCAGGGCGACACGCTCGACCGCGCGCTCGAGCAGGGGCTGGCCGATCTCGACGGCTTCTACACCTTCGCGGTCGGCACGCGCGACGGCTTCGCGATCGTGCGCGACGCGATCGCCTGCAAGCCGGCGGTGGTCGGCGAGACCGACGATTGGGTCGCCATGGCGACCGAGTATCGCGCGATCGCCACGCTGCCGGGCGCCGATCGGGCGACCATCTGGGAGCCGCAGCCGGCGACCGTCTACAGCTGGCAGCGCCAAGGGTCGACCGCGTGATCGACGTCGACCTCGCCCGCACCTCGGTGCGCGCGCTCAACGAACGCCTCCACCACCTGCCCGCCGACACCAACGAGCGGTTGTGGCGCGTCGTCAATCCGCGCGGCGCGCACGCGCTCGCCGCCGGCCTGACCGTGCCGCTGCAGATCGAGATCGAGGGCCACGTCGGCTACTACTGCGCCGGCATGAACCAGGAAGCCAGCGTGACCGTGCATGGCCATGCCGGCACCGGCCTCGCCGAGAACATCATGAGCGGCGTCGTGCGGGTGACCGGCAACGCCTCGCAGTCGGCGGCGGCGGCGGGCCGCGGCGGCCTGGTGGTGATCGAGGGCGATGCCAGCGCGCGCTGCGGCATCTCGATGAAGGGCGTCGACATCGTGGTCGGCGGCGCGATCGGCCACATGAGCTGCTTCATGGGCCAGGCCGGCGCGCTGGTGGTGTGCGGCGACGCCGGCGCCGATCTCGGCGACTCGCTGTACGAAGCCGACATCTTCGTCGCCGGCAAGGTCGCGAGCCTGGGCGCCGACTGCATCGAGAAGGACATGACCGACGCCGACGTCGCGCGCGTCGCGGCGCTGCTCGAGCGCGCCGGGATCGCCGCGGACGCAACGTCGTTCCGGCACTACGGCTCGGCGCGCCGGCTCTACCACTTCCACGTCGACCATGCCGCCGCCTACTGACGACCCCGCGGACGGGCGCCCGCCGCTGCGCCGCTCGGCCGCGTTCTCGCCCGAGGTCATCGCCGAGATCCAGCGCGCCGCCGACCAGGGCATCTACGACATTCGCGGCTTCGGCACCCTGCGACGGCTGCCCAGCTTCGACGATCTGGTGCTGCTGGGCGCCTCGATCTCGCGCTATCCGCTCGAAGGCTATCGCGAGCGTTGCGCGACCGACGTCGTGCTCGGCACGCGCTTCGCGAAAAAGCCGCTCGAGCTCAAGATCCCGATCACCATCGCGGGCATGAGCTTCGGCGCGCTCAGCGCCAGCGCCAAGCGCGCGCTCGGCCTCGGCGCCTCGGCGATGGGCACCAGCACGACGACCGGCGACGGCGGCATGAGCGCCGAGGAGCGCGAAGCTTCCGACAAGCTGGTCTACCAGGTGCTGCCGTCGCGCTACGGCCAGGATCCCGATCACATGCGGCGCTGCGAGGCGATCGAGATCGTGGTCGGCCAGGGCGCCAAGCCGGGCGGCGGCGGCATGCTGCTCGGCCAGAAGATCACCGAGCGGATCGCCGAGATGCGCACCTTGCCGGCGGGGATCGACCAGCGCAGCGCCTCCCGGCATCCCGACTGGACCGGCCCGGACGATCTCGAGATCAAGATCCACGAGCTGCGCGAGATCACCGACTGGGAGAAGCCGATCTACGTCAAGGTCGGCTCGGCGCGCCCGAAATACGACGTCGCGCTGGCCGTCAAGGCGGGCGCCGACGTGGTCGTGCTCGACGGCATGCAGGGCGGCACCGGCGCGACCCAGGACGTCTTCATCGAGCATGCCGGCATCCCGACCCTGCCGGCGCTGCGCCAGGCCGTCGAGGCGCTGCAGGAGCTCGGCATGCACCGCAAGGTGCAGCTCGTGATCTCGGGCGGCATCCGCAGCGGCGCCGACGTCGCCAAGGCGCTCGCGATGGGCGCCGACGCGGTGTCGATCGGCACCGCGGCGCTGATCGCGCTCAACTGCAACCGGCCGCTCCACGTAGAGGATTATCGCGCGCTCGGCACCGAGCCGGGCGCCTGCCATCATTGCCACACCGGCCGCTGCCCGGTCGGCATCACGACCCAGGACCCGATGCTCGAGGGGCGGCTCGACGTCGCCGAGGGCGCGCGCCGCGTGCGCAACTACCTGACGACCCTGACCCTCGAGGCGCAGACCCTGGCGCGCGCCTGCGGCAAGTCGCACGTCCTCAATCTCGAGCCGGAGGATCTGGCGGCGCTGACCGTCGAGGCCGCCGCGATGGCGGGCGTGCCGCTCGCCGGCACCGACTGGATCCCGGGGCGATGACCGCGCGGCGACGTGCACCCCCCTCCCCATCCCTCCCCCTCAAGGGGGGAGGGGGTCCGATCGCGCCGCCTGCACCACCGAACCCCTTCCCCCCTTGAGGGGGAAGGTTGGGAAGGGGGGTGACGCGTGGCATGCTCTAAGGCGGGGGTCGGCGATGGCGAAGGATCTGGCGAAAGTCGCGCGGGACAAGAAGATCGCGTATTTCCTGATCAGCTTCGTCGATCTGTTCGGCGTGCTGCGCGCCAAGCTGGTGCCGGCGGCGGCGATCGGCCCGATGCAGCGCGACGGCGCGACCTTCGCCGGCTTCGCGACCCACCTCGACCTGACGCCGGCCGATCCCGACATGTTCGTGATCCCGGACGCCGACAGCCTGATCCAGCTGCCCTGGCAGCCCGAGCTCGCGTGGCTCGCCGGCGACGTCCACATCAACGGCCAGCCGCTCGCGCATGCGCCGCGCATCGTGCTCAAGCGCCAGATCGAGGCGGCGCGCAAGCTCGGCTATCGCATGAAGACCGGCGTCGAGGCCGAGTTCTTCGTCCTTCAGCCGGACGCGTCGGGCATCGCCGACGGCGCCGACCGGCAGCCGAAGCCGTGCTACGACCAGGCGGCGCTGCTGCGCCGCTACGAGCTCTTGCGCGCAATCAACGACGCCATGCTGGCGCTCGGCTGGGGCCCCTATCAGACCGACCACGAGGACGCCAACGGCCAGTTCGAGATGAACTGGACCTACGACGACTGCCTGGTCACCGCGGACCGCCACGCCTTCTTCAAGTTCATGGTCAAGCGGCTCGCCGAGCAGCACGGGCTGCGCGCGACCTTC
>DATJNS010000173.1:0-14486 GCA_035507915.1 Candidatus Sulfotelmatobacter sp.
GATCTCGCCCAAGCTCAGGCTGCACAAGCAGTGGGACGCGCGGGTCGATCCCGTCACCTTCGAGGTGATCCGCCATGCGTTGTGGAACATCAACGAAGAGCACGGCGCGACCATCCAGCGCATCTCGGGCTCGCCGGTCGCCATGTACGCGCTCGACCTCAATCCGTCGATCCTGACCGAGGACGCCGAGTTCGTGTTCTTCGGGCCCTACATGCAATACATGTCGGGCGTCACCGACACCCAGGTGAAATGGATCCTCGAGCATCGCTCCGACAACCCGGGCATCCGCGAGGGCGACATGTTCCTCGCCAACGACCCGTGGGTCGGCGCAGCACACCAGCAGGACGTCATGCTGATCTGCCCGGTGTTCTGGCAAGGCGAGCTGTTCTGCTGGGTGACCAACTGCCTGCACCAGTACGACATCGGCGGCATCACGCCGGGCAGCTTCTGCCCGTCGGCGCGCGACGCGTTCGACGAGGGCATCCTGATCCCGCCGATCAAGATCATCGAGAACGACGAGATCCGCCGCGACATCGAAGAACTCTATCTGCGCGCCTCGCGCAAGCCCGAGATGGTCGCGCTCGACTTCCGCGCCCAGCTCGCCGGCAACACGACGGCGCGCGCCCGCGTGCTCGAGCTGATCCGCCGCTACGGCGCCGCGACCGTCAAGGGCGTGATGAAGCGCATCATCGACAACGGCGAGCGCGTGTTCCTGCAGAAGCTGTCGCGCCTGCCCGACGGCGTGTGGCGCGACCGCACCTACGTCGAGTGCTGCCGGCCGGGCGACCGGCGCATCCACCGCGTCGTGCTGACCTGCCGCAAGGAGGGCGACCGCCTCGTGTTCGAGAACGAGGGCACTGCGCCGCAGGACGGCGCGATGAACGCGACCTACTCGGGCTGGCGCGGCTCCATCATGGTGGCGGTCAACGAGCTCCTGTGCTGGGACCAGTATCTGTCGGTCGGCGGCGCGCTGCGCCACATCGTGTTCGACCCGTCGCCCGGCACGTTCAACTGCGCCGACTTCCCGGCCTCGGTGTCGACCGCGCCGATCCAGTCGATGGAGATCTCGCTCTACCCGGCCTACAACGTGATCTCGAAGATGATCTATCCCGACGCCGAGATGCGCGACGACATCATGTGCATCGGCGGCACCAGCCAGTGGCCGGCGACCATCTTCCGCGGCACCGACCAGTGGGGCGACCGCTACGGCTACCTGCTGGTCGATCCGATCGGCGGCGCGGTCGGCGCGTTCTCGCACCATGACGGCATCTCGACCGGCGGCCAGGCGCGCACGCCGATCTGCAAGCTGCCCAACATCGAGCACACCGAGCAGAATTTCCCGTTGTTGTTCCTCTATCGCAAGGAGGTGCCGGATTCCGGCGGCGCGGGACGCTTCCGCGGCGGCCTGTCGGCCGAGAGCTGCTTCATCCCGCACAACACCGACAGGATCACGCAGGACACGCTGTCCTCCGGCAACGCGCTGCCGACCTCGACCGGCATGATGGGGGGCTACCCCGCGACGCCCAACGTCTACCGGTTCCTCAAGCATTCGAACGTGCTGGAGCGCCACAGCGCGCGCCGCATGGTCGAGGATCTGGGCGAGCTCACCGGCGAGCCCGTCGAGCTGCAGCTGCGCCAGGAGAACTTCATCCAGGAGCCGGCCGACGTCTACGCGGTGACCTGGTCGGCCGCCGGCGGCTTCGGCGACCCGATGGACCGCGACCCGGCGAGCGTCCAGGAGGACGTCGAGAACGGCGACGTCTCGGTCGCCTCGGCGCGCGCGCTCTACGGCGTGGTGCTCGATGCGGCGGGCGCGGTCGACCGCGCCGCGACCGACAAACTGCGCGCCGACACGCGCGCCGCGCGCGTCAAGCGCCACGGCGGCCAGGGACACAAGCTGCCGCGCAAGCTGTCGGGCCCGCCGGTGCTCCAGGTCACCGAGCACGTGGCGCTGCGGCTCGACGGCAACGCGCCGCATCTGACCTGTGCGCGCTGCGCGACCGACCTCGGCCCGGCGAGCGCCAACTACAAGGACGGCTGCATCCGCGAGGACAACCCGATGACCGCCGGCAACCCGCACGCGCGCGCGCCCGAGCGCTTCATCGACGCCGCCCCGGTGTTCCGGCAGTTCTTCTGCCCCGGCTGCGGCGGCCTGGTCGAGAACGAGGTCGCCACCACCGACGATCCCCTGCTCGCCGACATCGAGCTGCACGATTTCGCGGTGCCCGGCCCGAAGCGCCAGGCGGCGGAGTAGGCCTCAGCATCACCCCCCATCCCTCCCCCCCGTGAGGGGGAGGGATGGGTGGGGGGATGGACGACCCGGTCCAGCGACATGAGCAAGCCCTGCTCATGTCACGTTTGATCTGCGACACCTCTCTTCATGATCGCGCGCAGAGATATGGACGACGGACGTGTGCCCGCACGTCGGCGGGGAGAGGCCCTGCATCCAGCCTGCTGGAACAGGGCGCGTGCCCCGCGCCTACCGTCCCAGCCGCTCGATCATCGCCATGGCGGCGGCGGGGTTGCGCTCCTTGGCGCCGCTGATGAAGTAGATGAAACAGTCGCGGGTGTTGGCCTTGGCGGCCGGCTTGTCCGACAGGCGCTTGGCGTCGGCCGGCTCGCGGCCGGCCGCCCATTCGCCGATGCGCTTGGCCCAGCGGTCGAGATCCTTCTTGGGGTAGCCGGTCGCCTCGTCGGCCTGGGCGCGCTCGAGCCGCGCATAGACGAAATCGGCGGTCAGGTCCTCGGCGAGCGCGTGCTTGTCCGATTCGACGATGGCGTTGGCGACCTTGTGCTCGCGCAAGAGCGCGATGAAGCGGGGGTCCGAGAAGCTCGGGTGGCGCGCCTCGACGACGTGGCGCAGGCGCCGGCCGTCGCGCTCGGCCGGCAGCAGGGCAAGGAAGGCGCCGAAATCGTCCGGGTCGAACTTGGTGAACGGCGCGAACTGCCACAGCATGGGGCCGAGCTTGTCGCCCAGGGTCAGCGGCCCCGAGGCGAGGAAGCGCTCGATCGACGGGCCGGCCTCGGCGAGCGGCTTGCGGTGGGTGGCGTAGCGCGGGCCCTTGAGCGCGAACACGAAGCCTTTCGGCACCTCGCTCGCCCACTTCGTGAAGCTCGCCGGGCTCTGGGTGCGATAGAACGTGCCGTTGATCTCGATCGAGCTCAGGTGCTCGGCGGCGTAGGCGAGCTCGCGCGCCTGCGGCAACCCCTTGGGGTAGAACACGCCGCGCCAGGGCGCGAACGTCCAGCCGCCGATGCCGACATGGATCGTCATGGAAGGCCCGTCATGTAAAGAGCGCCATGGCGCCCAGCCTAGCGTGCCCTCGCGCGCGGGCAAGCCGAAGCGACATGCGGCTTTCCGCGGATTGACCCATACGCTTCATTTGTTTGATTCATTCTGCGCAAGGCGGTAGGTGTGGCGGCCCGGTCGGCGCTGCCGGGTCTCGACCCCGAATAAGGTGCAACCATGGCATCGTTCCTCGGCATCAGGACCCGGATCAACGGCGGTTTCGGCCTCCTGGTCGTGCTCAGCCTCGGGCTCGCCGGTTTCGCGTTCTGGCAGCTCTCGGGCATCGGCGGCCAGGTCGCGCGCATGAGCGCGCTGTCCGAGCTCGACTCGCGGGCCGCGGCGATCGGCGACAGCTTCGAGGCGATCCGTTTCGCCATGCTGCGCTTCCGCGCCTTCGGGGACGGCTCGGAGCTCGAGCACGCCGCCGAGGCCGAGGTGCGCGCCGGGCATCTGCTCGACGAAGCCCAGCACACCAGCCTGTCGGACGAGCGTCGCCGGGCCTACGAGACCCTGGCGCAGGCGATCGGCGGGCTGCGCGTCAACCGCGAGACGCTGGCCGCCTCGGCCCAGCAGATGCAGGCCGACCGGGCGAAGCTCAGCACGGCGGGCGACACGCTGACCCAGAGCGTCGACAAGCTGAGCGAGGCCGCGGCCGCCGCCAACACCCAGATCGTCGCCGCGGCCAGCCGGCTCGACCGCAGCTTCCAGCTGGTGCGCGTCGGGGTGTGGCGCTTCCTCGCCAGCAAGGACCCGACGGCGATCGACCTGATCAAGCGCAACGCGCCGCGCGCTTTGCAGCAGCTCGACGCGCTCGGCGCGGCCGACCTGCCCGAGGCGGTGCGCGCGCAGATCGACCCCGTGCGCAGCGCGCTCACCGACTACACCCAGACCTTCGAGTCGCTGGCGGGCGCGACCTTGAAGAGCGAGAGCCTGTTCGACAAGGAGATCGTGCCGCGCATCGGCACGATCCAGGACACGCTCGAGAAGATCCAGGGCGCGCTCGGGCACGACCTGGTCGGCGTCCGGCAGGAGACCGAGGCGAGGATCGCCGACACCATGACGTTGCAGAAGCTGATCGGCGGCGCCGTGCTGCTGATCGGGATCGTGTGCGCCGTGCTGATCAGCCGCAGCGTCATCCATCCGATCGCCGGCATCACGGCGGCGATGGGCAAGATCGCCGACGGCGACAACTCGGTCGCGATTCCGTCGCGCGACAATACCGACGAGATCGGCGCGATGGCGCGCGCGCTCGAGGTGCTCAAGCAGGCGTCGGTGGAACGCGCGCGCCTGCGCGAGGAGCAGAAGCAGCGCGAGGAGGCCGCCGCCGCCGAGCGCCGCCAGTCGATGATCGCGCTGGCCGACTCGTTCGAGCAGAACGTCGGCGGCATCGTTCAGGTGGTCGCCACGGCGGCGAGCCAGATGCAGGGCTCGGCGCGCTCGATGACCGGCACCGCCGAGGCGGTGACCAAGCGCGCCGCCCAGGTGTCGAACGCGTCGAGCCAGGCGAGCGCCAACGTCCAGACGGTGGCCTCGGCGACCGAGGAGCTGACCGCCTCGATCGGCGAGATCGGCCAGCAGGTCGAGCGCTCCTCGCAGATCGCCGCGCGCGCGGTCGAGGACGCCCGGCGCACCGACGTCACCGTCGAGAGCCTGGCCAAGGCCGCCGAGAAGATCGGCGAGGTCGTCGGCCTGATCCAGAACATCGCCGCGCAGACCAACCTGCTGGCGCTCAACGCGACCATCGAGGCGGCGCGCGCCGGCGACGCCGGCAAGGGCTTCGCTGTGGTCGCCTCGGAGGTCAAGAGCCTGGCCAACCAGACCGCGCAGGCAACCGAGGAGATCGCCACGCAGATCGGCGCGATCCAGACCACGACCGGCGAGGCCGTGACGGCGATCCGCGCGATCGGCGCGACCATCGGCGAGATGAACCAGATCTCGGCCGCCATCGCCGCCGCGGTCGAGCAGCAGGGCGCGGCGACGCGCGACATCGCGGGCAACGTCGCCCAGGCGGCGCACGGCACCGACGAGGTGTCGACCAACATCGCCAGCGTTTCGCAGGCCTCCAACGAGGTCGGCAGCGCCGCCGGCCAGGTGCTGATCGCCGCCGAGGAGCTGGCGCGCCAGTCCGACCGCCTCAAGGGCGAGATGGCGAGCTTCCTGCGCACCGTCCGCGAGGCCTAGGAAGGCGTTTGACCGTCGACTGCAACGATATCGTCATGCCCGCGAAAGCGGCATCCAGAGCCACGAGCACCGCTGCTCGACTCCTGGATCCCCGCTTGCGCGGGGATGACGGTGACCGCAATTCGGGGAGGATCGTCATGAGCGTCGCCAAGCAAGCCATGCTGCCCCAGGGGCTCGCCAAGCCGAAGGGCGTGTGGTCGACCGTCGTCGCCGCCAAGCCCGGCACCATGGTGTTCATCTCGGGGCTGGTCGCGACCAACGACGCCGGCGAGGTGGTCGGCGTGGGCGACATCGCCGCGCAGACGCGTCAGGTCTGCGAGAACCTGCGCACCGCGGTGCGCGCGGCCGGCGGCGAGCTCGAGGACATCATGCGGGTCGACGTCTACACGCGCGAGATCGCACCCGCCGCCTTCCAGAAGATCCATGCGGTGCGCCGCGAGTTCTTTCCGAGCGAGCCGCCGGCCTCGACCATGGTCCAGGTCAGCGGCCTGGTCGACGAGCGCTATCTGATCGAGATCAACGCCATCGCGGTGATCTGACGGCGAAAGCGGCGCCGATGTGGATCGGCGCCGCTCGCGTCAGGCGATGTCGGATGCGCGCCGGCGATCAGCCGCCGTGCGCGCCGGGACGATATTTGGCGGTCGGATTGTCCTCCGACGGAACCGCGCCGGTGCCGGCCGGAGGCGGGCTCGTCGAGTAGCCGCTCGAGCCGTAGCTGCTGTTGGTTTGCGGCGCGACCTGTCCGGTGCTGGTCGATGCCGGACCTTGCGGCCCAGGCGCATAGGCGTTCGGCGCGCCGCCGGGGTTCGCCATGCTGCCGCCCGAGGTCGCGCTCGAGCCCGGCATGCCGGGATAGCCGGAGTTCGGGCTGGCCTGCGGATTGTCCGAGCCCGAGCTGCCCGAGGCGGCGTAGGCCGCGCCGCCCATCGTCAATGCGGCGACCGACGCCGCGATCAGCAATGCCTTCATGATCTGTCGTTCCCATCCTCTGTGTCGCACTCCGGGGGCAACGGGTCGCCGCATCAACAATTCCGTCTCGCTCGCGCGAATGCGTGGACAATTTGGATCGAAACCCGATAGCGTCCGCCCGACGACAAGCATCGACAGATCGTGTCGGCAAGCGCGGAGGAACGCTCATGAAGCTTTATGGCCACTGGCGCTCGCTCGCGACGTTGCGCGTGCGCATCGCGCTCAACCTGAAGGGCATCGCGACGGAGGACGCCTATGTCGATCTCTCCAAGGGCGAGCAGCTCACCGACGCCTATCGCAAGATCAATCCCGAGATGATGCTGCCGACCCTGGTCGACGGCGACGGGCCGCCCTTGTTCCAGTCGCTGGCGATCATCGAGTATCTCGACGAGACCCATCCGACGCCGCCGCTGCTGCCGAAGGAGCCGCGCGCCCGCGCGCGCGTGCGCGGGCTCGCCATGATCCATGCGGCCGACTCCCACCCGCTGCTGGTGCCGCGCGTGCGCAACTTCTTCGAGCGCGAGTTCAAGCTCGACGAGGCGCAGCGCCTGAAATGGATCCACATGGTGCTCACCAAGGGCTTCGAGGCGCTCGAGGCCAACCTGACGCACGACCCGGGCACCGGGAAATTCTGCCAGGGCGACCAGCCGACGATCGCGGACATCTGCCTGGTCGCGCATTCGATCGGCGCCGGCTACTTCAACGTCGACACCGCGCCCTACCCGACGGCGCGCCGGATCGTCGACGCCTGCATGGCGATCGACGCGTTCGCGCGCGCCCATCCGCTCAAGCAGCCCGACGCCCCCAAGGGCGGCGCGCACTGACTAGGGCGTCGCGCGTGCGATGACGGCGTGAAGCGCCGCCGCGAGCGGTGCGGCGTCGATGTTGCGCGTGATGAACACCAGGCGGGTGCGGCGGTCGGCGTCGGGCCAGGCGGCGAGCCGGGTCGGCGGGTGGAACACGTGCTGGACGCCGTGCACCGCGATCGGCCGGCTTTCGCCCGCGACGTTGACCAGGCCCTTGAGGCGCAGCAGGTCGCTGCCGCGCAGCGACGCCACCGACTCGAGCCAGGCCTTGAAGGCCTGCCACGGCACCGGGTCGTCGAGCGTGATGCAGAAGCTGCGGATCGCCGCGTCGTGCCGGCTCTGGTGGTCGTGCGCGTGCTCGTGCCCGCTCTCGGGCGCGGCGAGCCAGCGCTGCACGTCGGGCGGCTTGCTCGACGGATCGAACGGCGTCGTCGGGAACAACGCGGCGGGCGCCACGGTCTCGCCCGGCAGGCGCGCGAGCGGCGCGGTCGGGTTGAGCGCGCGCAGCCGCGCCACCACCGCCTCGACCGCGGCGGCGTCCACGAGGTCGGTCTTGGTCAACGCCAGCCGGTCGGCGACCGCGACCTGCTTGGCCGCCTCGCCGAACGCGGCGAGCTGGCCCGCGGCGTTGACGGCATCGACCGTCGCGATCACGGCGCCCAGCCGATAGCGCGGCACGAGCGTCGGGTCGCTCATCAGGGTCTGGAGGATGGGGGCCGGGTCCGCCAGGCCGGTCGTCTCGACCAGCACGCGGTCGAAGCCGGGCAGGGCGCCGCCGGCGCGCCGCTCCTCGAGGCTGCCCAGGGTGTCGACCAGGTCGCCGCGCACCGAGCAGCAGATGCAGCCGCTGCGCAGCAGCACGGCGTCCTCGATCGCCGCCTCGACCAGGAGATGGTCGATGCCGATCTCGCCGAACTCGTTGACGATCACGGCCGCGCCGCGCATCTCGGGTTCGCGCAGGAGCCGATTGAGCAGCGTCGTCTTGCCGCTGCCGAGGAAGCCCGTGACGACCGAGACCGGCGCGCGCGCCATCATGCCGGCGCGAGCCCCATCTGCTCGAGCACGGCGCGGCCGAGCAGGCCGTAGGGATTGGCCAGGGTCTCGCACATCTCGAAGTGGTTGTAGCCGTCGCCGACCACGAGCTGCACCGGCTTGCGCGCGGCCGCGAGCGCCGCGGCGAAGTCGCGGGTCTGGCGCTGGAACTCCGGCGTTTCGCGGGTGCCGTGGGCGAGCACGAGCGGACAGGCGATCCGCACGAGATGGCGCTGGGTGCTGAGCGCGTCCTCCATCGCGTCGGTGAACGCGACGTAGCTCGAGCGCGCCGACAGCCGCACCGGCTCGAGGTCGTACATGCCCGAGCACAGCAGCGCGCCCTTGACGACGTCGGGCGGCGCGCCGAGCGCCGGCCAATCGGCGATCAGCGCCGTGCCGCCGAGATGCGCGCCCGAGGAGTGGCCGGACAGATAGATGCGGTTCGGATCGCCGCCGAGGTCGCGCGCGTTGCGGTGGACCCAGGCGATCGCGCGACGCACCTGCTCGGCCATCGGCATCAGGTCGCCGCCGGCGTCGGCGACGTTGATGAAGTCGGGCACGACGAAGTGCGCGCCGGCGTGTACGAACAGCTCGGCCGGAAACGCGTAATCCTTGGCCGCGCCGCGCAGCCACGCGCCGCCGTGGATGAAGACGTTGATCGGCGCGCCGGTCGCATGATCCGCGCGTCGGGTCGGATAGATGTCGAGCGCCTCGATCGGCGTGGCGCCGTAGCGGTGGCGCTGCGGCGCGCCGAGCCGCGCCCGCACGGCCTCGCTGTTGGTCGCGTAGCGGCCGAGGACCTGGTCGCGGTTGGGTGCGTAGACGCGCTGGTCATAAGCGTCGTCGAGCGCCTTCTGGTCCATGTCGCGCCAGACCAGCGGGCCCTTCTCCGCCTGCGCGCCGCCCGCGGCCGGCGCAGCACCGGCGCCGAGATCGGTCGACGTCATGCGGCGCGCGACCCCGCGATCGGCCCGAAGGTCGCACGGGGCCCTGCTCTGGTGCATCGCGCGCCCGGGCCTGCTAGCGTCATGCGGTCAGTATAGACCGAGCCCGCGGCGCGCGGGCAATGCGGCGGGAGAACCGGATGAGCGGAGACGACGCCTTCAACATGCGCCTGATCGCGCACGACACGCTGGCTGGCCACGGCGGCGTCGGCGAGGGCATGAGCCTGCAGGTCGCCAAGGACGGCCGGCGCATCCTGTGGCTGGCGCACGAGTCGGCGCCCAAGAACTTCACCGGCGTCGACGTGACCGATCCGCGCAAGCCGCGCGTGATCGTGCAGACCGAGCTGCCGCACCGGCGCATGCGCTCGAACTCGCTCGAGCTGTGCGGCGACATCATGGCGGTCGCCTACCAGACCGCGACGGTCGGCCTGCAACCCGCCGGCGTCGAGCTGTTCGACATCGCGAAGCCGGAGGCGCCGCGCTCGATCGGCTTCTTCGATTCCTCGGGCCCGGCGTCGCGCGGCGTCCATCAGGTATGGTTCGTCGACGGCGAGTACGTCCACTGCGCCAGCGGCCTGCCCGACTTCACGCCGCGCAATCCGCTCGACGACCAGCCCTACGTGATCATCGACGTGCGCGACCCGACCAAGCCCAAGGAGGCCGGACGCTGGTGGCTGCCCGGCGTGCGCGAGGGCGACGACGCGCCGCCGCCGGCGCGCCATCCGAAATTCGACTCCGGCCACCGTGCGCACAACACCAACGTCTATCCCGAGCGGCCCGACCGCGCCTATGTCGGCTATCTCGACGGCGGCGCCGTCATCCTCGACATCGCCGACAAGGCGCATCCCAAGATGATCGCGCGCTGGAATCCGCATCCGCCGTTCCCAGGCTTCACCCACACGGCGATGCCGCTGTTCGATCGCGATCTCCTGATCGTCAGCGACGAGTGCGTGCGCGATGGCGGCGCCGATTGGCCCAAGCTCACCTGGGTGCTCGACATCCGCAAGGAGGACAACCCGGTCCCGATCGCCACTCTGCCGCTGCCGCCCGTCGAGGAATTCGGCCGGCGCGGTGGGCGCTACGGCTCGCACAACATGCACGAGAACCGGCCGGGCCCGGCATTCCGCTCGAGCACGCTGGTGTTCGCCACCTATTTCAACGGCGGCCTGCGCGTGCACGACATCGCCAATCCGTTTCAGCCGGTCGAGGTCGCGCACTTCGTGCCCGCGGCGCCCGCGGGCTCGCGCGCCGGCGCGATCCAGATCAACGACGTCTATGTCGACGAGAACGAGATCGTCTACTGCGTCGACCGCTTCGCCGGCGGCCTCTACGTGCTGGAGCTGACGCTCTGACGGGTGGGCAAGAGCCCGAGCCGACCCGATGCTGATTCAGGTCGTGCACTGCCATCCGTTGGTCGAGAGCTACAACCACGCGCTGTTCCGCGCCATCGTCGAGACCCTGGAGCGCGCCGGCCACACGGTGATCGCCACCGATCTCTACCGCGAGGGCTTCGATCCGGCGCTGAGCGAGACCGAGCGGCGCAGCTACTTTGCCAGCTACGGGCATGAGGGCGTCGCCGGCTATGTCGACGCGCTGCGGCGCATCGACGGCATCGTGTTCTGCTTTCCGCAATGGTGGTTCGGGCTGCCGGCGCTGCTGAAAGGCTATTTCGACCGCGTCTGGGGGCCGGGCATCGCCTTCACCCACGATCTCAAGGGCGGGCGCATCAAGCCGCTGCTGACCCACATCAAGCTGTTCGGCGTGGTGACGAGCTACGGCTCGCCGTGGTGGCTGGTGCGGCTCTATGCCGGCGACCCGGCGCGCAAGATGCTGATGCGCGCCCTCAAGCCGATGTGCGGCCGCCCGCGCAGCTTCTACCTCGCGCATTACGACATGGACCGCGCGAGCCCGGCATCGCGCGAGCGGTTCCTGCAACGGGTGCGGGCGCGGCTGGCGGCGATCTGATGCTCAGCGCACGCGCCGCTCGATGAAATCGACCGCGGCGTCGAGCCCGCCGAAATCGCGCAGGTTCTCGTGACCGCCGTCCGGCGCGATCCACAGCTCCTTGGGATCGGGCGCGGCGTCGAACAAGGCTTGCCCGAAGCGCGGCGGCACGACGACGTCGCGGCCGCCCAACAGCACCAGGACCGGCGCGCGTAGCCGGCCGATGCGCGCGAGCGCGTCGAAGCGGTCCTTGATCATGCGACGCGCCGGCACATAGGGGTAGTGGACCTGCGCGACCGCCGCGACGCTGGTGTAGGGCGTTTCGAGGATCACGGCACCGACCGGCCGCTCGCTCGCCAGGCGGACCGCGACGCCCGAGCCCAGCGACTCGCCGTAAAGCACCGCACGCGTCGGTGCCACGCCCTGCGCCGCGAGAAAGTCGAGCCCGGCGCGCGCGTCGGCGTAGAGGCCGGCCTCGGTCGGTTGCCCCGGATTGCCGCCGTAGCCGCGATACTCGACCATCAGGATGCCCAGGCCGGCGGCGTGGAAGCGCTGCAGCCGCGCGGTTCGATAGCCGATGTGACCGCCGTTGCCGTGGAGGTACGCGACCACGGGCCGGTCGGCCTCCGGCGGCAGATACCAGGCGAGCAGCGCGAGGCCGTCTGCGGTCGTCAGCGTGACCGGGCGCAGTGCCGCGATGCCGACCGCGGCGATGTCGGGCACGCTGGTGTCCGGCCGATAGAGCAGCTTGCGCTGGAAGACGTAGAGGCCGGCGAGCAGCGCGCCGTAGAGCGCGAGACCGACCGCGAGCAGCGCGACCACGAAGCGGATCAGGGTCGCGCCGTCAATCGACCAGGAACGGCGTCGCGAGCTTGCCGCCGAGCCGGATGTCGAAGCGGTATGCCGGCACGCCCGCGGGCGCAGCCGCGTGATGGTCGGGCACGAGGATCAGCTGCCGGCGCGCGTCCGGATCGCGGATCGCCGCGAGCTGGGGGTCGTCGTCGTTGAGCGGCTCGTCGGGAAAGTAGAGACAGGTGACCAGCGGCCGCATCAGGCCCGAGCCGACGATCGTCATGGCGATGCGCGGCGCGAACCAGCGGTTGCTGCGCGGACCGGCTTGATAGCCGCCCGGCTTCACGGTGGTGAAGCGGTAGCCGCCGTCGCGGTCGGTCCAGGTGCGGCCCCAGCCGGTGAAGTGGGGATCGAGCGGCGCGCTGCCCTTGTCGTTCGGATGATTGAAGCGCCCGGCGGCATTGGCCTGCCAGATCTCCAGGATGATGTTGACCGCCGGGTTGTCGTTGATGTCGCGCACCGTGCCGACGATGACGCATGGCGTGCCCTGCGCGCGCGGCCGTCCGTCGCCCAGGCCGGCGAGATCGTTGTCGGTCGGCCGGATGAACTGCGCCGGGAAGAACGGCCCGACGGTCTGGTGCGCGGTCGGCGGGAACGCCGTCGCGGTCTTCGCGGCGCGCTTGGGCGCGGCGCGCTTCGCGGGCGCTTTGCGGCGCGCCGGTCGCCGCGCGGACGTGGTCGCCATGCTCAGCGCGCCTCGAATGGGGTTTCGAAGCGGCCGCGCAGCACCATGTCGTGGGCGAACAGCAACGGCGCGTCGCCCTCCGCCGAGTTGCTCGTGGTGCGCGGCACGTAACGCGCGATCAGACGCTCGCGCGCCCGCTTGTCTGGGATGCGTCCGAGGATCAGGTCGGCCTCGTTGAGCGGATCGCCGGGAAAGAAGATCTGGCTCACCAGGCGCGCCGCGAAATGGGCGCCGAACAGCGACACGTGGATATGCGGCGGCCGCCACCAGCCGATCGTGTCGCCGGGCCGGTTGTCCGGCACCGCGTAGCCGCCCGGCTTGACGGTACGGAACGAATAGCGGCCTTCGGCGTCGGTGACGACGCGGCCACGTCCACGGAAGTTGGCGTCCTCGGGCACCGGCGAGGGGTCGTTGTGATGGATGTACTTGCCCGACGCGTTGGCGTGCCAGATCTCGATCAGGCAGTCGGGCACCGGCTTGCCGGCGTCGTCGAGCACGCGGCCCGAGATCGTGATGAGCTGGCCGAGCGCGCGCGGCTTGCCGGGAGCCTGGCGCGACAGGTCGGCCTCCTCGGCCAGCACGTCGGCGGCGGAGAAGCGCGGGCCGGTCGTGTCGGCCAGCGAGACGACGCGTGGATAGAAGCGCGTCGGCGCGCGCCGCAGCGTGTTCGCATATCCCTTGATCGAGCGCAGCGGCTGGGTGCGCTCGTCGTAGGGCTGGAAGCCGTGACGCTTGGCGACCCGGGTCGTGCTCTTGCGCTTGGCCATCGCGTTCCTCCTGGCGCGCTCGTTCAGGCGCGCACCGTGACTTCCTTGACGGTCAGCCGGGCAAGCTTGTCGCGGTCGAGCGCGATGCCCAGGCCGGGCTTGTCGGGCAACCGCATGCGGCCGTCGACGATCGGCATCGCATCGGCCAGCACGTCGGCGGCCAGCACATGATGCCCCGAATCGTTGGCGCGTTGAACCCGCGGCAGCGCGGCCGCCAGATGCAGGTTGGCGGTCGTGCCGATGCCGGTCTCGAACAGGCTGTGGATCGCGACCTCGAGGCCGAAGCTCTCGGCGACGTCGGCCATGATGCGGTAGTTGGTGACGCCGCCCCACATGAACAGGTCGGCCAGCACCACGTCGACCGCGCCGCGCCGGATCGCCGCCGGCAGATGGTCGAGCTGGATCACGCACATGTTGGTCGCGACCGGCCGGCTGACCCGCGCGCGCAGGTTGGCGAGGCCCTCGATGTCGTCGGTCGGGTCCTCGTAGAACTCGAGCGCGAGCGGCTCCAGGCGCTGGCACAGCGCGGTCGCCTCGGCCGGCCCGTAGCCGGCGTTGGGATCGAAGCGCAGCTGTGCCTGCGGGCCGAGCGCGTCGCGCAGCCCCTGCATCACGGCGAGATCGTAGACGGCGCTCGCCGCCGCGCTCTTGTACTTGAAGCAGCGGAAGCCGTGGCGCTGACGCTGCGCGAGGGCGTACTCGACTACGCCGGCGGCGTTCTTGGGCTCGCGGAACAGCGCGACGAGCTCGGCGCGGCCGACCACGCCGGGCACGATCACGGCGGGCAGCGGGCACACCACCTCGATGTCGCGCCGCACCGCGCCGCCCATCAGCTCGGCGAGCCCGAGGCTCCACGCCTTGCCGGTGACGTCCCAGGCCGCGAGCTCGAGCCCGGCGAACGCCGACCAGCCGTTGCGGCCGTTGCGGTTGTCGAACACCGAGCGGCCGAACGCGCGGCGCAGGCCGAGCCGGTCGCGCGCGTCGCGGCCGAGCCAGCTTTTCGCCAGCGCGGCGGCC
>DATJNS010000174.1:0-13383 GCA_035507915.1 Candidatus Sulfotelmatobacter sp.
GCGGGCCAGGTGCACGGCGGCGTGGCCATGGGCCTCGGCCAGGCGATGCTGGAGCACACCGCTTACGAGGACGGCTCGGGCCAGCTGCTCGCCGGCTCGTTCATGGACTACGCCATGCCGCGCGCCGGCGACATGCCGCACCTCGACATCGCCTTCAATCCGGTCGTCAACCCGTCCAACGACCTCGGGGTCAAGGGCATCGGCGAAGGCGGCGCGTGCGGCGCGCCGCCGGCGATCATCAGCGCCGTGGTCGACGCGCTGCAGGACCCCTCGATCGCCCACGTCGACATGCCGCTGACGCCCGAGCGCGTCTGGCGCATCGCGCAGCGCGCGCGCACGCGCGCCGCGGCGGAGTGACCGGGCAACCCAGGCCGTCACGCTCGGGCCTGTCCCGCGCGTGACGTCGTCGTGATGCCGTGAGGACACGCGCGAAACCAGGAGGAGACCGAGCATGAAAGCCGCCGTCGTCGTCGAAGGAGGGGGCGTCGCGATCCGCGAGGTGCCCCAGCCGACGCCCAAGCCCAACGAGGTGCTGGTGCGCGTGCGCGCGGCGGGGCTCAACCGCGCCGACGTCGGCGTGGCCGCCGGGCATTCGCACGGCCGGGTCGGCGGCGCGGGCACGATCGTGGGGCTCGAGTGGTCGGGCGAGGTCGCCGCGGTCGGCAGCGAGGTCAAGGCCGTGAAGCCGGGCGACCGCGTGATGTGCTCGGGCAACGCCGGCTATGCCGAGTACGCGGTGTGCGATTGGGGCCGCGCCGCGCCGATCCCCGCCAACAACATGAGCTACGAGCAAGCCGCCACCCTGCCGATCGCGTTGCAGACCATGCACGACGCGGTGGTGACCAACGGCCGGCTCAAGGCCGGCGAAACCATCCTGATCCAAGGCGCCAGCTCGGGCGTCGGGCTGATGGGTCTGCAGATCGCCAAGCTCAAGGGCGCCCGCCTGGTGATCGGCAGCTCGACCAACGCGGCGCGGCGCGCCCGCCTGAAGGAGTTCGGCGCCGATCTCGCGATCGACACGAGCGACCCGGCGTGGCCCGACACGGTCACGCAGGCGACCGACGGCAAGGGCGTCGACCTGATCGTCGACCAGGTGTCGGCCCCGGTCGCCAACGACAACATGAAGGCGGCGGCGGTGCTCGGCCGCATCGTCAATGTCGGACGCCTGGGCGGCACGCGCGGCGAATTCAATTTCGATCTGCACGCGCTCAAGCGCATCGACTATATCGGCGTCACCTTCCGGACGCGCTCGGTCGACGAGGTGCGCGAGATCACGCGCAAGATGCGCGCCGACCTGTGGGACGCCGTGGTCGCCGGCACGCTGCATCTGCCGATCGACCGGACGTTCCCGCTCGACCGGGCCGCCGAGGCGCTCGAGCACATGAAGGCCAACGCCCACTTCGGCAAGATCGTCCTGACCATGTAGCCGCGGTCCGCGCGGGCGGCGCGCTGTCATCAAACGGCAATTTGCGCGCCTCGCGGTCTTGCCGAAAACTCTCGGGGACGACCGCCCGGCGCGCTCGCGCCGGCGCCGGCGCACGCCATCATGGGGCCGCCCCGACATGAGCCACGACGACACCAAGCGCACCGCCGCCGCGCGCGCCGCGCAGATCGAGGCCGAGATCGCCGACAGCTTCGACGAGGAGCTCGAAATGGAGCTCGACGACGAGCGGCTCGCCAAGCTGCTGCACGACGGCGGCACCCACGGCGGCAGCGTCGCCACGATGGAGCGCCATCGCTACTTTCGCGAGCTGTTCCGGCTGCAGGCCGAGCTCGTGAAGCTGCAGGACTGGGTGATCGAGGAGAAGCTCAAGATCGTCGTGATCTTCGAGGGCCGCGACGCCGCCGGCAAGGGCGGCGTGATCAAGCGCATCACCCAGCGCCTGAACCCGCGCGTGTGCCGGGTCGCGGCGCTGCCGGCGCCCAGCGAGCGCGAGCGCACGCAATGGTATTTCCAACGCTACGTGGCGCACCTGCCGGCGGGCGGCGAAATGGTTCTGTTCGATCGCAGCTGGTACAACCGCGCCGGCGTCGAGCGCGTGATGGGGTTCTGCAGCGACGCGGACGTCGAGGAGTTCTTCCGCACGGTGCCCGAGTTCGAGAAGATGCTCGTGCGCTCCGGCATCATCCTGATCAAGTACTGGTTCTCGATCACCGACGAGGAGCAGCACCTGCGTTTCGAGATGCGCATCCGCGACCCGATCAAGCAGTGGAAGCTGAGCCCGATGGATCTCGAGTCGCGACGCCGCTGGGAGCAGTACACCAAGGCCAAGGAGGCGATGCTGGAGCACACCCACATCCCGGAGGCGCCGTGGTGGGTGGTCGAGGCGGTCGACAAGAAGCGCGCCCGGCTGAACTGCATCAGCCACCTGCTGACCCAGATCCCCTATCGCGAGGTCGCCCACACGGCGGTCACGCTGCCCGAGCGCGTGCACAACCCGGACTACATCCGCGGCCCGATCCCGAAAGAGATGTACGTCCCGTCGACGTATTAGGGCGCGCTTCGACGAGACGAAACCCGCGCTAGAGGCACGTCTCCAATTTTCCGACGCCTCAGCCGGCTTCCTCGCGGTGGAGGTCGTGCACGAAGACGCCTTCGTCGGCGTGCGGCGGCAACAGCCACTCGCGATGCTTGAGGGTGCGTCGCGTGTCCTCGTACCCGGCCTGCCAGTGCTCGCGCATCGAGGTGCCCGAGAACTCGTAGTCCTTCGAGTGGCCCTCGTAGCTCTTCTGCTGATAGATCAGGTGAATGATGTTGATCGGCGCCAGATGGGTCAGCTCCTCGAGCAGCCGCGCGTCGTCGGCGGTGCGCCGGTCGTCCGGCATCCGGTCGAGCGCGTCGCGCAACCGCTGCTTCAGGGCATAGAGCCGCGTGAACACGTCCGTGTTGTAGCGCGTGCGGCTCGAATACATGATGTCCTTGTGACGGCCCATGACGTCGCGCATGTCGCGCGGCAGCGGCCCGCGCGCGCTGAACAGGTCGACCTGGAACACCAGCGTGCTCATCGGATCGTTCTGGTCGAGCAGATACTGCAGCGGCGTGTTGGAGACGATGCCGCCGTCCCAGTAGTGCTCGCCGTCGATCCTGACAGCGGGCAGGGCCGGCGGCAGCGCGCCGCTCGCCATGATGTGATCGGAGCCGATGCGCTCGTGCAGCGTGTCGAAGTACACGAAGTTGCCGGTCCGCACGTTGACCGCGCCAACCGACAGCCGCTTGGCGCCGTCGTTGAGCACGTCGAAGTCGATGACGCGCTCGAGCGTCTCGCGCAGCGAGTCGGTGTCGTAGTAACTCGTGGCGCCCGACGCGCCCACCGGATTGAGCCACGGATTGACGGAGCGCGGCTTGAAGAATCCCGGCTGACCCATGGCGAGCGTCATCCAGGCGCTGGTCAGGTTGCGCAGCGCGCGGAAGTGATCGCCCTCCGGCGTGTAGGCCCAGATCTTGCGGCCTGACACCGTGTCCCAGAACTCGCGCAGCCGCTCGAGCCGGTTCTCGGGCCGGTTGCCGGCGATGATCGAGGCGTTGACCGCGCCGATCGATACGCCGGACAGCCAGTTGGGGGCGCAGCCGGCCTCGTCGAGCGCGGCGTAGACGCCGCCCTGGTAGGCGCCGAGCGCGCCGCCCCCCTGCAGCACCAGCGCCACGCGCTGGTAGCCGCCGAAGATCTCCGCAAGCGACAGCGCCGAGCGTTTCGTGCGGCGTACGCGGACCGGTGTCGGGGCATCCATCATCGCACCTCGTCGTCGCTCCGCGGCGGTGCCGCCGCGCTCAGAAGAGGTGCCGGAAGATCCAGAACAGCGCGCCCGACAGTGCGATCGACGCCGGCAACGTGGTGATCCAGGCCATCACGAGGTTGCGCAACGTGCTGACCTGCAGGCCCGAGCGGTTGGCCGCCATCGTGCCGGCGACGCCCGACGTCAACACGTGGGTGGTGCTGACCGGCAGGCCGAACATGTCGGCCCCGGCGATCGTCGCCGCGGCGACCAACTCGGCCGAGGCGCCCTGCGCGTAGGTCAGGTGGTCCTTGCCGATCTTCTCACCGACCGTGACGACGATGCGCTTCCAGCCCACCATGGTGCCGAGGCCGAGCGCGATCGCGACCGCGACCTTTACCCATGTCGGAATGAACTTGGTCGAGTCGTCGAGCGCGCCGCGATACTTCTTCACCGTCGCCTGCTCCTCGGCGGTGAAGGCGGGACTATGGCTCGACAGCATGAAACGCACCGCCTCGGACGACAGGTACATGTCGTTGCGGACGTTGCCGATCTCCGCGGCCGGGATGTTGGCGAGCGAGCCATAGGTCGTCACGCTGTGGGTGATCTCCTCCGACAGCTTGCGCAGCGCTGGAACCGTGCCGGGCGCGAGCTCGCGGCTCTGGATATAGGAAGCGACCGTCGCGCGCGGATCGCCCGCGGGCGCGACGCCGGCCGGCTCGTAATGCTTCAGCACGTCGCCCATCTGGGTCGAGATCTGCTCGAACGCCTGCACGTGCGAGGCCGGCACGGCGCGGTTGAGCGCGTAGGCGGTCGGCACGGTGCCGATCAGGATCAGCATGATGAGACCCATGCCCTTCTGACCGTCGTTCGAGCCGTGCGCGAAGCTGACTCCCGTGCAGGTCAGGATCAGGAGGCCGCGGATCCACAAGGGCGGCGGCGTCGGGCCCTCGGGCGCCTTGTAGAGCGCCGGGATGCGGATCAGCGCCTTGCCGAGCAGCAGGAGGACGGCGGACAGCACGAAGCCGATCGCCGGCGAGAACAAGAGCGCGCGGCCGATGCCGACCGCCTGGCTCCAGTCGACGCCGCTGGTGCCGGTGCCCGGCAGGGCCATCAGCTGGTTCATCACGCCGACGCCGATCACCGAGCCGATCATGGTGTGCGAGCTCGAGTTCGGCAGGCCGTAGTACCACGTGCCGAGGTTCCAGATCACCGCCGCGATCAGGAGCGCGAACACCATGGCGAACCCGGCGCTGCTGCCGACCTGCAGGATCAGCTCGACCGGCAAGAGCGAGATGATGCCGAAGGCCACCGCGCCGGTCGACGTCAGCACGCCGAGGAAATTGAACGCGCCCGACCAGACGACCGCGAAATTGGGCGGCAGCGAATGGGTGTAGATCACGGTGGCGACCGCGTTGGCGGTGTCATGGAAGCCATTGACGAACTCGAAGCCGAGCGCGATCAGGAGCGCGACGCCGAGCAGGACGTAGGGCAGCCACGAGGTCGTGCGCTCGACCGCGAGATCGTCGAGCAGATGGCTCGCGCTGTAGCCGACGCCGGCGATCAGGATGACGCCGAAGATCAGCAGGCCAAAGCCGCCGGCTTTCGACTCGCCGTAGTGCCGATCGAACATGGTCGCCTGAGCCATGGGTCCCCCGCCCGTAAGTGCGCGTCCCGTAGTGTAAGGACGGCACTGTTACGGTTTTTAGAGCCCGGCGAGCCCTTGCGAGGGGCTCCCTGCGAGCGCCCCTTGCGGGGCGGGACGCATACTGCAGGCTGGCGTAGGCGCCGACGCGCACCAGGGCGCCGCCGTCGACCGGCAGCTCCACCCCGGTGATGAAATTGGCCTCGTCGGAGGCGAGGAACAGCGCGGCGTTGGCGACGTCCCACGCGGTGCCCATGCGGCCGCGCAGCGCCACCTTGGCGTCGCGCTCGGCGGCCACCTGGGCGCGCGTCTTGCCGTGGGTGCGCGCGCGCGTGTCGACCGCCATCGGCGTGTCCATCAGGCCGGGCAGGATGGTGTTGGCCCGGATGCCGTACTCGGCGTTGCGGATCGCCACCTGCTTGGTGAACACGACCAGCGCCGCCTTGGTCGCCTTGTAGGCGACGTAGGGATAGTCCTCCCACGCGGCGACCGACGAGATGGTCAGGATCACGCCGGAGCGCTGGGCGCGCATGATCGGCAGGACGTGCTTCACCGCCATCACGGCGCCGCGCAGGTTGATCGCGGTGACGCGGTCGAACGCCTCCTCGGTGATCTCGAGCGGCGGCGCGTCGCCGCCCGCGAGGCTGACGCCGACATTGTAGTGCAGGATGTCGATCCTGCCCCAGCGCGCGTGGGCGTCGGCGATCATCGCCTTGAGGGTCGCCTCCTTGGTGACGTCGGCCTCGGCAGCGACGCAGTCGCCGCCGGCCTCGCGCGCCATCTTCGCGGTGTCCTCCGCCGAGGCGAGCCGGTTGTCGACCGCCATGACGCGCGCGCCCTCCTGGGCGAAGCGCAGCGCGGTGGCGCGGCCGTTGCCCATGCCCTCGCCCGGGCTCTGGCCGGCGCCGATGACGATCGCGGTCTTGTCCTTCAGTCTCATGACAGCCTCATGCCGCTCACGCCGACTTCAGATCGTGGTTCTTGAGCGGGATCGAGCGGATGCGCTTGCCGGTCGCCGCGAAGATCGCATTGAGCACGGCGGGCGCCGCCACGAAGATGGTGGGCTCGCCGACGCCGCCCCAGAAATCGCCGGACGGCATGATGATGACCTCGACCTTGGGCATCTCGTCGATCCGCATCACGGGGTAGCTGTCGAAATTCTGCTCGACGATGCGGCCGTCCTTCACCGTGCACTCGCCGTAGAGCAGCGCCGACAGGCCATAGACGAACGAGCCGGCGATCTGGCGCTCGATCTGCGCCGGGTTGACGGCGTGGCCGCAGTTGGTCGCCGCGACGATGCGGTGGACCTTGAGGGCGCCCTGCGGGCTCACCGAGACCTCGGCGCACGCCGCCACGTAGCTGCCGTAGCCCATGTGCTGGGCGAGGCCGCGATGGATGCCCGCCGGCGCCGGCTTGTCCCAGCCGACGCGCTCGGCGACCGCGTTCAGCACGCCCAGATGCTTCGGATGATCCGCCATCAGCTTGCGGCGGAACGCCAGCGGGTCCTGGCCGACCGCGTGCGCCAGCTCGTCCATGAAGCACTCGAGATAGATGGCGTTCTGGTTGTTGTTGACGCCGCGCCAGAAATGCGGCGGCACGTGCGGGTTGCGCATCGCGTGGTCGATCAGCAGGTTCGGGACCGCATAGCCGAACACGCCTTCGGCCTCGCCCGGGTTGAGGCCCTGGAACACCACCGGATCCTTGCCGTCCTTGAGCACCTGCGGCGCCACGTAGGCGAGGATCGACTGGCCGGCGATGCGCATGTGCAGCGCCGTCAGATTGTTGGCCGCGTCGAACCCGCCGGTCAGCTTGCACTGCGTGGTCGGGTGGTAGCGCCCCTGCGTCATGTCCTCTTCGCGCGACCAGATCAGCTTGATGGGCGTGCCCGGCATCTGCTTGGCGATCGCGATCGCCTGATAGAGCCAGTCGTGCGTGGTGCGCCGGCCGAAGCCGCCGCCGAGCGGCATCTTGTGGACCTCGCACTTATCGGCGGGCAGGCCGCTCGCCTGCGCGGTCGCCGCCAGCGCGGCGTCGCCGTCCTGGGTCGCCGCCCACACCTCGCACCGCTCGGGCGTGTAGCGCGCGGTGGCGTTCATCGGCTCCATGGTGGCGTGGTTCTGGTACGGGTAGGCGTAGACCGCCTCGACCGTCTTGGCGGCCGACGCGAGCGCCGCCTTGACGTCGCCGTGCTCGTTGCCGACGAAGGCTTGCGGCGCGTCGTGGCCGGTTTCGAGGAACGCCGCGATCGACGCGCTGGTGACGCCGGCGTTCTTGGGGTCGATGTCCCATTCGACCGGCAGCTGGTCGATCGCCTGCTTGGCCTCCCACCAATGCTCCGCGACCACCGCGACGGCGTTGTCGCCGACCGGCACGACCTTCTTCACGCCCTTCATGCCCGTCACCTTGGCGGCGTCGAAGCTCTTGAGCTTGCTGCCGAACACCGGGCACGCCTTGATGGCGGCGAGCAGCATGCCGGGCTGCTTGACGTCGATGCTGTAGACGTGCGCGCCGACCACCTTGGGCGCCGTGTCGAGCCGCTTCAGCGGCTTGCCGGCGATCGTCCAGTCCTTCGGGTCCTTGAGCGCGACGCCCTTGGGATCGGGCGGCGTGAGCTTGGCGGCCGCCGCGGCGACCTTGCCGAACGTCGTCTTCCGGCCCGAGCCCTTGTGGGTGATCACGCTGTTGGCGGCGCTGCACTCGGCCGCCGGCACCTTCCAGCCGGCCGCCGCCGCCTCGATCAGCATGGTGCGCGCGGCGGCGCCGCCCTGGCGCACATACTCGTTCGACTCGCGGATGCCGCGCGAGCCCGCGGTGAACATGCGGCCCCACGGCTTGCCGCGCCGCAGGCTCTCGCCCGGCGTCGGAAACTCGATCGACACCTTCGACCAGTCGCAGCCGAGCTCCTCGGCGAACAGCTGGGCGAGGCCGGTCGCGGTGCCCTGGCCCATCTCGGAACGCGCGATGCGGATCACCACCGCATCGTCCGGCTTGATGACCGCCCAGGCGGTGACCTCGGGCGCGGCGTCGGCGGCGTCCGCCGCGCGCGGCAGCAGGTCGAGGCCGAGCGCGAGCCCGCCGCCGGCAGCGGCGGTCGCGATCAGGAAGCCGCGGCGGTTCATGTCGATCATCTGGGTCATGGCCGCCTCCCTCACGCCTTGCTGGCGGCGGCGTGGATCGCCGCGCGCACCTGCTGGTAGGTGCCGCAGCGACAGATGTTCGTGATCGTGTCGTCGATGTCGGCGTCGGTCGGCTTGGGCTTGTCCTTGAGCAGGGCGGCGACCGCCATGATCATGCCGGCCTGGCAGTAGCCGCATTGCGGCACGTCGTGCTCGATCCAGGCCTGCTGCACCGCGTGCAGGGTGGCGCCGTGCGCCAGGCCCTCGATCGTCGTGACGTGCTTGCCCTCGGCGGCGCTCACCGGCAGCTGGCACGAGCGGATCGCCTCGCCGTCGACATGCACCGTGCAGGCGCCGCACTGCGCGATGCCGCAGCCGTATTTGGTGCCGGTCAGTCCGATCCACTCCCGGATCACCCACAGGAGCGGGGTGTCGGGGTCGACGGTGACGTCGTGCACGGTGCCGTTGATGGTCAAGCGGGCCATGGCGAACCTCGCGGAAACGAGAAGACCGACGGGGAGGGGATCGGGCGATTGAAGGCCCCGCGCCCCGCTCGGTCAAGCCGGACGGCCGACGCCGGCACGGTACCCTCCCTATAAGAGCAGGCCCAATGCAGGCCCCCCTGCCCGCGGCCAACCAGCACCGTCGCGCGATTCCGCGGATCGATCATCAAGCCCGTCATGCCGATCGGTTTCGCAGATCTTGCATGACACGAGCAGGGGCTGCTGATGTCGCTGGACCGCGGCGGCGCTTGACGGCGGCGCGGCGGCCAACCCACATAGCGGATCGCCTCCCGAACCCTGGCCGCGTCCCCGCCCGTCACCCCATGGCTCTGCACGAACATCCGCGCGGCTGGCAGTTCTGGGTCGATCGCGGCGGCACCTTCACGGACATCGTGGCGCGGCCGCCCGACGGCTCGCTGGTCACCTGCAAGCTGCTGTCCGAGGCGCCCGAGCGCTACCGCGACGCCGTGCTCGCCGGCATCCGGCGGCTGCTCGGCCTGGCGCCGGACGCCGCGATCCCGGCCGACGCCATCGAGGCCGTCAAGCTCGGCACCACGGTGGCGACCAACGCGCTGCTCGAGCGCACCGGCGCGCGCACCGTGCTGGCGATCACGCGCGGCTTCGGCGACGCGCTGCGCATCGCCTACCAGGACCGCCCGAAGCTGTTCGAGCTCGACATCAAGCTGCCCGAGATGCTCTACGAGCGCGTCGTCGAGATCGACGAGCGCCACGCCGCCGACGGTCGCGTGCTGACGCCGCTCGACCTCGCGACCTGCCGGCCGGCGCTCGCGGCGGCGCGGCGCGACGGCATCGCCGCCATCGCGATCGTGCTGATGCACGGCTACCGCTATCCGGCGCACGAGACGGCGCTGGCGGCGCTCGCCGCCGAGCTCGGCTTCACGCAGATCTCGGTGTCCCACAAGTTGAGCCCGCTCATGAAGCTGGTCGGGCGCGGCGACACCACCGTGGTCGACGCCTATCTGTCGCCGATCCTGCGCCGCTACATCGACGGCGTGGCGCGCGAGCTCGGCGGCGCGCGCCTGCTCGTTATGCAGTCGAACGGCGGACTCGCCGACGCGCCGCGCATCCAGGGCAAGGACAGCATCCTGTCGGGCCCGGCGGGCGGCGTGGTCGGCGCGGTCGAGACCAGCCGCGCCGCCGGCTTCGAGCGCCTGATCGGCTTCGACATGGGCGGCACCTCGACCGACGTGTCGCATTTCGCGGGCCATTACGAGCGCGCCTTCGAGACGCGCGTCGCCGGCGTGCGGCTGCGCTCGCCGATCATGCAGATCAACACGGTGGCGGCCGGCGGCGGCTCGATCCTGGCGTTCGACGGTCGGCGCTTCCGGGTCGGACCGGAGTCGGCGGGCGCCAATCCCGGGCCGGCGAGCTACGGCAAGGGCGGCCCGCTGACCGTGACCGACGCCAACCTGATGGTCGGCCGGCTGCATCCCGGCTTCTTCCCGCGCCTGTTCGGGCCCGCCGGCGACCAACCGCTCGACGGCGCCGCGGTCGCGGCGAAGTTCGCCGATCTGGCGCGCGCGGCCGGCCGCAGCGCCGAGGAGGTCGCCGACGGCTTCCTGCGCGTCGCCAACGAGAACATGGCCAACGCCATCAAGGAGATCTCGGTGCAGCGCGGCTACGACGTGACCGAGTACGCGCTGTGCGCGTTCGGCGGCGCCGGCGGCCAGCACGCCTGCGCGGTCGCCGACCATCTCGGCATGCGGACGATCTTCATCCATCCGCTGGCCGGCGTGCTGTCGGCGCTCGGCATCGGGCTCGCCGATTGCCGCGTGCTGCGCGAGGCCGCGATCGAGATGCCGCTCGACGACGCCGCGCTCGCCGAGGCACGCACGCGGCTGGTCGAGCTCACCACCGACGCCGAGCGCGAGCTCGCCGCCGACGGCGTGCCCGCCGCGCGCATGACCGCGAACGCGACCCTGCACGTGCGCTACGAGGGCACCGACACGGCGCTCGGCGTGCCCTTCGCATCGGCGCGCGACGACGCGGCCGCGGTCGCCGAGGGGTTCGCCGCCGCGCACCGCCAGCGCTACGGCTTCGTCGTGCCCGACAAGCGCCCGGTGATCGAGATGGTCGCGCTCGAGCTGGTCGGCGCCATGGACCGGCCGCCCGAGCCGGCGGCGCCGACGCGCGATCCGGCCGAGCCGACGCTCGCGCCGCGCGCCCAGACCACGCTGTTCAGCGCCGGCCGCCGCCACGCGACGGCGGTCTATCATCGCGACGAATTGCGCGCCGGCGACCACATCGACGGTGCGGCGATGATCATCGAGCCGACCGGCACCGTGATCGTCGAGCCCGACTGGCGCGCCACCGTGACGGACGGCGGCGCCCTGGTGCTGACGCGCACGCGCGAGGCGCAACGCGCCCACGCGGTCGGCACGACGGTCGATCCCGTGATGCTCGAGGTGTTCAACAACCTCTTCATGTCGATCGCCGAGCAGATGGGCGCCACGCTCGAGAACACCAGCTACTCGGTCAACATCAAGGAGCGGCTCGACTTCTCCTGCGCGCTGTTCGACGACGACGGCGAGCTGGTCGCCAACGCGCCGCACATCCCGGTGCATCTGGGCTCGATGAGCGACAGCGTGCAGTCGGTGCTGCGCGTCCACGCCGGCAAGATCCGGCCCGGCACGGTCTACGTCGTCAACGCGCCCTACAACGGCGGCACCCACCTGCCCGACGTCACCGTGGTGACGCCGGTGTTCCTCGGCGCTTCGAGGTCCGGCGCCGCGAGCGCCAAGCCCCATTTCTGGGTGGCGTCGCGCGGCCATCACGCCGACATCGGCGGCACGACGCCGGGCTCGATGCCGCCCGACAGCCGCACCGTCGAGGAGGAGGGCGTGCTGTTCGACAACGTCGTCCTGGTCGAGGACGGCCGGCTGCGCGAGACCGAGATCCGCGCGCTGCTGGCCTCGGCGCGCTATCCGGCGCGCAATCCCGACCAGAACATGGCCGATCTCAAGGCGCAGATCGCCGCCAACGAGCGCGGCGTGCGCGAGCTCCAGACCGTGGTCGGCGCCTACGGGCTCGACGTCGTGCTGGCCTACATGCGCCACGTCAAGGCGAACGCCGAGGAGCAGGTGCGCCGCGTCATCGAGGCGCTCAAGGACGGCAGCTTCGCGTGCGAGATGGACGACGGCAGCGTCATCAAGGTCGCGATCACGATCGATCGCGCGCGCCGCGCCGCGCGGCTCGACTTCGCCGGCACCTCGGCGCAGCGCCCGAACAACTTCAACGCGCCGAGCTCGGTGTGCCGCTCGGCGGTGCTCTACGTGTTCCGCACCCTGGTGGCCGACGACATCCCGCTCAACGCCGGCTGCCTCAAGCCGCTCGACATCGTCATCCCCGAGGGCTCGATGCTGAACCCGCGCTATCCGGCGGCGGTGGTCGCCGGCAACGTCGAGACCAGCCAGGCGGTGACCGACACGCTCTACGGCGCGCTCGGCGTGCTCGCGGCCGGCCAGGGCACGATGAACAACTTCACCTTCGGCGATGCGCGCTACCAGTACTACGAGACCCTGGCCGGCGGCGCCGGCGCCGGGCCCGACCACGACGGCGCCTCGGCGGTGCAGATCAACATGACGAACTCGCGCCTGACCGACCCCGAGGTGCTCGAATGGCGCTTCCCGGTCGTGCTCGAAAACTTTGCGATCCGGCGCGGCAGCGGCGGCGCGGGCCGCCACCGCGGCGGCGACGGGGTGGTGCGCCGGGTGCGCTTCGAGGTGCCGATGACCGCCGCGATCCTGGCCAACCGGCGGCGCGTCGCGCCGTTCGGCCTGGCCGGCGGGCAACCCGGTCTGGCCGGCGAGAACCATGTCGAGCGGTGCGACGGCCGCATCGAGCGCTTCGGCGCGACCCACCGAATCGAGGTCGGCCCGGGCGACGTGTTCGAGATCGCGACCCCGGGCGGGGGCGGTTTCGGGCCGCCCTGACGGTAGCGTGATCCCGGCGCCCAGCCGTCCAACATCACGTTTTGTTGACGGGTGTAGGTAATTTTAACCAATTTAGGCTAGGTTATCGGGGCATTTTGGGGGTCCCCGTCCGTGGCCAGGCTTTATCGCGCCACCTATTCGGCCGGCTCGCACGTCTTCCGGCAGGGCGACGTGGATGACCGCGCCTACATCATCGAGAGCGGCAAGATCGAGATCGCGACCGCGAAAGCCGTGCTGGCGGTGCTGCCCGAGAACGAGATCTTCGGTGAGATGGCGTTGCTCGACCGCGGCGAGCGCTCGGCGAGCGCCAGGGCGCTCGAGGACACCTCGTTGATCGTGGTCGAGCGCCAGCAGATCCAGTCCAAGGTCGACCGCGCCGATCCGGTTCTGCGCTACATGCTGAGCCTCTTGCTCGACCGGCTGCGCTCGACCCATCGCGCGCTGTCCGGCCA
>DATJNS010000175.1:0-8256 GCA_035507915.1 Candidatus Sulfotelmatobacter sp.
CGATCGTGTTGCGCTCGAGCTCGTCGAACAGGGATCCCACGCGGGGGATCACGCCGATCGGAACGTGCTCTCGCAGCGCGCTTTCCCAGCGGTCGACGCAACGGAACTCGTGCGACGGCTCGTCCAGCTTCCAGATCGTCACGCGGTCGATCCCGAGCGTCGTCCCGACGGTCTGGGTGATCGAGCGCAGCACGGCCTCGAGCGGGTCAGCGCTCAGCAGGTGGCGTCGAACGATGTCGACCAGCAGGTCCTGGTTGCGTCGCAGGGCGCGCTCGCGGCGATCGAGCTCGTCCTTGAGCAGGGCCAGACTGGCAAGATCGGCCAGTGATCGCGCCAACGCCTCCTCTTCGATCGTCCAGTTTCGGTGATGACCGACGCTGGCGAAGGAGAGGTGGCCGACCAGCCGGCCGGCTTGCCGGATCGCGGTGAACAAGACCGAGGTCGGTCCGGCGTTCGGGTAGACCCGAGCGAAGTAGCGGGAGGCGATCGGATCGATGCGCGCGTCGGCCGCGCGATAGACCAGATGCTCGCCGAGGACGGTGCGAATGTTGCGCGCCGGGTCCAAATGCCCGTCGGGGCCGCGCCGGTATGCCGCGGCTGCGGCATCCCAGCGCTCCAGGCAATGCGAGGTGCGGCCGTCGCCCTCGTATCGCCAGACGCTGACCGCGTCGATGTCGAGCGCCTCGGCGCCGATGCGCGTGATCGCGCGCAGCTGCGCGTCGAGGTTGCACGCCGACAGCAGCTGGTCTTGCAGGATGCGCGTCACCGCCTCCTGGCTGCGCTGCAGCACGCGGTCGCGCCGGGCGATCTCCTGCCGCAGCTGGTGTCGGCGATCGCCCAGATTGATCAGGGTGCCGAATCCCACCACGCCGAGGATCACGGAGAGTGTGACCGGCCCCGCCAGCTTCGCGAGCACGGCGGGCCCGTGGATGACCAGAATTGCGGGCAATACCAGCAGCGAGATCGCCGCTCCCAATACGGTGAGATGACGGGCCCGGATCGGCACGCCGCGGTGTGCCGCCCACCGCCGCAGCGTCCAGGCGAGCAGCACCGAGACGGTCAGGCTGAAGAGCGCGCCGGGCACGCCCGGGCCGCCGAGCCAAATTCGGAAGATTGCCGCCGGCATCGCTGCGATCACGCCGGTCAACGGACCGCCGAACACGGTCGCGAGCGCGGCCAAGGGGGCGCGTTCGTCGAGGATGAAGTCGGGAAACGCGTCGAGCGGCGCCAGCAGGCCGAGCAGCATGAGGAGGGCGAAGCTTGCGCCGGTCCCCAGCGTCGCGAGCGCGGCCGAGCGGCGGTCGAGCCATGGCCGCGCCAGACCGTAGGCCTGGACGCCGATCACCAAAAGCGCGGCATTCTGGCAGAGAGTGATCAGCGCCGTCATGCGTCTCCGAGGGGCGTCCCGCCTTCATGCGCAACGTCCTCGACCATGCTAGTCGCTCGGTCGGGCCGGCACCCGGGCACCGACGGATAGGTCGTCCGGTCTGCCGGATAGGCCGGGATAGCTATCCCGCGCGCACGCGTTCCCGCGCGGGCGCCGCCGTCGGATGAAACCATCTGTGCGCGCGCAATCGGGCGTTGTCGCGGCGGAGCGCCGCGATCTCACGGCTGAGCTGGCCGACCGCCTCGACGGCATAGGTCAGGCAAGCCTCGAGCTCCGCGGAGGCGTCGGCCGGCGCAGTCGGCGCGGGCGCGTCCGCGCCCGGATCGAGGATGCGCCGCAGCGCCCGCGCGGCGGCGAGCGCCTCGCCGACCTGATCGGAATCGAGCAGCGCCATGACCTTGGCCAGCCGGGGCGCAGCCACGGTGCGGGACTCCGGCATCACGCCGCCGTCCCGCGCCGCTCGGCGGCCGGCGCCGCCGGGCCGGCACGCAGCGCACGCGCCAGCTGGTCGCCGGTCAGCGGCCGGCTGAACAGATAGCCCTGGCCTTCGGCGCAGCCGAGCTCGCGCAGCTGCTGCCATTGCTCGTCGAGCTCGATGCCCTCGGCCACCACCGACATCTCGAGGCCAGCGCCCAACCGGACGATCGATTGGGCGATCTTGTGGAGCTCGGGGCTGCGATGCATGCCGATGACGAAGCTGCGGTCGATCTTCAGCTTGTCGAACTTCAGGTTCGCCAGGTAGGCGAGACAGGAATAGCCGGTGCCGAAATCGTCGAGCGACAGGCGTACGCCGATGCGATGCAGACGATCGAGCGTTTCGGCCGCGCGCTCGATGTCCTCGACCAGCAGCGACTCGGTGATCTCGAGCTCGAGGCGGCCGGGCGCGAGACCGGTCTCCGCCAGGATCGCCGAGATGCGTTGCGCGATGTCGGCTTGGCGCAGCTGCAGCGCCGACAGATTGACGGCGATGTGAAGCGCATCGTCCGGCCAGCTCGTCGCGGCCTGGCAGGCGATGCGCAGGACCTGCTCGCCGAGCTGATGGATCGCCCCGGTCTGCTCGGCGATCGGGATGAAGCGCTCCGGCAGGATCATGCCGCGGCTCGGGTGCTGCCAGCGTGCCAGCGCCTCGGCGCCAATGATGCGTCCGTCGGCGACGTTCACCTTGGGCTGGAAGACCACCTCGATCTGCTCGGTGCCGATCGCCTGTTGCAGGTCGAGCTCGAGCGCACGGCGCTCGTGCAGGGCCTCCTCGAGCTCCGGCCGATAGAAGCTGTAGGCCGCCGGCGCCGGCTCGCGATGGTGCTTCGCGAGGCCGGCGCGCTTCATGGCCGCGGCGCTGCTGTCGGTGGAATCGCCGCCGACGAACGTGATGCCGAGGCGCGCGCCGACCTGCAGCCGATGGGCGTCGATCTCGAACGGTCGCGACAGGCGCGTGACGATCGCGTCGGCGGTCTTGGCGATCGCCTCGTCGGGGGCCGCGCCGGACGCCTCGACCAGCAGCGCGAACTCGTGGCCGCCGAGTGCCGCGACCATGCCGGCCGTTCCGGCGATCCGGCCGAGACGCTGCGCCGCCCAGACCAGCACCGCGTCGCTGACCGAATGTCCGAACAGCGCGCGGATCGGCTCGAGATCGACGAGATCGACGAGGATCAGCGCGTGTCGGCGCGCCGCGGCGGCAGCCTCGGCCACCAGCGCGTCGAGCCGATCGCGCAACGCCGCGCGGTTGGGCAGCCCGGTGAGCTCGTCGTGCAGCGCCATGTGCTCGATCTGCGCGGCCTTGCGCCGCGCCTCGGTGACGTCCTGGCCGTACACGTTCGCGTAGTCGAGATCGCGCAGCGGCGTCACCGTGAAGCTGAAGACGCGATCGCCGACCGTCGACTCGAGCGCGCGCGATTGATCGGCTGCCAGCGCCTGCGACACCAGTTCCGACCAGTCGGCGGGCACTTGGGTGCCGATCGCGCAGCCCCAGTGCCGCAGGATCGGCGCCGCCGGGCCGTTGGCGAACAGCAGCATGCCGGCGTTCGAGATGCGCAGCACCGGATGTGGACTCTGGCTGATCAGCCGAGCGGTCTGCTCGACCGTGCAGACGGCGTCGCACAGGGTCGCGTGTTGCGTCTCCATCTGCTCGGTGAGGCGTCGATGGGCCACGTACACCTCGCCCAGTTGCGCGAGGCGCGCGCGATTCTCGCGCACCAGCCGGGCGCACAGCGCCATGCCGAACTCCGGATAGAGCGCGAGATGGTCGAGCGCCGCGTCGCGCGGGATGAATATGACGCGGGACGGGGCGAGCGCGCGGATGGTGGCGAGCGAGGGCTCGACGCCGAACAGCGCGCCGGAGCCGAAGAAATCGCCCGGCTCGAGCTCGCGCAGCCGATGGCCGTCGCGCTCGGCCGACAGGCGGCCGCTCACCAGCAAATGGATGCCGTCGACGGTTGCTCCGGCATGCACGATGACCTGGTCGGTGGCGAGCGCCGTGACCGTGCCGAGCTCCAGGAAGCGGTTCAGCGACACGCCGTCGATCGGCGCCGGATATTGATCGGCGACGCGGTCCGCTGCCGGTCCGAGCATCGAATCGACCTCTTGATCCAAGACCCTGCCCCCTCGCTCGCCGGCGCGGCTGTCCGCACCGATCGACGCACGCTTGGTACTCCAAGTTGGCCGGCGGCGTGCGGTTGCGGAGGTCTAGCTATCCGATGAAATGTGATCGATCGGGATAGCTATCCCCTTCATGGTGTTTTAACGAAATTCGCGAAATCTCGTCGTGTGGGGACCACCACGGCGGCGAGGTGGGTGTGGCCGGCAAGAAACGCACGGCAATCGTCATCGCGGACGATCATCCGCTCTACCGGGAAGCGCTTTCGGTCGTGTTCGAGCGCGCCGGCGACGTCGAGACGCGCGCGTCGGTCGATACGCTGGATGCGGCGCTCGAGGCGCTCACCGGCGGCGACGTGTCGCTGGTCCTGCTCGATCTGGACATGCCCGGGATGAACGGCGTGGCCGGCGTCACCAAGGTCCGCGAGCTCTTCCCCGACACGCGGGTCGCCGTGATCTCGGGCCTGTTGAGCGCGGCCAAGATCCGCGAAGCGCTCGGTGCCGGCGCGTGCGGCTATCTGCCGAAGACCTTCGATCCGACGATGATCCTGGCAGCGGTGCGTCTGATGCTTTCGGGCGCCGTCTACGTGCCGCCCGACGTGCTGACCGAGCCGGTCGCCGCTGCCGGCGCGCGCGAGAGCCGCGGGGCTGCGGGCTCCGCCAGCCTGACGCCGCGCGAGCTCGAGGTGCTCGGCATGCTGACCAAGGGCTCGGCCAACAAGGAGATCGCGCGCGCGATCGGCGTCGCCGAGGTAACGGTCAAGTTGCACACGCGTCGCATTCTTGAAAAGCTCGGCGTGCGCAATCGTGCCGCCGCCGCCGCCGTGGCGGTCAGCAAGGGTCTCGTGCCCGACGAACGCGTGAAGTAGCCGCGCCGATCGGCGTCGTCGGCGCGTTGGATAATATCCCTCGGGACCGGCGTGCTATCCGGTTGCCCGTGTGACACGGGCGCGTCCGTCCTTCATACCCGCGGGCTCGATAGCCCCTCCCGTATGACAGGACATACCAATGTTCACCCCCCTCCGGAATCTCAGCGTCAAGCTGCGCATCGCAGCTTCTTTCACCCTTTTGGTCGTCGCCATCGCGCTGCTCGGCGGCTTCGCCATCGACGCCGCCAGCCGCATCCACCAGGCCACCACCGCGATCCAGACGGTCTGGCTGCCCAGCGTGCGCGAGCTCGCCACCCTGCGCTATCTGGGCGTGCGCCATCGCGCGATCGCCGCGCGGCACGTGATGGTGGAGAGCGCCGCCGACAAGGCCCAGGTCGAGGAGCGCCTGGCCGCGATCCTCAAGGACATCAACGCGACCAAGCAACGCTACGAGGCGTTGCCTGCCTCGCCGGAGGAGCGCGCGCTGTACCAGGCCGCCGACAAGAAGCTCGAGGAATATCTCGCCGCGGAGGCGACGTACGTCGCGCAGTCGCGCACCGGCGACAGCGCGCAGGCGATCCAGACCTACGCCAAGGTGGCGGTGCCGATCAGCATCGAGGCCGAGGGCGCGATCGGCAAGGTGATCGCGCTCAACGACAAGGGCGCCGCCGACGCCGAGGCGCAGGCGGATCGCGAGTTCAAGGATGCCCGCACCATCATCCTGGCCGGCATCGCGGGCGCGCTGCTGTTCGCCCTGTTCGCCGGCTGGTATCTGATCCGCAACGTCGCGGGCCCGGTGATCGCGATGACCGGGGCGATGGGCCGGCTCGCCGAGCACGACCTCGACGTCACGATCCCGGCGGTCGGCCAGAAGGACGAGATCGGCCGCATGGCCGACGCGGTCCAGGTGTTCAAGGACAGCATGCTGAAGGCCGACGCGCTGGCGGCCGCGCAGGCCGAGGCGCAGGCGGCGCGCGAGCGGCGCTCGCGGCTGCTGGAGGAGTTGACCCGCGGCTTCGACGCCGAGGTCAACGGCGTGGTCGATCAGCTCGCCTCGGCCTCGACCGAGCTGCAATCCTCGGCCCAGGCGATGAGCGCGACTGCCGAGGAGACCAGCCGGCAGTCGAGCGCGGTCGCCGCGGCATCCGAGCAGACCGCCGCCAACGTCCAGACCGTCGCGGCGGCGACCGAGGAGCTCAGCGCCTCGATCGCCGAGATCGGCACCCGGGTCAACCAGTCGGCGTCGATCGCCAAGGAGGCGGTGACGCAGGCGGCCGAGACCGACCGTACGGTGCACGCGCTCGCCGAGGCGGCCCAGAAGATCGGCACGATCATCGCGTTGATCAACGACATCGCCTCGCAGACCAACCTGCTCGCGCTCAACGCGACGATCGAGGCGGCGCGCGCCGGCGAAGCCGGCAAGGGCTTCGCCGTGGTGGCCTCCGAGGTCAAGAGCCTGGCGAGCCAGACCGCGCGCGCGACCGAGGACATCGGCGCCCATGTCGGCGCCATCCAGGCCGAGACCGAGCGCGCGACCACCGCGATCGGCGCGATCAACCGCACGATCACGTCGATCAGCGAGTCGGCGACCACGATGGCCGCGGCGGTCGAGGAGCAGACCGCGGCGACCCGCGAGATCGCGCGCAACGTCCAGGAGGCCGCCGGCGGCACCCAGGAGACCACGAGCAACATCGCCGGCGTCAGCCAGGCGGCGGGCGAGACCGGCGAAGCCGCCGCCCAGGTGCTGGCGACCGCGGGCGAGGTCGCGCGCGGCTCGACCACGCTCAAGGACAGCGTGACGAGCTTCCTCGCGCGCGTGAAGGCGGCGTGAGGCCGGCGCGGCGTCAGTACGCCGTCAGGCCGCCGTCGACCAGCAGGGTCTGGCCGGTGATGTAGGCGGCCAGCGGGCTCGCGAGATAGCGGATCGCGCCGGCGACCTCGTCGACCTCGGCGAAGCGCTTCAACGGGATGCGCTCGATCATCACCGCGCGACGCGCCGGGTCCTTCAGGCCCGGCGCGCGCGACTCGGTCGGCGTGGTGCCGGGCGCCACCGCATTGACCCGGATGCTGTGCGGCGCCCACTCGATCGCGAGCATGCGGGTCATGTGCGCGACGCCGGCCTTCGCGATGCCGTAGGCCGAGGCGCCCGGGAAGCCGACCGCGCCGTGGGTCGAGGCGAGGCTGATCACCGCGCCCGGCCGCCCGGCCTCGATCAGGTAGCGGCCCATCTGGCGGCTCATGAAGAACGTGCCCGTCAGGTTGACGGCGATCACGCCGTCCCACGCCGCGCGCGTGACCTCGATCGCCGGCTTGCCGAGCGACGGCGCGCCGGCGTTGTTGACCAGCACGTCGAGCTGCCCGAGCCCGCCGACGGCATCGGCGAGCGCGCGTTCGACGCTGGCCTGGTCGGTCAGGTCGAGCGCCAGCGCGACGGCGCGCTGGCCGAACGCCTCGATCGCCGCCACCGTGGACGCGAGCGGCGCGGTCGTCAGGTCGGTGACGGCGACGTCGAACCCGTCCTCGGCAAGCCCGATCGCGGTCGCCGCGCCGATGCCGTAGGACGCCCCGGTGACCAGCGCCGCGCGAACCTCCGCCATCCCGACCTCCCGCCGGCGCGCCCGCGCCGCCTCTTGTTATCCGCGCCGATCCTACGCAGACTCGGGGCGTTGGGGCGACCCCCCGATCTCAGCAGGTTCTGAGGAGGATCGATGCAGTTCGGCCTATTCGGCGCCGCCCAGGCGCAGCGCGGCGGCGCTCCCGACGTGGACAGCGCCGCCGGCTTCAAGGACTACATCGACTACGTCATCGAGGCCGAGGCGCTCGGCTACCAGAGCGTGTTCGTGGTCGAGCATCATTTCACCGGGTTCGGCCAGGTCTCGGCGACGCTCAACTTCCTGACCTGGATCGGCGCGCGCACCAAGACGCTCCGCCTCGGCACCGCCGTCATGGTGCTGCCCTGGCACGATCCCGTGCTGCTCGCCGAGCAGGCCGCGACGGTCGACCTGCTGTCGGGCGGCCGGCTCGATTTCGGCATCGGCAAGGGCTACCGGCACAACGAGTTCGTCGGCTTCCGCATCCCGATGGAGGAGGCGCAGCCGCGCTTCGAGGAATCGATCGACATCATCACCAAGGCGTGGACGTCGAACGAGCGCTTCAGCTTCCAGGGCAAGTACTGGCAGTACGAGGACATCGTCGTCGAGCCGCCGACCGCGCAGAAGCCGCATCCGCCGTTCTGGCAGGGCGCCGGCCACCCGGACTCGATCCGCCGGGTCGCCAAGCGCGGCCACAACCTGCTGCTCGACCAGTTCGCCTCGCTCGAGGAGACCGGCAACCGCTTCAACACCTACAAGGCGGCGATGGCCGAGAACGGCTTCGTCTTCCATCCCAGCATGGTCGGCGCGGCGCGCG
>DATJNS010000176.1:0-63016 GCA_035507915.1 Candidatus Sulfotelmatobacter sp.
CGGTCTTACCCAAGATCGCGAGGCCGTCCGAGCTGCCATCGTCGAACCTTGGTCGAATGGCCAGACCGAAGGCCAGATTACCAAGCTCAAACTCGTGAAGCGGCAGATGTACGGTCGCGCCAATCTCGACCTGCTTCGCGCGCGCCTCGTTGGCGCCGCTTGAGCCCGCCCATGCACCAAAAGTGAGTCAGAGCCCAATCGTGACCCCGCCGAATGGCCTTATCCCATTGGTTATACGGGTGAATCTGGCTCTTGGGTGGGATCAAGTTTCGCGCGAAACGTGACCCCACCCAAATCTGCTTTTCTATAGCTGTATCAATGCACTGTAATGATTCGGGGGTGGGGGCATCGTTGCGCGCGCATTCACACTGTGTGGGACTGTTGGCCGAAACTGGCTACTTTGGACGACTCCCAGGTGCAGGAAACCCTTATTTCACAGGGATTTCTTGAATCTTGGGCGGGTTACCAAGGGAGTGCTCTACCACTGAGCTACGGCAGCGAACCGGCGGGGTTGATCGAGCGCTGCGGCGCGCGAGGCTGGTTCAGATATACGAGCACCGCCGCCTTGGCAAGGTGCTGCCCGAGCCGTCGAGGCGCCGCTTATTCCGCGCCCTGACGACCCGCCGCGGGAACCGGCTCGGGCGCGTCGAGCGCCTCGGCGAGCCGGGACCGGCGCTGGCTGCTGCCGAGCCAACGCGCCACCCGCTCCATGTAGAGGTAGATCACCGGCGTGGTGTAGAGCGTCAGCCACTGCGAGACCAGGAGACCGCCGACGATGGCGACGCCGAGCGGTTGGCGCAGCTCGGAGCCTGCGCCCTGGCCGAAGGCGATCGGCAGGCTGCCGAACAAGGCGGCGAAGGTCGTCATCATGATCGGCCGGAAGCGCAACAGGCACGCCTCGTGGACGGCATCGCGCGGGCTCTTGCCCTCGACGCGCTGCGCGTGCAACGCGAAGTCGATCATCATGATGGCGTTCTTCTTCACGATGCCGATCAGCAGGATCATGCCGACGATTGCGATCACCGACAGGTCGTAGTGCAGCGCCCACAGCATCAGGAGCGCGCCGACGCCGGCGGCCGGCAGGGTCGACAGGATCGTGATCGGATGGATGTAGCTCTCGTACAGCATGCCGAGCACGATGTAGACGACCAGGATCGCCGCCGCGACCAGGAGCGGCATCGACGACAGCGAGGCTTGGAATGCCTGCGCGGTGCCCTGGAACGAGCCCTGGAGGGTCGGCGGCGCGCCCATCTGCGCGGCCATGTGCTGGATCGCGTCGACCGCCTGGCCGAGCGCGGCGCCCGGCGCCAGGTTGAATGACAGGGTCACCGCGGGGAAGACGCCCTGGTGGCTCACCGTCAGGGGCATGACCTTCGAGCTGTAGTGCGCGACCGCGCTCAACGGCACCTGCGCACCGTTCGGCGCGGCGACGTAGATGGTCGACAGCGATGCCGGATCCTGCTGGAACTGCGGCTGGACCTCGAGGACGACCTTGTACTGGTTGGTCGCGGTGTAGATCGTCGCCACCTGGCGCTGGCCGAACGCGTCGTAGAGCGTGTTGTCGATCAGCGACGCGGACAGGCCGAGCCTGTACGCCGCCGTGCGGTCGACCGTGACCGAGACGTGCGGCGCGCTCGACTGCTGGTCGGACGCGACGTCCTGCAACTGCGGCAGCTTGCGCATCTCGCGCTCGAGGAGCGGCGCCCAGTGGCTGAGCTCGTCGAGGTCGGTGTCGGTCAGCGTATACTGGTACTGCGTGCGCGACAGGCGGCCGCCGACCGTGATGTTCTGCGGTACCTGCATGAAGAACTTGGCGCCCAGCACCGGCGCCACCTTCTGGCGCAGGCGCTGCACGATCTGATCGGCCGTGGCGCTGCGTTGCTCGAACGGTTTCAGCTGGAAGAACACGCGCGCGGTGTTCTCGCTGGGATTGTAGGCGTAGGCGCCGCCGAGGGAGAATACGGCGGCGACGTCGGGGTCGTGACGCACGATGTCGACGACCTGGTGCGCGACCTGCGACGTCGAACGGAACGACGCGTCCTCGCGCGTGTCGACCTCGCCGAACACGAAGCCGGTGTCCTGTTGCGGGAAGAAGCCCTTCGGGACGACGACGTAGAGCGTGGCGGTCACGATCATGAGGCTGACGGTCGCCAGAAGCGCCAGGAACTGGTGGCGGAACACGAAGACGAGCCCGCGGTCGTAGGCGCGCAACACGGTATTGAACACGCGCTCGGCAAACTCGCTCACGCGCCCGGTCGCGTGCAGCCCCTGCTGCTTCAGGAAGCGCGAGCACAGCACCGGCGTCAGGGTCAGCGACACGAACGCCGAGGCCAGCACGGCCACCGAGACCGTGATCGCGAACTCGCGGAACAGCCGGCCGATGATGCCGCCCATGAAGAACAAGGGGATGAACACCGCGATCAGCGAGAAGGTGATCGAGATGATGGTGAAGCCGATCTGTCCGGCGCCCTTGAGCGCGGCATCGAACGGCCGCATGCCCTGCTCGATGTAGCGCACGATGTTCTCGATCATGACGATGGCGTCGTCGACCACGAAGCCGACCGAGATCGTCAGGCCCATCAGCGAGATGTTGTCGAGGCTGAAGCCGCCGGCATACATGACGCCGAACGTCGCGACCAGCGACAGCGGCACCGCGACGCTCGGGATGATGGTCGCCCAGACCGTCCGCAAGAAGACGAAGATGACGACGATCACCAAGGCGATCGTCAGCATCATGGTGAACTGCACGTCGCGCACCGAGGCGCGCGTGACCTCCGATCGGTCGGACACCAGGTCGATGTGCACCGACGGCGGGATCGACTGGGTGAGCTGCGGCAGCAAGGCCTTGACGCGGTCGACCAGGTCGATGGTGTTGGCGCCCGGCGCCTTGTTGATCGCGATGCCTTCCGACGGTTCGTTGTTGAACCAGGCGCCGACCCGCGCGTTCTGCACGGAATCGATGACGTCGCCGACATCCTTGAGACGGACCGGTGCGCCGTTGCGGAAGGCGATCAGCACCTCGCGGTATTGCGCGGCATCCATCAGCTGGTCGTTGGTGTCGATCGCGCGCACCTCGTGGAGGCCCTCGATCGCGCCGGTCGGCTGATTGACCGTCGCGCCCACCAGCGCGTTGCGCACGTCTTCGAGGCCGATGCCGTGCGAGGCGAGCGCCGCCGGGTTGACCTGGACGCGCGCCGCGTAGGACTTCTGGCCGAAGATCGAGACTTGCCCGACGCCCTTCACCGTCGAGAGCCGCTCGGCGATCGCGATATTGGCGTAGTCGTCGAGCCTGTAGGGCGGCACCGAGTCGGAATGGACCGCGTAGATCAGCACGGGAAAGTCGGCCGGATTGACCTTCCGATAGGTCGGCGGGGTCGGCAGATCCTTGGGCAGGAGGCCGCTCGCCGCGTTGATCGCGGTGATGACGTCGCCCGCGGCGCCGTCGATGTTGCGTGCCAGGTCGAACTGCAGCGTGATCGTCGTCGTCCCGGACCCGCTCAGCGAGGTCATCTGGTCGAGGTTGGGGATCTGGGTGAATTGCTGCTCGAGCGGCGTGGCGATCGCCGACGCCATCGTCTGCGGGCTGGCTCCGGGATAGTTGGTCGTCACCGTGATGGTCGGGAAGTCGACGTTGGGCAGCGGCGCGACCGGCAGCAGGCCGTAGGCCGCCATGCCGAACACGAGGATGCCCAGCATCAAGAGCGAGGTCGCGATCGGCCGGTGGATGAACGGTTCCGAGATGCTCATGCGTGGATCCGGGTCAGTGCTGGGGCGCCGCGGCGGTCGGCGGCCCCGGCGTCACGCGCACGCCGTTGGTCAGCCGGTACTGGCCCTCGACGACCACGCGTTCGCCCGGCGCCAGGCCCTCGGTCACCGCCGCGATGCCGTCCTGGATCGAGGCCACGTGAACCGGTCGCAGGTCCACGGTGTCGCCCGGCTTGACGACGAAGGCGACGTAGCCGTCCGCGCCCTGCTGCACGGCCTGCGACGGCACCGTCGGGACGTCGTGGCGGACGTTGAGCACCACCCGCGCGTTGACGAACTCGCCGGGCCACAGGCGCTCGTCGGCGTTGTCGAAGCGCGCCTTCAGGTGGATGGTCCCGGTCGAGCCGTCGATCGAGTTGTCGATCAGGGTCAGCTTGCCCTCGGCCAGCTTCTCCGTGTCGTCGGCCGAGAACGCGTCGACCGTGAGCGGCGCCTTGGCCTGCTGCGCGCGGATGGCCTCGAAGTTCTGCTGGGGCAGGGTGAAGCTGACGAAGATCGGCCGCACCTGCGTGATCGTGACCAGCGCGGTGTTGTCGGTCGCGCGGACGAGATTGCCGATGTCGACCAGGCGCGCGCCCAGCCGCCCGGCGATCGGCGCGCGGATCTGCGCGTAATCGAGATTGAGCCGCGCCGTGTCGATCTGGGCCTGGTCGCCGGCGATTGCGGCCTCGAGCTGCGCCACCATCGCGGTCTGCTGGTCGACGCTCTGGCGGGTCTGGAAGCCGTTGCCGACCAGCTTCGAGTAGCGCTCGAGATCGAGTTCGGCGCTCTTGAGCTGGGCTTGGTCCTTCGCCTTGGCGGCCTGGGCCTGGGCGAGCGCCGCCTGATAGGGGCGTGGATCGATCTGGAAGAGCGGCGCGCCGGCCTCGACTTCCTGGCCTTCGGTGAAGTCGACGGCCACGATCGCGCCGTCGACCCGGCTCTTGATCTGGTCCGCGTTGAACGCCTGGACCGTGCCGATGCCGTGCACGAAGACCGGCACGTCCTTGGGCGTCACCTCGCTCACCGTTACGGGAATACCAGGCGTGGTCGCGGGGCTCTGCGCAGCGGCGTGGGGCGCCGCCCGGCCCAGAACCAGCCATGCTCCTACCCCGCTCACGGCCAGGACGAACCCTGCCGCAAGGATGGCCATGCCTCTTTTCACGCCAGCGTCTCCCTGACCCGAGGTCGCGCGCCCAGGGTCAATCTACATCCCCTATCTAACTCGGCAACCTCGCCAAACCCGGCGCGTGTCCGCCGTCGCGCGGCTGCGGCATGTCGCCGCCCGCGTGCGCCAAGCAATGCACGTGCCTCGATCCCGTCCGATGAACGGAAGCGGCAGGGCGCGGCGCGATCCCTGTTCAGGTATCAGGGTGTTGTCTGGAGGCGAGGATCCACGGAGCGCGCTGGTGCTGTCGGTCGATTGATCCACGTCAAGGCCGGAATTGTCGCCGCGTATAGTGTGTCTCTCGGAGCGTACTTGACCCCTCGGTGTCCCATGACGGCGATCGCCAACGGGGCGGGCGGGCTCCACGGCGCAAAGCCGCCGCCTGGAGGTCATCATGTCCCTCTCGCCCTCGTTCGCCACGTCCGTCCATGCGTTCTTCGCCGCCCCGCCTGTCGCCTCGCGGCTCACGGTCGCTCCGATGCGCTTCGGCAGCCGGTCGATCGATGCGTTCGGCCCTGCGTCGATGCTCAGCCGGTCGGCGCCGCCGTCGGTCTTCGTGATCTACAATCAACAAGGCGCCAGCTCGACGTCGGCTCTCGGCCCCAATCCGCGCGTCGCCTCGACCGTCGCAGCGGTGACGGACGGTGTGCCGTTTTCGGTTCTGTATTCCCGCCTCGGCAACACGGTTCAGCAAATTCAGCTGAACGAGCGCAACAGCCGGCTCGTCAACGTCTACTCGATCGGCTATCAGCTGCTGGTCTGACACGACGTATCGCGCCGCGGAGGCGCCGAGCCACCATGGTCCACCCGTTACGCCGTCTCGCCGCGCCGGCGGCGACCGCCGCCGTGCTGACCGTGTCGACGGCCTGCTACGCGCAGGTTCCGCCGGAGAGCAACGTCGCGGTCGGCCGCACGCTGGCCTTGCAGCTTTGCACGCCGTGCCACGTCGTGGCCGCCGATCAGCCGGCGCCGCCGATCCTGCGCAATCCGGCGCCCAGCTTCGCGTCGGTCGCCGGTCGTCCGGGCGTAACCGCCGAAGCGCTGCGCCAGTTCCTGTTGACGACCCACGCCACGGTCGGCACGCCGCTCAACATGCCGAACCCCGAGCTGGTCGAGTATCAAGTGCCGCCGCTCGTCAGTTACATCCTCAGCCAGCGCAACCAGCCGGCGGCGCACGCGCCGGCAGTGCAGCCCGCGCCCCCGACCGACGACGTCTATAAGCGCGTGCTCGAGCGCAGCCGGGAACCGGAGCCGCGCAGCCTCGACGAGGTCAAGTAAGCGCGCGATCCGGCATCGACGGATGCCACTCTCCGCCGTACGGCCTATGCTGCGTGATGCAGCCCTGTGCGGAGGCGCCCCCGTGACGCAAGGAACGACGACGCAACCGGACCCGCATCCCGCAACCTGGGAGGCGATCGACCGCTTGATGGCGCTCGAATGTCGCGCGATCAACGTCGGCAGGCTGCAGGCGCTCTACGACGCGGCTCGTCGGCATGCGCCGGGGCCGCTGTGCGCGACCGCCGCGCGCACGCTGGTTGACGCCGTCAAGCCGCGCGACCCGGTCGTGCTGATCACCGGCGCCGGCGGTCCGCCCTGGCTGTTCGCCGGCGAGACCGACGGTCCGCTGGGGCTCGCCGGGCTGGCGCGCGCGCTGGCGATCGGCTGCGGCGCCTGGCCGCTGATCATCACCGAGGCGCGCAGCGAAGCGCCGGTCGCCGCGACCCTCGCCGCCGCGGGCGTATCGCTGCTGACCGAGGAGTTGGCGCGCGTGCGGCCGACCACGGCAACCCTGGTGCCGTTTCCCACCGAGCCCGAGGAAGCCGCACGCGTCGCGGACGGCTTTCTCGACCGCTATCGTCCGGCCGCGCTGGTCGTGATCGAGAAGAACTCGCCCAACCGCGCCAACGTCATCCACAGCTTCAGCGGCACGGCGTGGACGCCGCGCGTCGAGTTCGCGCGCGTCGAGCACCTGATCGCCGCGTGCCGGCGGCGCGCGATCCCGACCATCGGCATCGGCGACCACGGCAACGAGATGGGCTTCGGCCTGATCGAGGACACGGTGCGCGCGACGGTGCCTGGCGCGGACGTCTGTCGCTGTCCGTGCGGTCAAGGCATGGCCGCGGCGGTCGCGACCGATATCGTGATCCCGGCGTCGGTGTCGAACTGGGGCGGCTACGGCATCGAGGCCGCGCTCGCGATCCTGAAGCGCGATCCGAGGCTGCTGCACGATGCCGAAACCGAGCGCGCCATGTTGCGTGCCTGCGTCATGGCGGGCGCGGTGGACGGCCTGACGTCGCGTCAGATCCTCGCCGTGGACGGCACCAGCGCCGAGACTCAGGTTGCCGTCCTGACCTTGCTCGCCGAGATCGTCGGCAAGGCGCTGACGCCGGTGACGGCCGATTATTGATGTGACACGCGCGGCTCGCGCGGATGCGGTCTAGCGGCCCTTGATCAGCAGCCCTTGCCCGGTCGGCAAGGTCAGGATGGGGTGGCCGACCGACGCGGCGAACTCGTCGTGCGCCTTGCGCTGCTCGTCGTGGCCCTGCCACGCGTAGTCGTCGAGCAGGACGACGGCGCCCGGCACCAGCTTTGGCCAGAAATAGCGGATCGCCTCGCGCTCAGGGTAGGTCAGGTTCATGTCGATCGAGAGATAGGCGACCGCCTCGACGTCGACCGAGGGCAGGGTGTCGGGAACCATGCCGCGCACCAGGGTGGCCGAGGGATAGGGCGCGAAGTTGCGGCGCGCGATGTCGTAGCATTCCGAGTAGAACTGGCTCTGGTGCTCGAACAGCGCCGCGGACTCGGTGGCCAGGCGCTGTGCCGCCGGCGGCCCGCAGAACGTATCGAACAGGAAGAAGCGTTTGCCGAGCGACTCGAACGACAGGTAGTCGTAGATCGCCAGCGCGTAGATGCCCGTGTTGACGCCGCACTCGACGAAGTCGCCCGGCAGCTTCGCCGCCGTCGCCGCCGCCCAGCAGCAGACATAGACCCGATACTCGATGTGGATGTCGTCGTCGCTGCCCTTGGGGCGGAGGATGTGGTGACCCGATTGCATGCCGCGCCGATAGGCGGCCAGGAACCGCGGGTCGTGCAGGAACGACAGATGCTTGTTGGAGATCTTCAGGTGATCGGCGCGATAGGCCGGCTGCTCGACGTAGGGCGTGCCCTGTCCGCCCGGCACGTGGAGCTCGAGCCCGCCGTCGAGAAAGAAGCAGGTCTCGAATTTTGGGACGTCGATCTCCATCGTCGGCTCTCCGCATCGTCGGCGCCGCTCCAGCCCTAGCACGACGTCGCCCCGACCCCAAGCCCGCGGACCCGAATAGAACCCGATCGGGTATGACCTGGGCTTGAACCGGGCGATGCGCTGCGGCTCAATGGCGCCCGGCGCGGAATGCCGCGACGCAAGCGCAATCTCGGGGGGGACGCCATGGACTGCTGCGGTCACACGCATGGGCTCACGCGCCGCGGATGGCTGTGGAGCACGATGCTGACCTCGGTCGGCGCGGTGCTCGGCGGCGGCGCGGCGCCGCGCGGCTCGACCGCGGCGGCCCAGACCGCCGACACCGCGTCGGCCGCGCTCGACGTGCTGCGGCGCTCGATCTCGGTCGACGTCCACACCCACGGCGGCACCACGGGCATCACGTCGAAGGCGCCGCCGAGCGACGATCTGGCGACCGGCATGCGGGCGGGATCGCTGGCGGTCGCCTGCTTGGCCGACGTGCCGGACGGCCCGATCCTCGGGCGCAATGCCGCGGGGGGCCTCGCCGCGGTGCGCACCCCTGTGCCCGGCCAGCTCAACCAGCACCATCTCGAGCGTCTCGACTGGGTCGACGCGATGGTCGCCCAGCACGGGCTGCGGCGCGCGCTGACCGCGGCCGATCTCGAGGCGGCGCACCAGGCCGGACAGCCGGCGATCGTCGGCGACATCGAAGGCCTCGACTTCCTCGACGGCAAGCTCGAGCGGCTGGAGGAGGCGCACAAGCGCGGCGTGCGCCACGTCCAGCTGGTGCACTACACGCCCAACGACATCGGCGACTTCCAGACCGGCACCGTCACGCACGACGGGTTGACCGCGTTCGGCGCCGATGCGATCCGCGCCTGCCACCGATTGGGCCTGGTGTGCGATGTCGCGCACGCGACCGAGGCCACGGTGCTGCAGGCCGTCAAGGTCGCGACCAAGCCGTTGCTCTTGTCGCACACCGCGATCGCCGGCTCGCAGGCGATGGGTCCGACGCCGCTCAAGGGTCGGCAGGTCAGCGCCGATCACGCGCGCGCCGTCGCCGAGACCGGCGGCTCGGTCGGCGTCTGGCATTTCTTTCCGAGCCTCGACAAGTACGTCGACGGGCTCAAGGAGATGGTCGACGTCGTCGGGGTCGATCACGTCTCGATCGGCACCGACCAGCAGGTCGCGCCCGGCAGCCTGCAGGACTACGCGCACTGGGTGCAGCTGGTCGCCGCGATGCTGCGCGGCGGCTTCACGCCCGAGGAGGCCGGCAAGATCGCCGGCGGAAACTACATGCGGATCTTCCGCGCCGCCGTCGGCTGACGGGTCGGCGCAAGGCCGGGAGACATTGGCGGGCGCGCGTTCGCGCTGCATCCGCTGGCGCGTTTGACGGCGCGTTCGCGAGCGATCGCTGATTTCTTACGATCGTATGAATACGGTTATCGCGCGCGCCTCGACGCGCCTACCGTCCGCTTCGAGGTCGCTGGCGACCTCGGACCGGACGGAGGCGCATATCATGAGGACGGAGCCGGTTCGTCATGAGCCCGAGATCCTAGGGTCGCGCAACAGCCTCTCGATCGACGAGCAAAAGATCGTTCAATCCTGCTTCGACGCCACGGTGGCCGCGCTGCACGCCATCGGGCTGGAGGCGACCTTCAGCACCGCGATGGCCGACTGGGCGAGCATGATGCGCAACGCGCCGCGCATCATGCTGGTCAATCCGACCTTCGATCCGGCGCACAACGACCTCACGCCCGACAATGCGTTCTGGATCAAGCTCAGCCAGATTGCCGACGGTCGTTCGGTCGCCTGCATCGCCAACCGGCTGTTCGTCACCGACGACTATGTCGATCTCCTGCGCACCCAGCGCGTCTGGTACAGCCGCGGGCCGCGCCGGATGGTCGACCTGGTCGTGCCGGCCGACATGCCGCGCATCGCCGGGCGCGTCGGCCATCACGCCGGCCTGTGGGTGCGCCCCGACTGGCGCAAGCACGGCCTGTCCGGATACATGACGCGACTCGCCCGCTGCGCGTCGCTACGCCGCTTCGATGTCGATTGGCACTGCGGCCTGGTGTTCGCCGCGATCGCCGAGAAGGGGCTGCCGACCGAGATGGTCGCGGGCTACGGCTATCCCCGCATGGTGCTCGCGATCGACGGTTGGCAGCCGCTCACCGACGAGCCGGATCGGCTCTATCTGCCCTGGATCTCGCGCGCCGAGATGCTCGCGCACCTCGCCGGCGAGACCCGGCGATTAGGCCGACCGGTAGGCGACCGCGACCAGGAGACAGTCCGGCTTCCCGCCGTATCGTGAGAACGGCACGATGAGGCGCTGGTAGACGCGGCGCGCGCCGCCGACCGACGCTTCGATCTGTTGCAGCCGCGGCACGCCCGTCGTCACGGTCGTGTAGTAGTCCTCGGCCGCGGCCACTTGATATTCGCGGCCCGGGAGCTCGCTGATCCGCCAACCGGCGAAATCGTGGGCGCCGACCTGCGCCACCTTGCGGCCGAATACGCGGAATCGGTAGTTCATCGGATCGGCGAGGCTGGCATCGACGGTGTGGACCAGGCCGGCAAGGCCCAGGCGGCGCAGCAGGTCGGGGTTGATGTTCTCGTGCGCCGGGACGCGACCGTGCGCCGGGATACGCTCCTTCCACCAGCCGTAGAGCCCGATCAGCTCGGCCGCGGTCTCGTGGGCGCCGATCGCGATCGTGCGCCGCTTCACCCAATATTGATCGCGGCGGGCCCAGATGGCGCGCCGCGCCATGGCGGGGTGCGGTGCCCGGGTCGGGCCGGCGCCCGTGAAACGCCGGTAGTGCTCGACGATGAAGACGCGCAGCGCCGAGGTGAAGCTGCCTTCGGGCCGGTCGACCGCGATCTCGGTGCACAGCTCGTGGACACCGATGCCCATGTCGGCCGCGATGTCGCGCAACGCGCCCATCAGCTCGCGCTCGAGGCGGATCGTCGTCCAGCGGCCGCCAAGCTTGACCGAGAAGGTCTCCAGCCGCGAGTTCGGCGCCTCGACGTGCGCTTTCATCGACGGCTTCATCACGCGCGCCTGGCGGTCGTCGGCGCCACGCCATGGCGTCCGCCGCGACCGAGTGGGCGCGACCCTGCCCTCACGAGCATCCTGGCCCCCAATCACCGGCTGCTCACCCGGCTCCGCGCTGGCGGCGTCTCTATCGCGCCGCCTTGCGTTCGCGCGGCCTCCGGCGCGGGCGGTTTTCGCCCGCGCTGCGAAGGTCCAACCTGCAGCTATCCAGCGGTCGGCGGCGGGCGGTACAAGTTAATACGATAGTATTGCAAGACGCGCAGGCGGCGCGGCGCAGCCCGGACTTAAGTGTACTCTCCCGCAACGGACGCGGGGCTGCGATGTCAGCTATTCGTCACGTGCACCGCAGGACGACGCCCGTCGTTCCATCGGCCGTCGAGCGCGCGCTCGATTTGCGCGCCGAGCTGGAGCAGGAGCCCGTCATTGGCCTGGCGCGCCATCGCCTGGATGCCGAGCGGCAGGCCGTTTTCCTGCGCGGCCAGCGGCAGCGAGAGGGCCGGGATGCCGCACAGGTTGGCGAGCGGCGTGTAGGCGAACTGGCGCCACAGATTGGCGAACCAGTCGGACACCGAGGGGTTGTCGCTGATCGTCAGGAACTCGGTGGTGCCGAGCCGCGGGGTCGGCAGCGCGGTGATCGGCGTGAGGATGACGTCCCAGTCCTCGAAGAACGCGCCGAAGGCCCGCGACGTGGTGTTGAACATGGCCTGCATGCGCGCCCGCTCGGTGTAGGAAAGCCCGATGCCGGCCGCCCAGATCCGAACGTTGATCGGCTCGACGAGGTCGGCGGGCGGCCGCTCGAGGCCGCGCGTGGCCAGCAGGTTGGCGATCACCTGGGCGAAGTTGCTGACGTAGCACGTCGTCTGGGCCGCGAACGCCGCCGGAAAGTCGACCGCGGGCAGCGCCCAGTCGACCGTGTGCCCCAATCCCTCGAGGAAGCGGCCGACGCGCTCCAGCTCGTGCACGAAATGCGGCACGGCGCGGTACTCGCCCCACTCGTGCGACAACGCGATGCGCAGGGGCGGTGGGTCGCGGCGGATGAGGTCGAGATAGGGCTCGGTCGGCGTCCAGAACGGCATGAACTCGCCCGGCGCGCCGCCCCGGCACGCGTCGACGAAGGCCGCGGTGTCGCGCACCGTCCGCGTGTGGCAGCCCTGGATCGACACCAGTCCGGTCAGATCCGACAGCGCCGGCGCGATCGAGAAGACGCCGCGCGAGACCTTCAGCCCGATGTTGCCGCAGGCGCCGGCCGGAATCCGGATCGAGCCGCCGCCGTCGGTCGCGTGCGAGATCGGCAGCACCCCGGCCGCCACCATCGCTCCGGTGCCGGCCGACGAACCGTTGGTCGTGTAGCCGACGTCCCAGGGATTGCGCGTGACGTAGACGGCCGGATTGTCAGCGGCGCTGCAGCAGCCGAACTCCGGCGTGGTGCTGCGGCCGACGATGTTGAGCCCGGCCGCGCGCATGCGCCCGGCGAGAAAGCTGTCCGCGGCCGCGCGGTTGCCGCGCATCAGGCGCGAGCCCATCTCCTGCAGCCGGCCCTTCAGGGTCGGGCCGAGATCCTTCATGAGGTAGGGCACGCCGGCGAAGACGCCGTCCGGGCTCATGCCGTCGCGCAGCGGATCCGCGACGACGTCCTCGAACACCTCGACCACGGCGCTCAGGGCCGGGTTGAGGCGCGCGATGCCCGCCGCCGTCTGCGCGGCGAGCTCGGCCGGCGTCACCTCGCCGGCACGGACGCGCGCCGCCAGCGCCAGCGCGTCGTGCCGCGCCCACTCGTCCCAGCTCATCGCCAAGGTCATGCCGCCGTCACCGTGGAACGTCTCACTTGGCCACCGCGGGAACCCTGGCCCATGCGCGCGACTTGAGAACCGGAAGCACTTCCTTGGCGAAGAGCTTGAGGCTGCGCTCCGCGACCTCGTAGGGCGTGCCGCCGAAGCGGAAGGCGACGTTCAGCTCGAAGTCGCCGACCACCTGTCGACGCGCCTCGAGTCCGCGCAGGACCTTGTCGGGCGTGCCCCAACTGGCCGCCTGCATGAAACCGGCGACCGCGCCGTCGAGGCCGCCTTTGCGCGCGATCTCGGCTTTCTGCTGATAGGAGTCGTAGCCTTTCACGGTCTTGAAGTGCTCGCCGAGGAATTCGTAGTGGTGGAAGTTGCTTTCGACGAACTTGCCCTGATACCGGCGTGCCGCCTCCTCCGTCTCGGCGAGATTGGGGCCGCACATGCAGAAGTCGGTGAGCATCACGACCGGCGCTGCGGTGCCGTGATATTGGCGATGGAGTTGCCGGCCGCGCTCGATCGCCGGGGCGCGCATCTCCCACGGGCGGTCGGCGAACATCACCATATGGGCGCCGAGCTTGGCCGCGGAGTCGATCGAGTCCTCGCTCGACGCCACGGCGTAGATGCGCCCGTCGAAGGAATGCTGGGGTCGCGGCCGGATCTCGGTGCGCGGCTGCTTGTAGAACTTGCCGTCGCCCTCGATGAATCCCGTCTTCAGCGCGTTGACGATCATCGGCGCCGCCTCGTCGAAGCGTCCGCGGGATTCGTCCATGTTGAGGCGGAAGGCGGCGAACTCGCGCCGTGCCAGGCCGCGGCCGAAGCCGAGGCGCAGCCGCCCCTTGCTGAGCATGTCGAGCACGGCGGCGTTCTCGGCGACGCGCAGCGGATCGTGCCACGGCAGGATGACGGCCGCGGTGCCGACGTCGATGCCGGGGCAGAGCGCGGTCAGATACGTCATCAGATGGATGTTGTCGGGCACGAACGAGTAGTCGTTGAAGTGATGCTCGGCCGACCAGAGGCAGTCGAATCCCAGGTCGGCGGCGAGGCGCGCCAGCCGAATCTCTTCGTCCCACACGCGCGCGTCCGAACAATCGTCCCAGCCGTAGCTGGCGAAGATCATCATCATCCCGACATCCATGGGCGCTCCTCCGCACGCGGCCGGCGCATGTGCTCGCAGTGGGTCGTGGGATGTCGAAAACGCTAGGATACGGGCACCGGCTTGTCAAAGATCCGGCAGCCAGATCCTGTGATCGTGACACCCCGTGCCTGACATCGACTTGCCCAACCGCGTGCGTCTCCACTGGCTGGAGGCCGGATTGCCGTCCGGACCGGCGGTCGTCTGGGTCCATGGCGGCTCGGTCGAGGACGCCTCGATGATGGTGCCCGACCTCGAGCCCTTCTTCGACCGGGTCCGTGCGCTGTTCCCGGACACCCGCGGTCACGGCCTGTCGACGCGCTTCGAGGGGATCGAGGACTACACCTATCAACGGAAGCTGGACGATCTGCTGCTCTGGCTGGACGCCATCGGGGTTCGTCAGGCGGTGTGGGGCGGCGCCTCGATGGGCGGCGCGCTGGCGCTGTGGGCGGCCGTCCACGCGCCCGAGAGGGTCCGGGCGGTCGTCTCGATCAGCGGGCCGCCCTACGAGCCCGTCGCCAGCGACAAGAGCTGGTGGGCGGCCCATCGGCATCTGGTCGCCGCCGGGCGCTTCACCGAATACTTCGATGCGAACGTGCGGCTGCGCGTGGGGGAGGACGCGCTGGCGCGGCTCAAGGCGCGACCGGAACGCTACGAGGCCCTGACGGCGTCGCTGGCGCGTCATTCCGTTGCGTCGCTCCTGGCGTTGCTCGACGAGACGTATTCGCGGACCGAGTGGCTCGCCGCATGCGCGCGCATCCGGTGCCCCACGCTCGTGATCGCCGGCTCCGAGGATCACTTCCCGACGGCCGCGATGTCCCGCCGCGTCGCGGAGATGATTCCCGGCGCCGAGCTCCACGTCATCGACGGCGGACCGCATTTCCCCAACCGCAGCCATCGCGCCGAGGTGCAGGGCGTGATCGGCGCATTCTTCCGGCGCATCGGCGTGCTTGCGTGATCGCCGCCATTGCGGTGACACATTGACGTGAATACATCACGCGGCACGCCGCGCGGAGCCGCGCGGGACGGCGGCGCGAGGAGGGAGCGCACACCATGCCGGAGAAGCCCCCGGACGAAGCGCAGCAGGGCAAGCGCAGCCCGACCGTGACGGGGCCCACCGCCGTCGGCCGCACGGCGCGCGAGACCCGGCGGGCCGATGCGCTGCGCCGCAACTTGGGGCGCCGCAAGGCCCAGGCACGCCTTCGGGCGGACGACACGGCCAGCCCGGCGGGCGCTCCCGGTGTCGGGACCGATGGGGACGAGGCCTGAGGGGCGCTTGAGCAGACTCCGGGGTTCGGCTACAACCCCAACGATTTCCGAGGCTTCGTGCCGATTGCTCAGGGCCGCTGGCGCCCGGGCGCCGAAAGGATCATGACATGGACAGGATTCGCATCCGCGGCGGCCGCCCCCTCAGCGGCGCGATCCCGATCAGCGGCGCCAAGAATGCAGCGCTGCCCCTGATGACGGCGAGCCTGCTGACCGACGAGACGCTGACCCTGGCCAATCTGCCGCATCTGGCCGACATCGCGACGCTCGCCAGCTTGCTGGCCCAACACGGCGTCTCGATCGAGATGCGCGGCGGCGCGCCCAACGGCGGCTACGCCGGGCGGGTGCTGGCGCTGACCGCGCGCGACATCACCAACACGACCGCGCCCTACGACCTGGTGCGCAAGATGCGCGCGTCGTTCCTGGTGCTCGGGCCGCTGGTCGCGCGCTGCGGCGAGGCGCGCGTGTCGCTGCCCGGCGGCTGCGGCATCGGCACCCGGCCGGTCGATCTGCACATCAAGGGCCTGACCCAGCTGGGCGCGCGGATCGAGCTGACCGAGGGCTACATCCAGGCCAGCGCGCCCGACGGTCTCATCGGCGCGCGCGTCGTGTTCCCGCAGGTCTCCGTCGGCGCGACCGAGAACCTCCTGATGGCGGCGACCCTAGCCAAGGGCGAGACGGTGCTGGTCAATGCCGCGCGCGAGCCCGAGGTCGCCGATCTGGCGTACTGCCTGGTCGCCATGGGCGCCGAGATCGACGGCATCGGCACCGACACCCTGCGCATCGTCGGCCGGGAGCGCCTGCACGGCGCGCAGCACACCGTGATCGCCGACCGCATCGAGGCCGGGACCTACGCCATGGCGGCGGCGATCACCGCGGGCGAGGTCGAGCTGCTCGGCATCCAGCCCGATGCGCTCTCGGCGGTGATCGAGAAGCTCCAGGAGGCCGGCGTCATGATCGCCGCGACCGAGCGCGGCCTGCGCGTCAGCCGGGTCAACCGCGGCCTCGACGGCGTCGACGTCATGACCGAGCCTTATCCGGGTTTTCCGACCGATCTGCAGGCCCAGATCATGGCCTTGATGGCGACCTCGGGCGGCGCCTCGATGATCACCGAGACGATCTTCGAGAACCGCTTCATGCACGTTCTCGAGCTCAACCGCATGGGCGCCAACATCAACGTGCATCAGGCCTCCGCCATGGTGCGCGGGGTGCCCAAGCTGACCGGCGCGCCCGTGATGGCGACCGATCTGCGCGCCTCGGTGAGCCTGGTGCTCGCAGGGCTGGCGGCCGAAGGCGAGACCATGGTGCACCGCGTCTATCATCTCGACCGCGGCTACGAGCGCCTCGAGGAGAAGCTGGCGGCGTGCGGCGCCGACATCGAGCGGGTGCGCGACAATTGAGCGAACGTCTCAAATTGCGCGCGCGCGACGCCGACGACCTGCAAGTGCTGTCCGCCTGCCTGCAGGACGCCATCCTGCCGATCTCCGACCTGGCCTGGGAACGCGAGGCACGGCGCTTCGTCATGGTCGCCAACCGCTTCTGCTGGGAGCGCGTCGACGACCGTCACGACGCCTTCGACCGGGTCAATTGCGGCGTCACGTTCGAGACCGTCAACGCCGTCAAGCTGCGCCGCATCGACCGGCGCGACCGCAGCCTGATGCTGAGCCTCTTGACCATCGATCTGGAGCCGCTGCCGACGGGCATTGCCTTGACGCTCCTGTGCGCCGACAACCGCGACATCCGGCTCGAGGCCGACACGCTCGCGGTCCAGCTCGAGGATTTCGACGGACCGTGGCCGACCCGCAACCGGCCGTCGCATCTGCTGGGCGAACCGTCATGAGCGGCGCACGCATCGCCGACCCGAAGGCGCGTGCGGCGCGCGGCGATACCGTATCGACGGCGCCGACGGCACCGTCGACCAAGATCGTGCTGGCGCTGCCCAAGGGTCGCATCCTCGCCGAGGTGATGCCGCTGCTGGCGCGCGCCGGCATCGAGCCGGAGGCGGAGTTCGCCGACGAGGACAGCCGCAAGCTGCAGTTCCGGACCAACGAGCCCGACCTCGAGATCGTGCGCGTGCGCAGCTTCGACGTCGCGACCTTCGTCGCGTTCGGCGGCGCCCAGCTCGGCATCGCCGGCAACGACGTGCTGATGGAGTTCAACTATCCCGAGATCTACGCGCCGCTCGACCTCAAGATCGGGCGCTGCCGGCTCGTGGTCGCGGAGCCGGCCGAGCTGGTCGTCCAGGACGAGCCGCGCGAGTGGAGCCACGTTCGGGTCGCCACCAAATATCCCGAGATCACGCGCGCGCATTTCGCGGCGCGTGGCGTTCAGGCCGAATGCATCAAGCTCAACGGCGCGCTCGAGCTCGCACCGGCGCTCGGGCTGTGCCCGCGCATCGTCGATCTGGTCGCAACCGGCGCGACCTTGCGCGCCAACCGATTGGTCGAGGTCGAGCGCATCGCCGACATCACGGCCCGGCTGGCGGTGAACCGCACCGCGCTGAAGACGCGCCCGGACCAGATGATGGCGTGGATCGAACGCTTCTCGCGGGCTTGCAATGCCGCGCCGTCTTGATTTCGCCGATCCGGGCTTCGACGTCGCGTTCGCGCGGGTGCTCGACGCCAAGCGCGAGAGCGCCGAGGACGTCGACGACGCCGTCAAGGCGATCCTGGCCGACGTGCGCGCGCGCGGCGACGCGGCCGTCGTCGAGTGCACGCGCCGCTTCGACCGCGTCGAGCTGACGCCGGACCGGTTCCGCGTCGACGCGGCGGAGATCGACGCGGCGACCGCGGCGTGCGCTCCCGACACGCTCGCGGCCCTCGCGCTCGCCGCCAAGCGCATCGAGGCGTTCCATCGCCGCCAGCTGCCGGTCGACACCACCGAGCGCGACGAGCATGGCACCCTCTTGGGCTCGGTGTGGCATCCGATCGAGGCGGTCGGCCTCTACGTGCCGGGCGGTACCGCCGCCTATCCGAGCTCGGTCCTGATGAACGCGCTGCCGGCGCGGGTCGCCGAGGTGCCGCGCCTCGTCATGGTGGTGCCGGCGCCCGACGGCGCGATCAATCCGCTGGTGCTGGCGGCGGCGCGGCACGTCGGCGTGACGGAAATCTACCGGATCGGCGGCGCTCAGGCGATCGGCGCGCTCGCCTTCGGCACTGCGACGATTGCGCCGGTCGACAAGATCGTCGGGCCGGGCAACGCCTACGTGGCCGCCGCCAAGCGGCAGGTCTACGGCATCGTCGGCATCGACGCGATCGCCGGGCCGTCGGAGATCCTGGTGGTCGCCGATCGCCAGAACGACCCGACTTGGATCGCCGCCGACCTGTTGAGCCAGGCCGAGCACGACCGCTCGGCCCAGGCGATCCTGATCACCGACGACGCGGCGTTCGCCGACCGCGTCGCCGCGGCGGTCGAGGATCACCTGAAGACCTTGCCGCGCGCCGGCATCGCGGCCGACAGCTGGGACCGGCACGGCCTCATCATCACGGTGCCGGCGCTCGACCGGGCGGTCGCGCTGGTCGACCGCATCGCGCCCGAGCATCTCGAGCTCGCAATCGAGGCGCCCGAGGCGCTGGCGCGGCGCATCCGCAACGCCGGCGCGATTTTCCTCGGCCGCTACACGCCCGAGGCGGTCGGCGACTACGTCGCCGGGCCGAACCACGTATTGCCGACCGGGCGCACGGCGCGCTTCTCGTCGGGCTTGAGCGTTCTCGATTTCATGAAGCGCACCTCGATCGTCGGCTGCGACGCCGGCGCGCTGGCCGCGATTGGCCCGGCCGCGATCACCCTCGCCGAGGCCGAGGGACTCGACGCGCATGCGCGCTCGATCGCAATCCGGCTCAACCGGCGGGGCGCCTAGGGAGCGCGCGGGTGGCGACGCCGCCGGCCGATCCGTCCAAGCGCATCGCCCGCCTCGATCTCGACGAGCGCACCGTGCTGCGTCGCAACCCCGATGTCGAGCACGAGCGCTCGGTCGCGATCTTCGACCTGCTGGAGGAGAACCGCTTCAGCCCGGTCGGCCACGAGGGCGGGCCCTACCATCTGCGCCTCGGCATCGCGGACAACAGTCTGGTCTTCGACATTCGCGACGTCGCCGATCAGCCGGTCGACCGCGTGACCCTGTCGCTCGCGTCGTTCCGCGGCATCGTCAAGGACTACTTCATGGTGTGCGAGAGCTACTACGCGGCGATCCGTCAGGCGACGCCGAGTCAGATCGAGGCGATCGACATGGGGCGCCGGGGTCTGCACAACGAGGGCTCCGAGCTGCTCCGCGAGCGGCTGAGCGAAAAGGTCGAGATCGACTTCGACACCGCGCGGCGGCTCTTCACCCTGATCTGCGTCCTGCACATCCGAGGCTGAGGCCAGCGATGGTTCAACGATCGGGCCCGACCGATCCGCAAAGCGTGCTGTTCCTATGCAGCCGCAACACGATCCGCTCGCCGATGGCGGCGGCGCTGCTCGGGCATCTGCGCGGCAGGCGGATCCACGTGCAGTCGGCCGGCATCCGGGAGGGGTCGGAGGTCGACGGGTTTGCGGTCGCGGTGATGGGCGAGCTCGGCCTCGACATCGCCGCGCATCAGCCTCAGAGCCTCGCCGACCTCGACGACCGGTCGTTCGAGCTGATCGTCAGCCTGTCTCCAGAGGCCCATCACCAGGCCCTCGAGCTCACGCGCACGGAGGCCGTTGCGGTCGAGTATTGGCCGATCCCCGATCCGACCGTGATCGAAGGGTCGCGCGAGCGCCGACTCGACGCCTATCGCGCGGTGCGCGACGCCCTCATGGAGCGCATCCGCGCGCGCTTCCCGGCACCGCTGATCCCCCAGCACTAGAGCGGGGAAATGCTTGACCTCGGACGGTCGGCGGTTCACCTAATGACCGCCTGCACTGCCCGCTGATACGGCCGAGCGGGCGGTGGTGGACCACGCCGACGAGAGAGGGGCGATGGCGAAAGATGACGTGATTGAGTTTTCCGGGACCGTCAGCGAGCTTCTGCCCAATGCCATGTTCCGAGTTCGCCTGGACAACCATCACGAGGTGCTGGCCCATACCTCGGGCAAGATGCGCAAGAACCGCATCCGCGTTCTTGCCGGCGATCGCGTCAACGTCGAGATGACGCCGTACGATTTGACCAAGGGTCGTATCACGTTTCGCTTCAAATAAGTGGGACGCGTGGCCAAGCGAGCGCACGCTGAGCTCGATGATCGGCCGCCGGCGATCCGGGAGGCCGGCTGGGCGCGCGGCGTGCCGCAAGCCGCACCGGCGCAACGTCTCGTGCTCGCATCGGCCTCGCCGCGCCGGCTTGCCCTGCTGGCCCAGATCGGCGTCGTGCCCGACGCCGTCGATGCCGCCGACCTCGACGAGACGCCGCGCAAGGACGAGCCGCCGGCCGCGCACGCGGCGCGGCTCGCCGGCGCCAAGGCGGCGCGCGTCGTCACGCGCCAACCGGGCGCCTTCGTGCTGGCGGCTGACACGGTCGTCGCGGTCGGCCGGCGCATCCTGCCCAAGGCCGAGGACGTCGCCGATGCGCAGCGCTGCCTCGCCCTGCTGTCGGGCCGACGCCACCGCGTGTTCGGCGGCATCGTGCTGATCGATCCGGCCGGGCGCGAGCGGCGCCGTCTGGTGCGCTCCGACGTGCTGATGAAGCGCCTGTCGGACGCCGAGATCGCCGACTATCTCGCCAGCGGGGAGTGGCACGGCAAGGCGGGCGGCTATGCCATCCAGGGGCGCGCGGCGACGTTCGTGCGCGCCATCCACGGGTCGTACTCGAACATCGTCGGGCTGCCGCTGTTCGAGACGGCGGCGTTGCTCGGCGGCGCGGGGTTCCGGTTGCCCGGCGCCGATAGGAAGATCTCGGGTCAATAAATCTCAGGGGAGGCTTCGTCGTGATCGATCCGGCGGAGGGACTGTTGATCTCGGTGTCACCCGGTGAAACCCGCATCGCGCTGATCGAGGGCGGGCGACTTGCGGAGCTGTGGATCGATCGGGTCGCCGATCGCAGCCGCGTCGGCGACGTATTCCGCGGCCGCGTCGGGAAGGTCGATGCCGGCCTGCAGGGCGCCTTCGTCGACCTGGGGGCCCCGGGTACGGGATTCCTCGGCTTCGAGGGCGGCGGATCGCGCGTGCGCGAGGGCGACGCCGTAACGGTGCAGGTCGTGCGCGATGCCGAGGACGGCAAGTCGCTCGGTCTGCGCACGCGCATCGAGCTCGGCGGCCGGCTCGTCGTGTTCAACCCGATCGGCGGCGAGATCGCGGTGTCGCGGCGCATCCCGGCGGCGAACGAGCGCGAGCGGCTGCGCACCGTGCTGCTCGACGCCGCGATCGGCGACGAGGGCTGGCTCGCGCGCACCGCCGCGGCCGGCGTCGGCGACGACGAAGTGATCGACGAGATGGAGGAGCTGCGCGCGGCGGTCGCCGAATGGCCGAGCCAGACCACGGTGCCGTGCCTGCTCTACCGCGAGCCCGACGCCGTGAGCCGTGCGTTGCGCGATCTCACCTACGAGGGCATGACCGCGATCCTGGTCGACGACGGGCCGACCCTGACCGCGGCGCGCCGCTACGCCGAGACGCATTTCCCCGATCTGGTGCCGCTGATCGTGCGCTACGACGGCCGCGAGGCGCTGCTCGCGCGCGTCGAGGACGAGCTCGCGCGCGGGCTTGCCCGCCGCATCATGCTGCCGGGTGGCGGCGCGCTGACCTTCGACAGCACGACGGCGCTGACGGCGGTCGACGTCGACTTCGGCTCGGCGCCGGGGGTCGGCCGACGCAACCCGGTCGACATCAATCTCGCCGCCGCCGACGAGATCGCCCGCCAGATCCGCCTGCGCGACATCGGCGGCCTGATCGTGATCGACTTCATCCGCATGCGCGACCGTGCCGATCGCGACCGCCTGATCGAGACCATGGCGGCGGCCGTCGAGCACGACCGGCTGCCGGTCCAGGTGATGGGCATGACGCGCGCCGGCCTGGTCGAGATCCTGCGGCCGCGCGGCCGCGTCGGGCTGCGCACGCTGATGGAGCGCGCGTGCCCGGTGTGCGAGGGCACCGGGGCGACGCCGGCGCCCGCGGCCGCGGCGCTCGAGGCGCTGCGCCGCGTCGTGGCCGCCGGACCCGGGCGGGCGGCGTCGATCGCCGCGGCGCCCGACGTCGCCCAGGCGCTCGCGGAGTCCGGAGCGGCGCCGATCGCCGAGGCCGGGACGCTGATCGGCGGGACGATCACGGTGGAGACCGACGACAGCCTGTTGCCCGGCACGTTCGAGATCCGGGGCGAAGGTCGAGGCTGAGCGCCGATGAGCGATAGCGGCACCGCCAGACCCTGTCCGATCTGCGGCCGGCCGGTCGTCGATCCGGCGCATCGCCCGTTCTGCTCCGCGCGTTGCCGGCAGGTCGATCTCGGCCGCTGGCTGGGCGAGGTCTATCGTGCGCCGGCGGCTCCGGACGACGCCAACGGCTCAGGGTCCGACGACGATGATGGAGAGGAGTGAGACCATGCGCTGTTACCCCGTCACCGCGTTCGGCGCGCCGCTGGTCCGCAGCGAGCGTCCGACCCCGACGCCCACCGGCACCGAGGTCCTGCTGCGGATCACCGCGTCGGGCGTCTGCCACAGCGATCTGCATCTCCTGGAGGGCAAGTTCGATCTCGGCGAGGGCGAGCATCTCGACCTCGCGCGCAGCATGAAGCTGCCGTTGACGCTCGGCCACGAGATCGCCGGCGAGGTGGTCGCGCTCGGTCCGGAGGCGCACGGCGTCAGGCTGGGCGACCGCCGGGTTGCGTTCCCCTGGATCGGCTGCGGCAGCTGCGCCATTTGCGCGCGCGGCGAGGAGCAGCTGTGCGCGCGCCCGCGCGCGCTCGGCGTCTCGACCGACGGCGGCTATGCCGATCACGTCGTGGTGCCGCACCCGCGCTATCTGCTCGACTTCGCGGGCCTGCCCGACACCGTGGCGTGCACGCTCTGCTGCTCGGGCCTGACCGCCTTCGGCGCGCTGCGCAAGGTGGTGCCGCTGGAGGCGAGCGCGCCGCTGCTCGTGATCGGCGTGGGCGGGGTCGGGCTCGCGGCGGTCAGGCTCGCCAAGCGCGTGACCGGCGTGGCGCCGCTCGCCGCCGATGTCGATCCGGCGAAGCGCGCGGCCGCGCTCGCCGCGGGCGCCGCCGCCGCGATCGATCCGGCCGAGCCGGGCGCCGCCAAGAGCTTGATCAAGGAGACCGGCGGCGGCGTTGCCGCGGCGCTCGATTTCGTCGGCGCGGCGGCCTCGGCGCAATTCGGGCTCGACGCGCTGCGCAAGGGCGGCCGCCTGGTCATCGTCGGGCTGTTCGGCGGCTCGATCCGACTCAAGCTGCCGCTCGTCCCGATGCGCGCGATCAGCATCGGCGGCTCCTACGTCGGCAGCCTGGCGGAGCTCGCCGAGCTCGTGCGTCTGGCGCAGGCCGGCGGGCTGCCGCCGATGCCCGTGCATCCGCGCCCGCTCGATACGGTGAACGCCGCGCTCGAGGACCTGCGCGCCGGCCGCATCGTCGGACGCGCGGTGCTGCAACCCTAATCGACCGACGGCGGGCGCCGTGGCGGACGCGCGCATCGGCGAGATTCGGCGGCGCATCGGGCTCGCCGTCGCGACGGCGTCGGCAGCACTCCTGATCGTCCTCGTCACCGGTTGGTGGCGTGATGTCTGGATCGACGGCGCGCTCGCCGCCGGCGCGGTCGTCCTCCTGGTCGGGATCGGCATCTGGCTCGGCCACGCGCTGGCGGGTCTCGACCTCGACCAGCGCCGCGCCGTCGCCGCCGAGACGCGCGTGCGCGACGCCATCGAGAGCCTGTCGGACGGCCTCCTGCTGTGGGACGCCGACGATCGGCTCGTCATGGCCAATCCGGCGATGACGCGCGCCGAGGCGCGCCGCGGTTTCGCCCGACAGACGCCGCTCGAACTCGGGGTCACCTTCGAGGCGTTGATCCGGCGGCGCGTGCAGAGCGGCCTGCTGGCGATCGAGTCCGGCACCGAGGAGCGCTATATCGAGCGCCGGGTGGCGCTGCATCGCAACCCGACCGGTGAGCCGATCGAGGAGCGCTACGCCTCGGGCGATTGGGTGCGCGTGACCGAGCGTCGGACCAGCGACGGCGGCGTGGTCACCATCGTGACCGACATCACCGACCTCAAGCGCGCCGAAGCCGAGATGCGCTACGTCAACGAGCAGCTGGCCGCGCAGGCCGAGGGCATGGTCGCGGCGGCCGACCGGCTACGCGAGGTCAACCGCGAGGCCGAGGCGGCGCGCATCGCGGCCGAGGAGGCCAACCGCTCGAAGTCCGAGTTCCTCACCACCATGAGCCACGAGCTGCGCACGCCGCTGACGGCCGTGCTCGGTTTCGCCGACGTGATCATCAATCCGATCTTCGGCGCCGAGACGCCCGAGCAGTTCCGCGAATACGGCGGCTACATCAAGGCGAGCGGCGAGCACCTGTTGCTGCTGATCAACGACATGCTCGACCTCGCCAAGATCGAGGCCGGCCGGATGGAGCTGCGCGAGGCCGACACCAGCCTCGACTCGGCGGTGCATGCGGTGCTGGCGATGACCAAGGAGCGCGCGCACAACCAGGGCGTGGCCGTGACCTGGCGCGCGCCGAGCGAGCCGATCTTCCTGCGCGTCGACGAGATAAAGCTGAAACAGGCATTGATCAACGTCGTCGCCAATGCGATCAAGTTCACGCCCGCCCACGGCCGGATCGCGATCGACGTCGAGGCCACCGAGGCGACCGTCGACATCCGGGTCGCCGACACCGGCATCGGCATCAAGCCGGAGGACATCCCGAAGGTCTTCGAGCCTTACACTCAGATCGACAGCGCGGTCGCGAGCCAGCACAGGGGCACCGGTCTCGGCATGCCGCTCGCCTTGAGCCTGATGCAGCTGCACGGCGGCACGGTGCTGATCGAGAGCGAGGTCGGCGTCGGCACGACGGTGACCCTCAGGCTGCCGGCGAGCCGACGGGTTCCCGAGCTCGCCGCGGCGTCCTGAGCCGGTGCGCCGCGCCGCTGGACAGCCGCGGAGGCGCTGGCTATATGTCTCGCCCATGCCCAGGTAGCTCAGTTGGTAGAGCACGTGACTGAAAATCACGGTGTCGGTGGTTCAATTCCGCCCCTGGGCACCATTTTCCGAGCGCCACGCAACGCTCCCCTCAAATCGCGGGCGATGATCATCGCTCGCTGATTGCACGGCTCCGTCTCTCGGTCGATGCCAAGCGGCACGAGTGTGCGAGCGATCTGGGCCTGTCGGACTAATCCACCTGTCGTAAAAACACGCGCCGACGAAACGGCGTTGCGTGCGGGGGGATGTCCTAAACGCCTGATTCCATGATACCGCGCGCCATCGATCATTCCGCAAGGGAACTCGTCGCCGCGATGACGACGCCGATCCCCGACGCACGTGCGCGCTGTTTGGCCTGCGGGGGCGCGCTCAGAACGGTGCTCGATCGCGTTTTCGACACGCGCTTCGGCATCGATACGACGTTCGACATCGCGCGATGCGTCGCCTGCGGTCTCGAGCAGACCGCTCCGCGGCCGGGGCGGACGGCCTTGGCCGCCTACTATGCGGCGCACTACAATTTCGGTGGCGAGAGCGACACCGCGTATACCAGGCAGCGCGCGCGCATTCTGCGGTCGCGCGCCTATCGTCTGTGGCTGGCGATCGACGGCGACATCTCGTTTCACGATCGCCCGGGCCACGGTCGTTTGCTCGACATCGGCTGCAACGAGGGGCGCAGCCTGGTGCTCTACGCACGCAACGGCTTCGCCACCGTCGAGGGTCTCGAGACCAATCCGGTCGCCGCCGAAGCCGCGCGGGCCAAAGGCTTCGTCGTGCACGGCGACGAGCTGGAAGACTTCAGGCCGAACCAGCCGTACGACGTCGCGGTCCTGTCGAACGTGCTCGAGCATGCGCTCGATCCGGCCGAGATGCTGCGCCAGGTGCGCCGTATCCTGAAGCCCGGCGGCCAGCTCTGGATCAGCTGTCCGAACGCCGCGAGCTGGCAGCGCAGCCTGTTCGGCCGACGGTGGATCAACTGGCACGTGCCGTTCCACATCGTCCACTTCACGGATGCGACCCTGGATCGGATGCTCGATGCCAGCGGTTTCACCAGCCTCGAGCGCGTCCAAATGACGCCGGCGCTGTGGTTCGCGGATTCGATGCTCGCCACGCTGGTCGCGCGGCGCGGCCACCCGACCACGACCATGCGCAATCCCCTGACGTTGATGGGCCTGGTGGCGCTCGCGCGCGGCGTGCTGTTCCCGGCGCTGTGGCTGGGCAACCGGATCGGCCGCGGCGACTGCTTGGTGCGCATCACGCGGCGCGCCGGATGACGGCCGCCGCAGGGGGCGCGTCGCGCCCGCGCATCGGCGACGTCATGCGGCGATCCAGCTCTTCCGCTCACCGCGATAGAGAGCGCCCGGATTGCCGCTGACCGTGGTGCGCCACATGGTCCGCGTCTGGGTCGCGGCGTCGAACCAGGTCGCGGTATGGACCAGGCATCGGTTGTCCCAGACCAGCAGATCGCCGACCGTCCAGTCGTGGACATAGACGAACGCGCGGCGCGTGAGATGGGTCATCAGCTCGACCAGCAGCGCCGCGCCGTCGCCGTGCGGTCCGGGCTGCATGCCGACGAACGGGCCCTCGAGCCAGTCCATCTGGCCGTACTCGCAGAGATAGAGCGCGCGCCGGCCGGTCACCGGGTGGACGCGCACCACCGGCTGACGCTGCGGACGCTCGTGCGGCAGCAGGTCGCGCGGCCGGTTGCCGGCCAGGATCTCGTCGCGCGAGCGCCCGGCGCGCAGTCCCACGTGCAGCCCGTCCAGCCCCTCGATGCGCGCCTTGAGCGCCGGCGGCAACGCCTCGTAGGCCGCCGTGCCGTCGGCGAACAGCGTCTGTCCCTGGCCCTTGAGCACCGGATTGACCGCGAGGAAGAGCGAGACGTCGGGCGGCGGGCGGCGATAGCTCTGGTCGGTGTGCCAGCCGCGGCGTTGCGGGAACTGCGTCGGCAGCAGTCCGTCGGCGGTCAGCGGCGGCTCGGGCGGTTTCGGCGGGTCGCGCCCGACCGGCGGCGCATTCGAGACCAGCAGGATCTCCGGCACGGACTCGTGCACCTGGTTGAGCGGCATCAAGGTCTGGCGGTAGTTCTCGACCTCGGGACCGAAGAGCCGGCTCAGCCGCACCAGAAGCTGCGGCGCGTCGGCCATCGCCTCGAGCCCCTGGATCAGCAGCAGTCCGCCGCTCTCGGCCAGAAGGCGCGGCAATGTCGCGGGCTCGCGTTCCGCGGCGGCGACGAACGCGGCCGCGCCGGCCGCCCCGATCGCGCGCGCGCGGCCGCCGAAACCGGCGTCCGGCAGCGGCCGGTCGAGCGCAAAGCCCGAGCTCATCGCCTCAATGGGGACGATCGTCGTTGTTGATGCGTCGGTCGCCGGCCAACCATCGCGCGAGCTCGGAATGGGCATCGGCGCGCCGCATCGCCGCGAGCGCCGCGGCATTCGGCGCGTCGACGGTGAACTCGAGCCGCAGCCCGTCGGGCGTCTTGACGTACATCGACAGGCAGTAGCCGTGGTCGGTGACCCGGTAGGGCTCCGCGACGGCGTCGAGCCGGCGGACGAGCTCGTCGAGCGTCGCCTTGGTGACCTTGAAGGCGACATGCCACGCGCCGCCGCCCGATTCATGGAAGAGCGCCCGGTTCATCTCCCACATCTCGTCGTCGGCATACTGGAAGAACGCCAGCGCGCTGCCGTCGGCGAGCTCGAAGAAGGTGTGGCAGTAGTCGACGTCGCGGCCGAGCTCGGGCCGGAACGTGCGCTCGCACCAGGTCGCGACCAGCGGGATGCCGAGCACGTCCTCGATGAAGCGGCGGTTGACCTCCTGGTCCTTGACCGCGAAGGCATGGTGATGCAGCCGCTGCGGCGGCTCGTCCAGCAGCTTGAACGTGGGCCGAGGCTTGGGCTCGACCAGCTTGTTGTCCGGCATCGTATCCTCCCGCGGCGCGCACGCGCCGATCGCGACGATCCAACGCTGCGACCTTCGTACAGTTCGGTCGTCGGTTCAAGGCGGACGCCGCTACGGCGTCTTGTCGTACGGCACCCCGATCGCCTTGGGCGCCACCGCCTTGCCGATGAAGCCGGCGAGCAGGATCACGGTCAGGGCATAGGGCAGGACCTGGATGAGCTGCACCGGAATCTCGCCGACGATGGCGATGCGCACGCCCTGGAGACGGATGGCCACCGCATCGAGCAGGCCGAAGGCGAGGCAGGCGCCGAACGCCGGCAGCGCCCGCCACTTGCCGACGATCAGCGCGGCCAGCGCGATGTAGCCCTGGCCGGCCGTCATGTCGCGGCTGAAGCCGGCGTTCTGGGCGATCGACAGGTACGTGCCGGCGACGCCGGTGAACACGCCGCAGATCAGCACCGCGCGATAGCGCAGCCAAGCGACCGAGACGCCCGCGGCGTCGACCGCGAGCGGCACGTCGCCGACGGCGCGCAGACGCAGGCCGAACCGGGTCCGCATGATCGCCCAGTGGCTCAGCGGCACGCCGAGCAGCGCCGCCGCGACGATCAAATTGTGGCCGCCGAGCCACGCGATCGGCATGAAGCGGGCCTCGGGCGGTAGCGGCGGCGTCTGGCCGCCCTGCTGGAACCATGCGATGCCGAACACGACGGTCAGGCCGGCGACCACGATGTTGATCGCAACGCCGCTCACGACCTGGTCGGCGCGTTGGGTGATGCAGGCGAAGCCGTGCAGCAGCGCCAGCAGCGCGGCGATGGCGATTCCCGCGGCAAGCCCGACCCAGGCGGAATCGGTCACCGCGGCGGCCGCGGCGGCGGCAAACGCGGCGGCCAGCATCTTGCCCTCGAGCCCGATGTCGATGATGCCGCTGCGCTCCGAGAACAGGCCGCCCATCGCGCACAGGACGAGCGGCGTGGCGACGCGCAAGGTCGCCGACAGCACGAGGAGCGGCGCGACGATCCAGTCAGGCATGGGTCAGGTGTCCCCCACCATCGCGTCGGCGTCGCGCGCGTCGCGCACGAACCGCGCGAGCGCGGCTTCGAGCCACGGGCGCACGAGGTTGGCGAGCGCGCCCGAGAACAGGATCACGAGGCCCTGGATCACCACGACCATGTCGCGGGTGATCGACGGAAAGTCGAACGCCAGCTCCGCGCCGCCCTGGTACAGCGCGCCGAACAGGATGCTCGCCAGCGCGACGCCCGCCGGATGGCTGCGTCCGATCAAGGCCACCGCGATGCCGCCGAAACCGTAGCCGGCGGTGAAGTCGAGGATCAGGCGATGCTGCACGCCCAGGATCTCGTTGACGCCGACGAAGCCGGCGAGCGCGCCCGACAGGCACAGCGTGAGCACCGTCGTGCGCCCGATGTCGACGCCGGCGTAGCGCGCCGCGTCGGGGTTGTGCCCCAGGACGCGCAGCTCGTAGCCCCACGGCGTGCGCCACAGGAACAGCCACACGGCGACGCAGCACAGCGCCGCCCAGACCGCCGAAAGATTGAGCGGCGAGGGCGCGACCGTGAGACCGATCCCGCGGAGCAGCACGTGTAGCGCGGGCAGTTGCGCGGCCGCGCCGATCTCTCGGCTCTCGGGCGACATCGAGCCCGGCGCGATCAGGACGTTGACGAGCAGATAGACCATCAGCGCCGCGGCGATGAAGTTGAACATGATCGTGGTGACCACGATATGGCTGCCGCGGTAGGCCTGCAGATAACCGGGTATGGCGGCCCAGGCGGCGCCGAACCCGGCAGCGGCGGCGACCGCGAGTGGGATCAGGATGGCGGCGGGCAGGATGCGGTCGAAGCCGAGCGCGACCAGCCCGGCGCCCAGGCCGCCCAGATAGGCCTGGCCTTCGCCGCCGATATTGAACAGGCCGGCATGGAAGGCGAGCGCGACCGCGAGCCCGGTGAACACGAAGTTGGTGGCGTAGTAGAGCGTGTAGCCGACGGCCTCCTCGGAGCCGAACGCGCCGACCAGCATCACGCGGACGGCGTCGAGCGGGTCGACGCCGGCGGCGAGCACGATCAGCCCCGCTACAGCGAGAGCGAGCAGCACGTTGACGACCGGCAGCAGTCCGGCGTCGACCCAGATGGGCAAGGGTCGCCGTCTCGGGGCAGCCATCACGACGCCGTCATCATGAGGCCGAGGCGGCGTTCGTCGGCATCGGCGCCGGCGACGACACCGGCGATCCGTCCGCCCGCCATCACGATGATGCGGTCGGCGAGCGCCATGATCTCGTCGAGCTCGACCGAGACCATCAGGATCGCGCAGCCGGCGTCGCGCAGCGCCACCAGTCGGCGATGGATGAACTCGATCGCGCCGATGTCGACGCCGCGGGTCGGCTGTCCGACCAGGAGCACGCGCGGCGCGGGCGCGATCTCGCGCGCCAGGATCAGCTTCTGCTGGTTGCCGCCCGACAGCCCGGCGCTCGGCACTGTCGGGACCGGGGGGCGGATGTCGAAGCGCGTCATCAGCGCGCGGCAATGACGCGACAACGCCGCCGGATCGAGCCAGCCGCGACGGGCGAAGGGCGCCTGTCTCTGATAGCCGAGCACCGCGGACTCGCGCGCCTCGAAGCGCGCCACCAGGCCGAAGCGCCGGCGATCCTCGGGCACATGCGCGACACCGAGCGCGCGCATCTCCGCGGGATCGGTCGGCGCATGCGGCGTGATGACCCGCGCGCCGATCGTGATGCGGCCGGCGGTCGGGGCGCGCATCCCGGCCAGCACCTCGAGCAGCTCGCTCTGGCCGTTGCCCGAGACGCCGGCGATGCCGACGATCTCGCCGGCGTTGAGCCCGAGATCGACGTCGCCGAGCACGGCGACGCCGCGACGGTCGCGCAAGCCGAGGCCTTCGACGAGCAGCGCCGGCGGACCCGGAGTCGCGGGCGCTTTGTCGAGCGCGAGCCGCACCTTGCGGCCGACCATCAGCTCGGCCAGCGCCTCGCGATCGGTCGCCGCGGTCGCCCGTTCGGCGACCACCCGGCCCCGGCGCATCACGACGACGGTATCGGTCGCCGCCATGATCTCGCGCAGTTTGTGACTGATCAGGATCACGGTGACGCCGCTCGCCTTGAGCGATCCGAGGATGCGGAACAGCCGGTCGGTCTCCTGCGGCGTCAGCACCGCGGTCGGCTCGTCGAGGATCAAGACACGCGCGCCGCGATAAAGCGCCTTCAGGATCTCGACGCGCTGCTGGGCGCCGATCGGCAACGCGCCGACCGGCGCGTCGGGATCGACCTCGAGGCCGTAGTCGCGCTCCAGGCGCGCCAGTTCGACGCGCGCGGCGTGCAGCGCCCGGCCGAGGAGGGAGCTCGCCTCGGCCCCGAGGGTGACGTTCTCGAGCACCGTCAAGCGGTCGACCAGCAGGAAATGCTGGTGGACCATGCCGATGCCGTGGGCGATCGCGTCGGCCGGGCGGCGCAGTCGCACCGGCGCGCCGTCGACCAGGATCTGGCCGCCGTCCGCCTCGACCAGGCCGTACAGGATGTTCATCAAGGTCGACTTGCCGGCGCCGTTCTCGCCGATGATCCCCGTGATCGTGCCGCGCGCGATCGCCAGCGAAACGCCGCGGTTCGCGTGGACCGCGCCGAACCACTTGTCGATCGCGCGCAGCTCGATCGCCGGCGGCGGTGGCACGATGCGGCTCAGGGGCGGCAGGCGTCGTCGGCCATGTAGTCGTGCACGACGATCGTCCCGGCGATGATGTCGCGCTTGGCCCGCTCGACGGCCTCTTTCATCGCCGGCGTGATGAGCTTGGCGTTGTCGTCGTCGAGCGCCCAGTCGACGCCGCCCTCCTCGAGGCCGAGCACGCTCAGCCCGCCGTGCCAAGTGCCGTCCAACGCGGCCTTGAAGCTGCGGTAGGCGACCAGATCGACCCGCTTCACCATCGAGGTCAGCATGGTGCCGGGGTGCAGATGATCCTGGTTCGAGTCGACGCCGATCGCGAGGGCGCCGCGATCCGCGGCGGCCTGCAGCACGCCGAGACCGGTGGTGCCCGCAGCCGCATAGACGACGTCGACGCCCCGATCGAACTGGCCGCGCGCCAGCTCGGCGCCGCGCGACGGATCGTTCCACGCCGCCGGTGTCGTGCCGGTCATGTTCTCGAACGTCTCGATCTTCGGGTTGGCGTAGCGCGCGCCCTGCACGTAGCCGCAGGCGAACTTGCGGATGAGCGGAATGTCCATGCCGCCGACGAACCCGATCTTGGCGGTCTTCGACGCCATCGCGGCGAGCAGACCGACCAGGAACGAACCCTCGTGCTCCTTGAAGACGACCGACTGCACGTTGGGCAGCTTGACGACGGCGTCGATCAGGGTGAAGCGCGTATGGGGAAACTCCGCCGCGACCTTGGCGACCGCGGTGGCCTGGTTGAAGCCGACGGCGATGATCGGATCGAGGCCGCGCCCGGCGAACCGGCGGTGCGCCTGCTCGAACTGCGTCTCGTTGGCGATCTCGAACTCGGCGTAGCCGATCTTGGTCTCGGCCTTGAAGCGTTCGGCGCCGTCGTGGACGCCTTCGTTGAACGACTTGTCGAACTTGCCGCCGATGTCGAACACGACGGCTGGCTTGAGGTCCGTCGCGTGCGCCGCCGTCGCCAGCGCGACCGCGAGGATGACGGCGAGCCGGGGCGGCGCGATCATGACGGCCCCTCGGGCCGGGCGAGACGACCCCGCATGATGCCCGTCAAATGCTCATCGCGGCATGCGGCATTTGGGCCGCGACGGCGGCAGGTCGGCGGCGCGGGTCAGTGCAGCCGCGGCGCGCGCAGGAACGACGCACGGTCGGCCGAGCGGACGCTGACGCCGACCGACTTGCCGTCGCGCACCACGGTGATGGGGATCTCGACGCCGGCGTCGCCGCGCGCCCAGATCCGGCGGAACAGCGATGCGAGATCGCGCACGCGCTCGCCGCCGACGTCCATGATCAGGTCGCCGACCCGGAGATCGGCCTGCTCGGCCGGGCCGCCGCCCGCCAAGCCTGCGACCACCAGCTTGTCCTCGACCTCCGCGGCGTAGAAGCCGAGCCAGGGCCGCGGCGGCTTGCGCCGGCGCCCGAACTTGGTGAGGTCGTCGAGGATCGGCGGCAACAGGTCGATCGGCACGACCATGTTGCCGTCGCGGCCGTCCTCCTTGTCGGATCCGAAGCGCAGATAGAGCGAGCCGATGCCGGCGAGGCGTCCCTCGGGCGTGATCAACCCTGTGCCGCCCCAGTTGGGATGGGCAGGCGCGGTGAACAGCGCCTCGTCGAGCACATATTCCCAGTAGCCGGCGAACTCGCGCTTGGCGACGATCTCGGCCTGGAGCGCGCGGCGCAGGCCGCCGCTGCCGGCGACCACCACGCGATCATGCTCGCCGAGCGGACGCGCGCTGCCGATCTCGATGGGCCGTACATTGAGGCGACCGAGCGCCTGCACCAGTCCGAGCCCGGTCTCCTGATCGTAGCCGACGACGTGGGCCGGCGTGGCGCGGCCGTCGGCGGAGAACAGCCAAACTTCCTCGGCCTCGGTGATCAGGTACCCGATTGTCAATACGAGGCCATCGGCGCCGATCACCACGCCGTTGCCGCTGCGGTCGGTTCCGAGCACCGATGCCGTGAACGCCTCTTCCGGAATCCGCGCATGGAGCGACAGCACAGCCGACAGCGTGCGCTCGAGATCGATGCCGAAGTCCTGGACTTTCGGCCGCGCGCGCGCCGGGATTTCCCAATCGACTGGCTCAGACATGGCGTCTCTCCGTCTCCCCGCAACAGATGCCTCAATCCGGCGGCGGAGTCCAACCCCCTTGTTGAATGGGGAAACCCCGCGGCATGCCGTTGACATTGCAAGCCGCTGCCATGCTAAGGAGGTCCGTGCCGCGGGGCCGGCTCCGCGCACGTCGGTTGGGCGGCATGCGTGCATCGCGCCGGTCGCGGAATCGGCGCCAAACCAATATCTTGCGGGTGTATTGGGCACGTCGCGACGCCATGTTGAGCAGCATCTCCGATTACCCGGGTTACACCGAGTTCTGTCGCCGCGCGGCCGAGGACGACGGCTGTTTCGCGGGGTTCCGCGAGGATCCGGTCTACAGCGCGGTGGTGACCTCGCAGCTCCACTACCGGGGCCGGGACTATTTCGAGATGCTGGAGGCACGCGGCTTCGACCCGGGGTTCTTCGCCGCGGTCCGCGACCACGATCGCATCGGCGGCGCCACGCTCGCCTCATTCGGCGCGGCCGGCGACCTTGCGCCGCAGACCATGCGCTACGTCAAGGTGCTGAGCGATCTGGAGCAGCTGTTCGGCTCGCTCGACGGCGCCTCGATCATCGAGATCGGCGGCGGCTTCGGCGGTCAATGCGCCGTGATCGCCAAGCGGTTCGGTTTCGCGCGCTACACCATCGTCGATCTGCGCGAACCCTTGATGCTCGCCCGGCGCTACCTCGACGCGCTGGCGATCCCGAACGTCGCCTATGAGCTGCTCGAGGCGCTGCCGATCAACGCACGCTACGATCTCGTGATCAGCTGCTACGGCCTCAGCGAACTCGCCCGGCCGTTCCAGGTGATGCATCTGCAGCGCGTGCTCTTGCGCGCGCGCGCCGGCTATCTCCTGTGGAACAACGAGGGCATGAAGCCGCATCGCGACTGGCAGGAGGCGTTCCTCGGCGGCGAGATGATCTATTGCGACGAGCTTCTGCCGCTCTTGCCGGGCGCGCGGCTGGCCGACGAAAGCTGGCTCGCGCTCGAGGATCGGCAGTTGGATGCGCGTTTGATCCTGTGGGGCACCCGCTAGCGCGCGGCAGGCTCAATCGAGGTCGGCGGCCTTGGCGATGCCGACGCCGGCATCCTTCATGAGCGCCATCGCCTGCGCCAGCGAGCCGTCGAGGTCGATCGCGCGGCAGGCGTCCTCGATCACGATCGCGGCGAAGCCGGCCGCCGCGGCGTCGAGCGCCGAGTAGGCGACGCAGTAATCGGTCGCGAGACCCGCGAGGTAGAGCCGCGTGACGCCGCGTTCGCGCAGATAGGCGCTCAGCCCGGTCATGGTCGTGCGGTCGTTCTCGCGGAATGCCGAGTAGGAGTCGATCGCGCGCCGGAAGCCCTTGCGCAGGATCAGCTCGGCTTGGGGCAGCGCCAGCGCCGCGTGGAACTGGGCACCGCGGCTCCCCTGCACGCAGTGATCGGGCCACAGCGTTTGCGCGCCGTAAGCAAGCTCGATCGTCTCGAACGGGCGGCGTCCCGGATGCTGGGACGCGAAGGACGCATGATCGGCCGGATGCCAGTCCTGGGTCAGCGCGACGTGGGCGAAGCGCGAGCCGAGTGCGTTGATCACCGGCACGACGCCGTCGCCTTCGGGTACCGCGAGCGCGCCGCCCGGACAGAAATCGTTCTGCACGTCCACCACGAGGAGCAGGTCTCGGTCATCCGGCATGGCGGCCTCGCTAGTCGAACTCGGTCGGCAGCTCGGGGTGCCGCTGGTGCGCGAACATGCGCCCAATCATCCATTCGGTGACGCGACCGACCGAAAGCTCAGGGATCGCGTCCTCGGCGAAGAACGCGACCTCCGTCGTCTCCGTGCCGGGCTGGGCCGAGCCCCCGGTCAGCGTGCAGACGAAGTGCAGGGAATAGATCGTGAAGGGAAACGGGCGGGTGACATGGCGTCGCCGGTCCCAAACCCCGACCAGCTTGGTCGCCCGTGCGGTGAAGCCCGACTCCTCGTTGATCTCGCGCTCGACACACTGCGCCGCGCTCTGATTGACATCCGCCCATCCGCCCGGCAACGACCAGCGGCCGTCGTCGCGCTCGCGCACCAGCAGGATGCGATCGTCGCGGAAGACCGCGCCCCGGACGCCGACCTTCGGTGTCGCGTAGCCGCTGTCCTGGCGGAACAGCTCGAGGAGACGCGGCGTCGGCTCGCCCGATCCGGCCGCCAGCATGGCGGTCGCGATCGTGCGGACCTCTTCGTAGCGATGCAGGTCGAAGGGATCGCGCGCAAAATGCAGGCCGGTCTGGGCCAAAGCCTGCAGGGCGCGCGCCCAGGTGAGCCAGGCGGGCTCCGATGCGGTGTGCGGGTCGGACGCGTCCGACATGAGCGGACTCAGAAGCGCGGCGAGCGGACCATCTCGGCGCTCGTCCAGTCGGGGTTGCGCGGCGCCGGCGCCGGCATCCGCGGCTCGACCGGTCGGCCCCAGCCGGGCGTGCCGACCAGGGCGCCGTCGCGCGCCACCAGCCGGCCGCGCACCAGGGTGGCGACCGGCAGGCCGCGGATCGGCCGGCCCTCGAACGGCGTGATCTTGCTCTTGGAGTGCAGCGCCTCGGCGCGCACCCGGCCCTCGCGCGCGAGGTCGACGATCGCGATGTCGGCGTCGGAGCCGACCTGCAACGCCCCCTTGCGCGGGAACAGGCCCCACGCCTTGGCGGGATTCATCGCCGTCAGGCGGACGTAGTGCGCGAGCTCGAGGCGCCCGGCGGCGACCTCGGTCAGCATCAGGGGCACCGCGGTCTCGACCCCGGGAAAGCCGCAGCAGCACTGCCAGACGTTGGGATCGGTCTTCTCAGCGGGCGTGTGCGGCGCATGGTCGGTCGCCAGCATGTCGACGACGCCGTCGCGCAGCGCCTGCCACAAGGGCTCGGCGTGGCCGGGCTCGCGGATCGGCGGATTGACACGCATGACGTTGCCGAGACGCGCCATGTCGCGGCTGTCGAGCAGCAGGTATTGCGGGCAGGTCTCGACCGTCACGTCGACGCCGCGCGCCTTGGCCTGGCGCACGATGTCGAGCGCGTCCTTCGAGCTCTTGTGGGCGATGTGCAGGCGCGCGCCGGTCCACTCGGCGAAGTGGATGGCGCGGCTCACCGCCTCGATCTCGCAGATTGCCGGCCGCGCCGCCAGATGGGCGAGCGGATCGGTGCGCCCGGCGCGCTCGAGCTGGCCTTGGCGGCGCGCCATGATCGACGGGTTCTCGGCATGCACCACGATGCGCTTGCCCAGGCGTGCGATGATCTCGAACGCCTCGAGCATGGCGCCGTCGCTGGGCGCCGGCAGGTCGCCGAACGTGTTGCCCATGAAGCACTTGAAGCCGACCACGCCGGCCGCCGCGAGCGCCTCGAGCTTGTCGAGATTGTGCTCGTCGAGCAGGCCGTAGATGCCGTAGTCGACGTGCGCCTGGCGACGCGCGGCCTCCTGCTTGAGCTCGAGGGCGACGAGATCGGCGGTCGGCGGGTGCGTGTTCGGCATCTCGAGCACGGTGGTGACGCCGCCGACCGCGGCGGCCGCCGTGCCGGTGCCCCAGTCCTCCTTGTACTCGTAGCCCGGCTCGCGGAAGTGCACGTGGCTGTCGATGATGCCGGGCAGCAGGTGGCAACCGGCGGCGTCGAGCGTATCGGCGGCCGGCGGCATCAGGTCGTCGGCGCCGAGCGCCGCGATCGTGCCGTCGCGGATCGCCAGGCTGGCGGCCACCACGCCATCGGGCGTGACGATGCGGCCGTTGCGGATCACGAGATCGACCGGCTTGGCCATCGGATGCTCCCTACATCGCCCAGCCGGCGTCGACCGCGAGATCCTGGCCGGTGATGTTGCGCGCCCGATCGCTGGCGAAGAACCATACCGCGTTGGCGACGTCCTCGTCGGTGCTGATGCGCCGGAGCGCGTACTGGCTTTCCCACTCGCGGCGCACGTCGGCTTCGCTCTTGCCGAGGCGCTGCGCCCGCTCGCGGCACACGCGCTCGAAGCGCGGGCCGTCGATCATGCCGGGCGCCACCGTGTTGACGTTGATGTTGTAGGGCCCGACCTCGAGCGCGACGCTCTTGGTGAGGCCGCGCAGCCCCCATTTCGACGCGCTGTAGGCGCTGCGCAGCGCCTGGCCGCGCAAGCCGAACGTACCGCCGATGTTGACGATCTTGCCGGTCCGCCGGCGCATCATCACGGGCAGCACGTAGCGGATGGTCAGAAAGCAGCCGAGCAGGTTGACGTCGATGATGTCGGCGAACGCGTCCGGCGCGATCTCCCAGGACGGGGTCTCGAGCGGACCGGTGCCGCCCGCGATGTTGACCAGGATGTCGATGCGGTCATCGAAGCGCGCGCGGGCGGTCTCGACCATCGCGGCGACCTCGGGCGCCTGGGTGACGTCGCAGCGCACCGCTTCGGCCCGGCGCCCGAGCGCCCGCGCCGCCGCCGCGACCGGCTCGATGGCGTCGACGTCGCGCCCCGCGAGCACGAGATCGGCGCCCTCGCGCGCCAGCATCGCGGTGATCGCCGCGCCCATGCCCTTGGCGGGGCCGGTGACCACCGCGATCTTGCCGGCGAATTCCATGCTGCCCGTCTCCTCGTCCCGGGGCGCCATGCATTGTGGGGGCCACTAGCCGTGGGGGGCCAGGACTTCCTGTCCGACCGGCCAGACTCCGGATCCTCCCGTCGTTGGCGGCGCCGACCCGGCTACCCTTGTCAACGGCCGCGGTTGCCGGCAGCCTCTTTGGGGACATGAGTAACGATGTCATCGATCTGGAGCTCCGGAGGCTGTCGGACGGTGCGCTGCTGGCCGCACTCGACGACACCCGTCTGGTGCTCGCCGATTGCCTCGGTGACGAGGAGCGCGCGGTCGAGCGCGCATTGGCCGAACGCCTGATCGACGAGTTGGAGCGCCGCCAGCAGGGCCGGTAACGGGTGCCCGGCGGACCGCCATGTCGGTCGATTAAATTTTTAATTATCCTGGCCGGCGAGGTCCTAAAGGACCCGATCTGCCAGGAGAGCATCCGTGAAACATTTCCCGAAGCTCGGCCCCGCCGACCACCAAGTCGTCCAAGCCTGCTTGGACGAGATTGCGCACGTTTTCCTGTCGCTGGGGTTGGAGGTCGAATTCAGCACTCAAATGAACGGGTGGGTTGAGACAATCCGAACCGCCCCGAAGCGAGGCGTTGTGAACCCGACGTTTGACCCTCGGCACAGCGACCTGTCGCCAGCCAACGCATTCTGGGTGCGACTATCGGAGGGACCGGACGACCGCACCGTCGCGTGCATCGCAAATCGCGTGTTTGAGACGGACGATTACCGCGATCTCTTGCGCACGCAGCGTCTGTGGTACAGCCGCGGCCCACGCCGTCTGGTCGACCTCGTCCTGCCATCCGACATGCCGGTGATCTCTGGTCGTGTCGGCCACCATGGCGGCCTGTGGATTCATCCCGATTGGCGCAAGCACGGTTTGTCCGGATATCTCACCAAGCTCATGCGCTGCGCGTCGCTGCGCCAGTTCGAGGTCGATTGGCATTGCGGGAGCGTATTCGCCGTCATCGCCGAGAAAGGCCTCCCGACGGCCCCCGAGACTGGTTACGGCTATCCGCACATGGCGCTGGCGATCGACGGCTGGTTTCCCGTCACGGATCGTGACGAGCGTGTCTATCTGCCGTGGATCTCGCGTCCCGAGATGCTCGATCAGCTAGGCCGGGAGGTCGAACGGCTCGTACAGCACCGCGACCAGGAGGCGCTCCGTTTTGCCGTCGCTCCCTGAGAACGGCAGGATGAGGCGCTGATAGCTGCGCCGGGAAAAGTTGATCGATGCCCGAACGCGTTGTAGCCGTGGCCACGCCGTCATCTTGACGGTCAGGTAATCGTTGGCCACGGCGTCGCGATATTGCGGCACGGGGTAGTCGCCGACTTTGGTCCCGGCGAAGTTCTTGCCGCTATCGAGGGTGACGTTCGAACCGAAGATTCGGAAGGTGAACTCGTTCGGGTCGTCGGCGCTGACGTCGACGACATGGGCGTAGCCCATCAGGTTGCAGTCGTGCAGAACGATCGGATCGATTGCCTTGCGCGGCGGCATGATCCCGGTTTCGCGCTTGATCGCGAGCCAGTACCCATAGAGCCGCCCCAAGGGAGACGCGTCCCCGAGGGCCGCCTCCGGATCGAGTGTCGTGCGGTCAATCCAATCCGCTGGGCGCACCGGGAAAACCTTGGGTCGACCGGGGAAGGCAATGATTGCCATCGGACTCGAGCAATTCCTCGCGCCCATCTTCCGTGAAATCGAATGCATTGTCGAGGTATTGATGGGTGTATGGTCCTAGGCTCCCGTCGTGGAGAAGGCGACCGCCTGCGTCAGGCGGCGTCGCGCCCCGAGAGCCAACCGTGCCTCTCGATCAGGCCTCGGGTGAACTCGCTGACCTCTCGCGGCGTATGGCCGGCTGCGCGCCAGGCGCGGCGTCGTTGCGCCAGCACGCGGATGCGCTCGCCCCAGCGCGCGTCGACGATCGTCTCCAGCCATTGGCGCAGCAGCCGCGCCAGGCCGGGCGCCTGGCCCCCGGTCGAGATCGCCACCGTGAGGTCGCCGCGCCGGACGATCGCCGGCACGTGCACGTCGCACAGCGCGGTTTGATCCTCGACATTGACCAGCATGCCGGCGGCGCGCGCGGTCGCGGCAAGCGGTGCCGCGAGCGGCTGGGGCAGATCGGCGATGAAGAGCACCGCGATGCCAGCGAGCTCGGCGGCTTGCGGCAGCCGGCGTGTCAGGCGCGCGCCCGCCACGCGCTCGAGCGCCGGCTCCGGCGCATCGGCGAACACGGCAACGCGCCGCGCGCCGGCATCGTCGAGCAGCGCGAGGCGCCGGATCGCGCCGGCGCCGCGGCCGACGACGGCGACCGACAGCCGCGTGACGTCGAGCGCTAACGGGAGCATCGCCGGTGGATCACGCGCTGTGGCGAAGCGCGCGTTCGCGCTGGGGCAGAGCCGCGTCGACGCACGCGCGCAGCGCCTCGGGGCCCAGCCGCGCGCAGAAATCGCCGAAGCTCTCGCCCGGCGCGCGCGTTGCGGCGAACTGCGCGAACAAGGGCTCGAGCACCCCCGCGATGTCGGCCAGCGCGACCCGCTCGAATATCTTGGCGTTGAGGCGGGTGCCCTCGAAATCGCCGCCGAGGAAGATGGCGAAGAAGCCGGGCATGCGTCCGACGATGCCGATGTCGCCCGCGTAGGGCCGCGCGCAGCCGTTCGGGCAGCCGGTGATCCGGACGCTGATGCGCTCGTCGATCAGGCCGTGGCGGCGCAACGCCGCCTCGATGCCGTCGATGATCGGCTCGCGCACGCGTTCCGCCTCGGTGAGCGCGAGCCCGCAGCTCGGCAGGGCCGGGCAGGCGAGCGCCCAACGCCGCACCGGCGTCTGGTGCTGGGGCAGCGGCACGCCGTGCTCGACGAGGAGCGCGTCGACGCGCGTGCGGTCCGCCTCGGCGACGTCGGCGATCAGGATGTCCTGGGTCGGCGTGAAGATCGGCGTGACGGCCAACTCGGTGAAGATCCGGCGCAACGCGGTGGCGAGCCGATGGGCGTCGCGGTCGACGATGCGGCCGCTGGCGATCGGCAGGCCGAAGTACCAGCGCCCGTCGCCCTGCGCGTGCCAGCCCATGTGATCACGGACCCGGAACGGCGGCATCGGGTGCGCATCGGCGAGCGGCCGGCCGAGATAGCCCTCGAGCGTCGCCTTGGCCCAGGCGAGCCCCTTGGCATCGAGCAGGTACTTGAGCCGTGCGTGCTTGCGGTCGGCGCGGTCGCCGTGGTCGCGCTGCAGCGCGATCACGGCCTTGACCGCGTCGAGCAGCGCGTCGGGACCGACGAAGACGAGCGGCGACGCGAGGCGCGGGTAGGTCTTCGGCTTGTTGTGCGTCATGCCGAGCCCGCCGCCGAGCGCGAGGTTGTAGCCCGTCAGGTGCTCGCCGTCGAACAGCGCGATGATGCCGAGATCGTTGGTCAGCACGTCGATCCAATTGTCGTCGGGGGTCGCCAGGCCGATCTTGAACTTGCGCGGCAGGTAGGTCGGGCCGTAGAGCGGCTCGTCTTCGGGCTCGACGTCGCCCGAGGGAGCGCCATCGACCCAGATCTCGTGATAGGCGCGCGTGCGCGGCGCGAGCGCCGCGGCGAGCATGCGGGCATCCGCCTGGAGACGGCGGTGCACCGCGTCGGCGATCGGCGCGGGCGTCGCCGTGACGTTGCGCACGACGTCGCCGCACGCCCCGAAGGTGGTCAGCAGCGCGGCGTTGATCGCCGCCACGGTCGCGCGCAGCTCGCGCTTGGCGACGCCGTGGAACTGAAGGGCCTCGCGCGTGGTGATGCGCAGCTTGCCGCCGCCGTAACGCTGGGCGAGGGCATCGAGCGTCAGGTACTGCGCGGCGGTCATGTGGCCGGCCGGGACCTTGACCCGGACCATGAAGCCATAGTCCTTCTCGGCGCCGCTCTGTTTCAGGGTCGTGGCGGTGTCGCGGTCAAATCCCTCATAAATTCCGTGAAATTTCAGAAGCTGATGGTCCGCGTCGCCAAAATGGCTCGTCGGCGCCGCGAGCTCGGCCCCGATCGTGCCGCGTAGCCGGTCGCTCGTGCGCTTCATCAACTCGACCTTGGAAGGGCGGATTTCCTGACTCACCTGGGGCTCCAGACCGTGCACGCCGAAATAACTTGCATGGAACGTAGAAGCCAATAATTAATACGTCAACATATGTCAGAAAATATGATTTAACGATCTGATCGTGTGTATTGATCCGGATCTGCCGCCAAGGAGACCGACAATGACGATCCAGCTGGGTGACCTGGCGCCCGACTTCCGACAGGCCTCGAGTGCCGGGCCGATCGCGTTCCACGCCTGGCTCGGCACGAGCTGGGGTGTGCTGTTCTCCCATCCCAAGGACTTCACGCCGGTGTGCACCACCGAGCTCGCCGAGGCGGCGCGCCTCAAACCCGAGTTCGACCGACGCAACGTCAAGATCATCGGCCTGTCGGTCGACACGCTCGCGGCGCATCGCGACTGGGCCGACGACATCGCCCAGACCCAGGGCCAGCCGCTCAACTTCCCGGTGCTGGCGGACGACGATCGCTCGGTCGCCACGCGCTACGGCATGATCCATCCCAACTCGGATCCGGCGCTGACCGTGCGCGCGGTGTTCGTCATCGCGCCGGACAAGCGCGTGCGCCTGATCCTGACCTATCCGCCGAGCACCGGGCGCAACTTCGCCGAGATCCTGCGCGTCATCGACTCCCTTCAGCTGAGCGACGCGCACAAGGTGGCGACACCGGTGAACTGGCAGGACGGCAACGACGTCATCATCGTGCCGTCGCTGAGCGACGAGGAGGCGCGCCAGCGCTTTCCCGAAGGGTGGCGCGCGCTCCGGCCGTATCTCCGCATCGTGAAGCAGCCGTCGCTCGCGCGCGCCGCGGACGCCAGCTGGACCGCCGGCTGAGCCCTGGTGCGATCGACCGCCCTCAGCCCGGATGGCGCAGGCCGGCGATCAGGCGCGCGCCCGCTCCGCCGCACACCGTGCTGATCCGACGGTACTCCTCGGGCTGATCGATCGCGTCCCGGCGCCGACGCATCTCGCGCTCGAACGCCGCGATATCGGCGGCGATGACGGCGGATATGCGCGCGTGGATCGCGTCGGACACCGCCTCTCTGGTCGGCCCGCGGACCGCGCCCATGCGCGCGAGCAGGGCGCGCAGGTCGGTCTCGAGGCGCGGCGCGAACACCGCGACCAAGCCATGGTCGGCCTCGACATGCCGGCGCTCGTGTCGATAGACCTCGTCGAACAGGCAGGGATCGGCCGCGACCTCGCGGGCGACATAGATCACGGCATCCTCGAAGCCGAAGCGCACGCGGATCTCCGCGGCGACACCGCAGATGCCGCGGTTGGGCTCGTGCGCGTCCTCATAGCCGAACGCATAATCCGCCTCCGAGGTCTCGCCCGGGCTCGTCGCCGTCAAGCCCAGGAGCGGCGCGCCCTCATCCCGCGGCGCGTCGCGCGCGGCGGTGCGCTGCTGCAGCGCCGCGAGATCGAGCGAGGTGTCGAGCCGCGGCGTCGGATAGGCGGCCTGGAGCACGACGCGGCCGGGCGCCAAGGTGTCGCAGGTGGCGGCGGCCGCCGGCGAGCGCGCGGCCAGCGCGCCGAGCCAGATCACGGCCGCAAGCCCCCAGCCGACCGGTGTGCGCAGCGGTCCCGGCTGAAATGCGATTCGCGTCATCGTTCGACCGTCATGGCGCCGCCGCCACGAGCATAGCAGGGGCTGGCTCCGGGGTATGGGCGGCCGTGGCGAGTGTGCTATGGGAAGGCGCGCGGGACCGCCGCTGCAGGAGAGGACATGTCCAGATACCGTCCACCGATCGCGCTCACGCTTGCCCTCGGGGCGATGCTCGTCTGCACCGCTGCGACCGCTCAGCCGAAGTCGCCCGACGAAGCGACGAAGCACGTCATGGAGGAGCAGGGCCGGGCCATCAAGGGCTGGCCGGGTGGCGTTCTATTCTCGTGCACGGTCAGGCCGCCCGATCTCGACAAGGATCCGGTCAAGCAGATCTGCACGCGCGCGAAGGCCGAGGCCGACCGGCTCGCCAAGGAGGCGAAGATCAAGTTCGCCGAGGCTGCGGACCAGCGCGGTTTCTCCGCGACCCTGCTGCGCGAGCCCGCGCTGGGCTTGACCGTTCTGGTCGCGGCCAGCGACTTCAGCCTGCCACTCGGCGCGCTGGTCGTGCGCGTCTTCGCGTCGCGCCCCTATGTCGATCTCGTCTCGGCGTCCGCGCTCAAGGGCAAGAACGCCGCGCAGAATCCCTTCGCGGTCCCGCGCGCCGGTGAAGTCGTGTTCTGGGAGCAGCTCGTGGTCGGCAGCGGTCCGCCCGCCCAGCTCGCGACCGGGATCGCCCAGCCGGTCAACGAGAAGCTGCAGGAGTTCTTCGCCCTGCTGAAGTGACGCGCGAACCGGCGAGCACCGACGGCGCGTCAGGATCGCGCCGTCGTTCGACCGGCCTGCGCATCGTCGACGGCGTGGACCGATGCCCGCATCGTGATGCTGGTCGGGCGCGCGAAGCCCGCGTGCGCCGTCTCGGCCGTCTTCGTGAAGCCCATCCGCGCGAAGGCGGCGTGGTTCTCGGTGAGCTCGATGCGCGTCTTCAGCTCGAGCGTCTCGAGGCCGAGGCGCCGCGCCTCGTTGCGCGCTGCCGCGACCAGCGCCCTGCCGATGCCGCGCCCGTGCAAGTCGCGCCGCACCGCGAGCTTGCCGATATAGAGCGCGTCGCCCCTGGGTTGCACGAAAGCGCAGCCGACCGGCCGCCCCGCCAGCTCGGCGAGCAGCAGCGCGCCCTTGGCCGCGTCCTCCGCCATCGACTGCTCGGTCATGCGCAACGCCGACGACGGCGGATCGATGCGGCCTTCCATGTAGGCGAACGCCTGGAGGATCAGGGTCCGGATCCCCGCCCAGTCGGCGAAATCGGCCGGCGCGCGTCGAACGACGGCCGCGGACGGCGCCGTGTCCTGCGTCAATGCGCGACCACGGGATCGATCGGCGCCTTGTTCGCGAGGCCGAGCTCGGCCTCGATCGACGCGGCGGCGGACAGCAGCGCTGCTTCGCCGCGGAACGGCGCGACGATCTGCAGGCCGATCGGCAGCCCGTCCTTGGTGAAGCCGCACGGGATCGAGATCGCCGGACAGCTCGTCAAGGTGATGGCGAAGCTCGCGACCAGCCAGCCGACGTAATCGCTGAACTTGAAGCCGCCCACCTCGGTCACGTAGCGCTGCTCGATGTCGAACGGCGGCACGATCACGGCCGGCGTCACGAGCACGTCGAAGCGGCGGAAGAACTCGGCGGCGCCGTAGACCATCGCGCGGCGCGCGCCCTCGGCGCGGCCGACCTCCTCGCCGGTCAGCTTCAGCCCGGCCTCGATGTTGCCGATGATCTCGGGCTTCAGGTCCTTGCGGTTCGTGCGCAGGAGATCGGCATAGCGCGCCGCGAACGACACCGCACGGATCACGCGGAACGTTTCGATCGGATCGCCGAGCTCGGGACAGGCCTGCTCGACCGCAACGCCGGGCCGTTCGAGCCGGCGCACCACGTCGGCGCACCCCGCGCGCACCTCGGCATCGAGCGGCATGCGCCCGCCGAGGTCGGGGCTCCAGGCGATCCGCGCCGGCAGCGTGGCCTGCGCCACCGCGCGCTGGAACGGTGCGGCCGGCCGCGGCAGCGAGACGGGATCGGCCCAGTGCTCGCCCGTCATGGCGTCGAGGAAGAGCGCGAGGTCGCCGACCGTGCGCGCCATCGGGCCGTCGACCGAGATCGGCTCGAAGGGCAGGGTGCGGCCCGCGCGATGCGCCACCCGGCCGGGCGACGGACGCAATCCGACCACGCCGCAGAAGCTCGCCGGGATGCGCAGCGAGCCGCCGGTGTCCGAGCCGTGCGCGAGCCAGACCTGGCCGGTCGCCAGCGCGGCGGCCGAGCCGCCCGACGAGCCGCCCGCGGTCTGCGTCGTGCGCCACGGGTTGCGCGTCTTGCCGAATACCTCGTTGAACGTGTTGGCGCCGGCGGCGAACTCCGGCGTGTTCGACTTGGCGAGCACGACCGCGCCGCGCGATTCCAGGATCTCGACCTGGATGTCGGATTGCGTCGGCACGTGGTTGGCGTAGATCGGCGAGCCGTAGGTGGTGCGCACACCCGCCACGGCGGCGGTGTCCTTGATCGCGATCGGCAGCCCGGCGAGCCAGCCGGGATCGTCGCTGGTCTTGCCGTCGAGGCGTTTGGCCGCGGCGCGGGCGCGCTCGGCGCACAGCGTCGGCAGCGCGTTGACCGGCTTGTCGACCGCGGCAATGCGCGCCAGCGCGGCGTCGATCAGCTCGATCGGCTGGAGCTCGCGCCGCTTGAGCCGTGCGACCGCTTCGGTCGCCGACAGTCGCCACAGCTCGCTCATCCGATTCGCCTCCCGCCGCCCCAGGCCGCGATCCTGTCACGCGGCACGAATCCTGGCCAGCGGCGGTGCACCGCGCGCGGCTTGTCGACGCTGCGGCCTGCATGTCATCGTAGCCGCTCAACTGTCGGTAGGGGCAGCAAAATGGCCGATACAAAATCAATGGCCGGCGGGGGGAGCAGCAGCGGCGCGATGCCCGTCATCGGCGCCTTCGTGGCCGGCGTCATTGGCGTCTTGATCTTCCATCAGATCGCGCTCTGGATCCTGTCGCTGATCGGCGTGGCGCCGCCGGTCGCCTACAACTTCTCGACGCCGACCAAGCCGCTCGGCGTGCCGGTCGTGCTGTCGGCGGCATTCTGGGGCGGCGTGTGGGCGATCCTGATGAGCTGGCTGATGCGCGGCCGTACCGGCGCGAGCTACTGGTGGTTCGCGATCCTGTTCGGCGCAATCGTCGTGACACTCGTCGCCTGGTTCGTGGTGCCCTTCATTAAGGCGCAACTCGGCGTGACTGGCCCGCTCGCCCTGATGGTCACCGAGAAGCCGCTGACGATCGCGATCATCATCGGTCCGATCGTCAACGGCGCCTGGGGCTTCGGCACCGCGCTCGTGCTCAAGATGCTGCCCGCCGGCTGGGCCTGGCGCTAGGCGGGCCGAGCCATCGCGGGCGGATTCGAGCGATTCGACCGCGCGAGCCGGCGTCACGCGGGTGCGGTGGAGCACGTGGGTGGGCGTCCGGTGAATCTCGCGGAATCGCGGGCGACCCCGGCGACCGACGGTCAAGGCATTGATTCTGAGCGAAAAACCGGCGATGGCGAGAGCACCGCATCGCTGCGCCGAGTGTTGCAAAGACGCCGCAGGGCCTGGGATTAGCCTGATGAGGCAGATCGGCTCTTGTGCAGTGCAGCAATAAGCCTTATGTAACCCAGGTCCGCTTCTGCGGACGTTTCCTCCCTAAACTCGGGCCGCAGCGATGCGGCCCGTTTTTTTACGCTCCTCGGGCGTAATTGCAACAATTTTAGGAATTTCCGCCTCGACGCCGCCTCTAGAGGTGCGCCGTGATGCCGAACGCGAACGGGGTCCACCAGCCGGTTCGGATGCCCGCCCGGCGCAGGCCGGCGCCCAGCCACTCGTTGCAGGTCTCGAACGGGCTGTAGGTGCCGACCGCCCGGTAGAACGCGTCGCGCGCGCCGTAGCCGCGCACCGGCAGGCGCTCGGTGCTGCCGGCCGCGTCGCGCCGGAACGTCGCCGCGACGTAGGCGGCGAGGCGCCGATACGCCGCCGGCGTGATCGTGATCCGCTGACGGTCGACGATCCGACGCGGATCGTCGACGTAGGTGACGTGCAGCAGCGTGCGCGACGAGAACAGGAGCGCCCGCAGCGCGGTCAGCGGCCGCACGTCGGCGTAGCTCGGTGTCTCGAGATAGAAGTCGCGATCGCCCCAGCCGAAGGCGATCGCCGGCGCGGCCGCGCCGCCGAACGCCGCGGGCGGACACCAGCTTGTCCAATCGATGCCGGCGGCCGACATCGGCAGGATCAGGTCGACGTGGAAGCCGTTCGACACGAGCGCGATCTCGACGCCGTCGGCGGCTTGCGTGAAGTCGCGATTGACCGGCAGGAGCCCAAGCCCGACCGCCGCGGCGAGGTAAAGCGCGATCAGGCCGCCGAGCGTCGCCAGCGCGCGTCCCAGCGCGCGGCCGAGCGCGCGCGCCACGCGGCTATTCGGCGGGCGCCATGCGCGGCGCGGCCGGCTCGATCTCGTCGGGCCGATGCGGGAAGAAGAGCGCGCCCACGAACACGATGAAGCCGAACACCGCGAGGATCTGGAACACCAAGGTAAAGCCGGCGTCGCGCTGGTGCAGGAATGCGATCAGCGGCACCGCGCACGCGCTCGTGCCGAACGACAGGAAGTAGCGCACCGCGTACGCGCGCGCGCGCCAAGCGTCGCTCGTGTACTTGGCGACCATGGTCTCGTTGAGCGTGATCTGGCCGAAGATCGCGAACATCATGACGACGGAGACCGCGAGCAGCGCCCAATCGGTGCCGTAGGCGGCGAGCAGCAGGCACGGCGCCTGCAGGGCGGCCAGCGGCACGAACGCGGTGCGCAGCGGCATGCGGTCGACCAGGCGGCCGACGATCAGCTGCGCCATCGCGCCGATCACGAAGACGACCGCGGCGAGCGCGCCGACGCCGAACGGCGAGCCGGCGAGCATGCTCAAGCGCTCGTCGAACAGCTTGGGCAGCGACACGGTGGTCGCGTTGAACGTGATGCCGCCGACCGCCGAGACCACCGCGAGCACGGCGAACGCGCGGATCACGACGCCGCGCGGAATCGTGCCGCTGATCCGGCTCACGGCGCGCGGCGGCGCCTTGGCGTCGGGCACGAGCCTGAGGAAGGCGATGCCGACCGCGATGCCGAGCGCGCCCGGCAGCACGAACGCGGTGCGCCAGCCGAGCCACTGGGTCAGCGCGCCGGCGAACAGCGCGCCGAACGCCACGCCGAGATTGCCCCATACGCCGTTGATGCCGAGCGCGCGGCCGAGCTTGCCGGCGTGCGCGGTCAGCATCGCGGTGCCGACCGGATGATAGATCGAGGCGAACACGCCGATCAGCGTGAGCCCGACCGCCAGCATCCACGGGGTCGTCGCCAGGCCGGTCAGCACGGTCGCGCCGCCGATGCCGAGGAAAAACATCGCCATCATGTTGCGCCGGCTCCACAGGTCGCCCAGCCAGCCGGCCGGCATCGAGCCCGCGCCGAACGCGATGAAGCCGCCGAGCGACAGCGCGAGCAGCTGGCTGTACGACCAGTTGTCGAAGCTCGCCTGCATGCCGAGCACGGCGGTGGGGAAGATCAGCATGAACATGTGATCGATCACGTGGCCGATATTGATGAACGCGACCACCCGTCTGGACTGCTGCTGCATGCCGGGCTCCGGCTTCTCCCGCGTCCCGTGGAACGACGCCTTTACAGCATAGCCCTGGCGCCCTCACGCTGTCAGGCCAGGTTTTGTCGCGGATCCGCCAATGGCCCGTCCCAAGAGACTCCGGAAGCCCCAGGCGCCCAAGCGCCCCAAGAGCATCGACCCGCGCGACTACCAGCGCGTGCCCGGCCCGGTCGGCGCCATGCCGAAGGAGTTTCCCGACGGGTTCGTGATCGCGCCGCACCGTCACGAGCGCGCCCAGCTGCTCTACGCCAGTGTCGGCACCATGCGGGTGCTCACCGACGACGGCACGTGGGTGGTGCCGCCCTTGCGTGCCTTGTGGGTCCCGGCCGCCACCGAGCACGAGATCCGCATGTGCGGCGCCGTCGCGATGCGCACGCTCTACGTTGCGCCGACGGCGGCGCCGTGGCTGCCGGCGCGCTGCACCGTCATCGAGGTGTCGGGGCTGCTGCGCGAGCTGATCCTCGAGGCGATGCGCGAGCCGGTCGAGTATCGCCTCGACGGCCGCACCACGCTCGTCATGGCGCTGCTGATCGAGGAGCTGCGGCGCGCCGAGACCGTGCCGCTGCGCATCCCGATGCCGCGCGACCGGCGCCTGCTCGCGCTCTGCCGCGCGCTGCTCGATCGTCCGGAATCCGACGACTCGCTCGAGCGCTGGGCGGAGCGCGTCCATGCCAGCAGCCGCACGCTCAGCCGGCTGTTCCGGCACGAGACCGGCATGAGCTTCGTCGCGTGGCGCCAGCAGGTCCGGCTCGCCGAGGCGCTGTCGCGGCTGGCGCTCGGCCAGCCGGTCGGCGCCGTCGCGCGCGACCTCGGCTACGCCAGCGCGAGCGCCTTCTCGGCGATGTTCCGGCGCGCGCTCGGCGCGACACCGCGCCTCTATCTTCAGCGCGCCGGCCGCGTTACACCGGCGCCTTCATTCGAGGCAGCCTGAGGAAGAGCGCCATGCGAGGGGCCGGCATGTGGAGATTTGCGTTCGCGATCGTCGTCGGATGCGCAACGGCGGCGCGCGCCGCCGACTATCCCGAGCATCCGGTCCACCTGATCGTGCCGTTCGCCGCCGGCGGTCCGGCCGACATCTACGCGCGCTTCGTCGGCCAGCATCTGTCGCAGTCGCTCAAGCAGCCGTTCGTGGTCGACGACCGGCCGGGCGCGGGCTCGATCATCGGCACCGAGGCGGTCGCCAAGGCGGCGCCCGACGGCTACACGCTGCTCGTGATGTCGAACACTCACACGACCAACGAGTCGCTGGTCACCAAGAAGCCGTTCGTGCTGATGCGCGACTTCGTCCCGGTCGCGCCGATCAATTCCTCGGATCTCGTGATGGTCGTGCACCCGTCGGTGCCGGCGACCGACCTCAAGGCATTCATCGCGCTCGCCAAGTCGAAGCCGGGCGGTCTGAACTACGCTTCGTCGGGTCCCGGCACGCCGTACCATCTCGCCGGCGAGCTCTTCAAGGCGATGTCGGGCACCGACATCATCCACGTGCCGTACAAGACGAGCTCGGGCGCGCGCAACGACGTGATCGCCGGCCAGGTGCAGATGATGTTCGACGCGGTCACGACGATGGCGCCCAACGTGCGGGCGGGCCAAGTGCGGGCGCTCGGCACGACCGGCCGCAAGCGCACCGCCATCCTGTCCGACGTGCCGACGATCGCCGAAGCCGGCGTGCCGGGCTACGAGGCGACGATCTGGATCGGCGTCATGGCGCCGGCCGGTACGCCCGCGGCGGTCGTCGAGACGCTCAACGCATCGATCGGCGCGATCGTCGACCGGCCCGACGTCCGCAAGGCGTGGGCCGAACAAGGCGCCGAGCCGATGAAGATGACGCCGACGGCGTTCGAGGCATTCCTGCGCGCCGACATCGCGAAATGGGCCGAGGTCGTCAAGCTCTCGGGCGCCAAGGTCGATTGAGCCGCGCCCTGGGCGGCGCAGCGGCCTACTTCATGCGGCCGCCCGGGCCGCCCTGGATGTATTCGCAGCCCGGCCGCTGGCTCGGCGGCGGATAGCCGGGCTGCGGGTCGCACGCGCCGACCAGCGGCGCGCGCTGGGTCGAGAACATCGCGTCCCGATCCGCTTCGCTGCACGACCACAGCACGCCCGGCACCAGCACGAGGCCGATGAGCAACACGACACGTTTCATGCGTTTCCGTCCCCCTCCGCCCCATTTCCCGCCCGCGGCTGCCGCATTTGCGCTCCGACGGCCGCGCGGAGCATGCGCGTCGCGCCCGCGCGGGGTCAATGTCTGAAGGCCGATCTCGGACGGGCGGTATCAGAACGCCGTGTAGCCGCCGTCGACCAACAGATCGGCGCCGGTCATGAAGCTCGACGCGTCGCTGGCGAGGAACAGCGCGGCGGCCGCGAGCTCTTCCGGCTTGCCGAGACGACCCAGCAGGTGCTTGGGCCCCATCGCGGTACGCGCCGCCTCCATGGTGCCGAAGCGCAGCGGCATCCGCCGCGTCTCGGTCGCGCCCGGCGACAGCGTGTTGACGCGGATGTTGTCGGGTGCGTGATCGATCGCCATCGCCTTGGCGAGGTTGATGAGCGCGCCCTTGGTGGCGCAGTAGACGGCGCGCGCCGGCGCGCCGACACGCCCCATCTGGGAGGCGATGTGGATCACGCTGCCGCCGCCCGAGCGCGCGATCACGGGGATCGCCCACTTGCTCATCAGGAAGACGCCGCGCACGTTCACGGCGAACACGCGTTCCCAGTCGGCCGGCGTGCAGTCGACCACGGTCGCGGTCGGATCGTCGGTCGCCGCGCCGTTGACCAGGATGTGGAGCCCGCCGAACGCAGCCGCGGCGCGCTCGACCGCCGCGCGCGTATCGGTCTCCGAGGTCACGTCGCACGGAGCCGCGAGCGCGCCGTCGCCGCACGCCCCGGCGGTCGCCTGCGCCTTCTGGCCGTCGAGGTCGACGCAGGCGACGCGCGCGCCGGCGCGCGCGAAGGCCTCGGCGATCGCCCGGCCGATGCCGTCTCCGGCGCCGGTGACGATCGCCGCCTTGCCGGCCAATGAATAGATGTCTTGGGTCATGGCGATCTCCGTTGGGCGCCCGCATTGGCGGCCGCTCGGCAGCTTAGCCCATGGCCGCCGGGGGTTGGCAAACCGGCCCGACGCGCCCATGTGCCTCGTCTGGGGATGGCCGGCGCTGCCGATCGCGGGGCGCTCGCCTCCCCCGAGCAGCCGGTGAGGAACGCGCCCCAGCGTGGGGCGTTTCGGGCCGGGGCACGGAGGTGACACGAATGGCGCCACGAGATCCCAGGGCGTGGATGTGGGCCGAGGCCTGCGATTTTCTCGAGCGGGCCGACCGACTGCATCGGCAATTCTTCCAGCTCGAATCCGCGCAGGGACGGCGGCCGGCCTGGCAACCGCCGGTCGACGTTTTCGAGACCGAGCGCGAGCTCCAGATCCTGGTCGCGTTGCCGGGCGTCGAGCCCGACCACGTGCAGGTCGTGATCGACGGCAGCGCCCTCAACGTGGTCGGCGACCGCCAGGTGCCGTTGCGCGCCCGCGGCGCCGCGGTCCACCGCATCGAGATTCCCTACGGCCGGTTCGAGCGCCGCATCGAGCTGCCGGCAGGCCGCGCCTACGAGCTCGATCGGCGCGAGCTCGCCCATGGCTGCCTGCTCCTGACCCTGCGCAAGCTCGGGTGACCGCCATGACGATCCAACCCCACGACCTTCGGCCCAAACCGGACGAGACCGGCGCGAACCCCGCGAAGAGCGACACCGCGCGCGCCGGCGAGACGCTGCCCGCGCTGCCGGACGATGCGCTCATCATCGTTCCGACGCGCAACATGGTGCTGTTCCCGGGCCTCGTGCTGCCGGTGACGATCGGGCGCGAGCGGTCGATTGCGGCCGCCCAGGAGGCCGTGCGTTCCGGCCATCCGATCGGCCTGCTGCTGCAGCGTGCGCCGGATGTCGACGACCCGGCGCCGACCGACTTCCACCACATCGGCACGGTGGCGTCGGTCGTCCGCTACCTGACCGCGCCGGACGGCGCCCACCACATGATCTGTCAGGGCCAGCACCGGTTCCGTGTGCTCGAGTTCCTCGACGGCTGGCCGTTCCTGGTCGCGCGCGTCGAGCCGATCAGCGACGCCGAGGTGTTGAGCAAGGAGGTCGAGGCCCGTCTCGACCTGTTGCGCCAGCGCGCGCTCGAAGCGCTCCAGCTGCTGCCCAACGTGCCCCAGGAGCTCTCCGGCGCGATCCAGGGCATCCGGTCGGCCACCGCGCTCGCCGACCTGGTCGCCGGCTTCCTCGACATCACGCCGGTCGAGAAGCAGGGCGTCCTGGAAACGTTCGACGTGCAGAGCCGGCTCGACAAGGTGCTGGCGCTGCTCGCCCACCGCATCGAGGTGCTGCAGCTGTCGCGCAAGATCGGCGAGCAGACCCAGCAATCGCTCGACAACCGCCAGCGCGAGTACCTGCTGCGCGAGCAGCTGAAGACGATCCAGAAGGAGCTCGGCGAATCGGATTCGCAGTCCGAGGAGATCGCCGGGCTCGCCAAGGCGATCGAGAACGCGCACATGCCGCCCGAGGTCGAGGCCCAGGCGCGCAAGGAGCTCGGTCGGCTCGAGCGCATGGGCGAGAGCTCGGGCGAATCCGGCATGGTGCGCGCCTATCTCGATTGGCTGGTGGCGCTGCCCTGGTCGGTGACCAGCGCCGAGCCGATCGACATCGCGCGCGCCCGCGCGATCCTCGACGAGGATCATTTCGGCCTCGAGAAGATCAAGCGGCGCATCCTCGAGTTCCTCGCCGTGCGCAAGCTCAATCCGACCGGGCGCAGCCCGATCCTGTGCTTCGTCGGCCCGCCGGGCGTCGGCAAGACGTCGCTCGGCCAGTCGATCGCGCGCGCCACCGGACGCAAGTTCGTGCGCGCGAGCCTCGGCGGCGTGCACGACGAGGCCGAGATCCGCGGCCACCGCCGCACCTATATCGGCGCGCTCCCCGGCAACGTGATCCAGTCGATCCGCAAGGCCGGCACGCGCGACTGCGTCTTCATGCTCGACGAGGTCGACAAGCTCGGCGCCGGCGGCTTCCACGGCGACCCGTCGTCGGCGCTGCTCGAGGTGCTCGATCCCGAGCAGAATGGCAGCTTCCGCGACAACTACCTGGGCGTGCCGTTCGATTTGAGCCAGGTCATGTTCATCGCGACGGCCAACATGCTCGACACGATTCCGGGTCCGTTGCGCGATCGCATGGAGGTGATCGAGCTCTCCGGCTACACCGAGCGCGAGAAGCTGCAGATCGCACAACGCTACCTGGTGCGTCGCCAGCTCGAAGCCAACGGCCTCAAGCCCGAGCAGGCGGAGATCACCGACGCCGCGCTCGCCCAGGTCATCGCGAGCTACACGCGCGAGTCCGGCGTGCGCAACCTCGAGCGCGAGATCGGCGCGGTGCTGCGGCGCGCGGCCATGCGGATCGCCGAGGGCGGTGCCCAGCACGTGCGGGTCGACGCGAACGACCTGACCGAGATCCTCGGCGCGTCCCGGTTCGAGAGCGAGGTCGCCATGCGGACCAGCGTTCCCGGCGTCGCGACCGGACTCGCCTGGACGCCGATGGGCGGCGACATCCTGTTCATCGAGGCGGCGCGCGTGTCGGGCAGCGGCCGGCTGATCCTGACCGGTCAACTCGGCGACGTCATGAAGGAGAGCGCGCAGGCGGCGCTCAGCCTGGTCAAGTCGAAGGCGCGCGCGCTCGGGCTCGAGGTCGCCGCGCTCGACAAGAGCGACATTCACGTCCATGTGCCGGCGGGCGCGGTTCCCAAGGACGGCCCGAGCGCGGGTGTGGCGATGTTCGTCGCGCTCGCGTCGCTCCTGACCGGCCGCAAGGTGCGCAGCGACACGGCGATGACCGGCGAGATCAGCCTGCGCGGTCTCGTGCTGCCGGTCGGCGGCATCAAGGAGAAGGTCGTCGCGGCGGTGCGCGCCGGCCTCAAGACCGTGCTGCTGCCGGCGCGCAACCGCAAGGATTTCGAGGAGATCCCGGCCGACGCGCGCGAGCGCATCGCGTTCGTCTGGCTCGAGCAGGTCGACGACGCGCTCGCCGCCGTGCTGACCGACCGCGACGACGCCGATCCGACGCGCGTGAGCCCACCGCATCCCGCGGCGGCCGCGCGCCAAGCCTAGCGGCGAAGCGGACAAGCGAATTTTTTGCCCGCGATGACCCCGAGTTAAGAGAAACGCTACGCGAACTGGGCTATACTCTTGCTCGGGAGGCACGCCGTCCGGGAACCAACCGGCGGTTGCTGGGTTATTGCCGGAACGCGAATCGGAGACTTGGATGGACGAGCTGGATCAGCTGGCCGAGCAGCCGAACCTGGACGTCAGGCGCGCAATCAACACGTTGTCGCTCGAGTTCAGCGTCGAAAACCGTAAAGGTTTCAAGAAGCTGCGGGAGAGTCTTCTGGAGGCGCTGCGCGCCGACCAGGAATTGCATGAATTGCAGATCAAAGTTCCAGGACATGCGAAGCTGCTCGACGTCGCGGTCGATCCGCCCGAAGCCACGGCGGGCGGCCTGCTTTACCGTGTCCACCTCGATTTCGCCGCCGGCGAGGTCGACCAGGCGCTGGTCTACGAGATCGTCGAGGGCGACCTCGAAGCCGAGAAGCTGGCCGCGCGTTAAGCCGCTGCGCGCGACCGGGTGACCGACCCGAGCGGGCAGCGCGCCGTCGTCGAATTCCTCGCCACCGCCGCGTTTGCCGGCGCGGCGGTCGAGCGGATCACGACGCACATCAGCGAGCTGTTCCTGATCGGAGCGCGCGCCTACAAGCTGAAGCGCGCGGTGCGTTTCCCCTACGTCGATTTCACCACGGTCGAGCAGCGCCGCGCCGCCTGTCTCGCCGAGGTCGAGATCAATCGACGGACCGCGCCCGAGCTTTATCTCGGCGTGGCTCCCATCGTGCGCACGGCCGAGGGGTTGACGCTCGGCGCGCTCGACGCGGCGCCGCCCGACGCCGTCGACTGGGTCGTCGTGATGCGCCGGTTCGACCAGTCCCAGCTGTTCGATCGCATGGCGGCGCGCGGCGAGCTGACCGCCCCGCTGATCGATGCGCTGACCGACCGCATTGCGACGTTCCATCGCGCCGCCGCGCCGCGCCCCGGAGCGGGCGGCGCGCGCGCGTTGCGCGCGTTGCTCGACGCAAGCCTGGCCGAGCTCGGCGCCGTCGACGCCGCGGTGGCCGCGCCCGACCGCGTCGCGACCCTGGCGCAACGCGCCCGCGCCGCGCTCGATGGCGCCGCCGCGGTGCTCGATCGGCGCGCCGCGGCCGGCCGGGTGCGCCACTGCCACGGCGATCTCCATCTCAGCAATATCTGTTTGATCGACGGTCGGCCGACCTTGTTCGACGCCATCGAGTTCAGCGACGACATCGCCGTGATCGACGTGCTCTACGATCTCGCCTTCCTGGTGATGGACCTCTTGCATCGTCGCCTGCCCGAGCTCGCCAATCAGGTCGTCAACCGGTACCTCGAGCGGCTCGACGAGATCGACGGCCTGCCCGCCTTCGGCTTCCTGCTCGCGTTGCGGGCGATCGTGCGCGCCAAGATCGCGGCGACCCGCGCCACGGAGACGACGGGGAGCGCGCGCGCCGAGCAGTGTCGCGAGGCGGGCAGCCTGCTGACGCTGGCGCTCGATTGTCTGACCCCGGGCACCGCGCGCCTGGTGGCGCTCGGCGGGTTGTCCGGCACCGGCAAGACCAGTGTCGCGCGGCGGCTGGCGCCGGCGCTCGGCGGTCCGGTCGGCGCCGTGATCGTGCGCAGCGATGTCGTGCGCAAGCAGCTCGCCGGCGTTGCCGCCGAGGCGCGCCTCGACGAAGCGGCGTACGCTCCCGCCCGCACCGCGCAGGTCTACGATGCGATGCGCCACCGCGCCGCCCTGGCGCTGGGCGCGGGATTTTCGGTCGTGCTCGACGCCGTGCATGCGCGTCCCGAGGAGCGCGCCGCGGCGGCCGCGCTCGCCGCGCGGCTCGGCGTGGCGTTCCGCGGCGTATGGCTCGACGCCGATGTCGACCGGTTGGTGGCGCGCGTCGACGCGCGCGCCGACGATGCGTCGGACGCCACCGCCGCGATCGTGCATCGGCAGGTCGGCTACGCGACCGGGACGATCGAATGGGCGACCGTCGACGCGTCGGGCACGCTCGATGAGACGGCCGCCCGCGTGCGCGCCGCGCTCGGCTGACGGCGCCGGTCAGGCGAACGGATTGAGGCGCTTGATCCAGGCGGTACGGCGATGGCGCGCGAGCTCGCGGTCGCGCGCCTCGCGGTCGACCATCCAGTTGAGCTGCACCGAGCGCCGCGACTCGTTCGCCGGTAGATGTCCGTGGAACGAGCGCGCGCTGCGCTCGAACATCACCATGTTGCCGTCGATCGGCGGAATCTCGAGCACGTAGTCGGAAAGGTCGTCGGGGCCTCGCAGCAGGCGCAGCCGCCCGCCCTCATGGTCCCAGCGCAGATTGCAGTAGACCAGGAGCGTGATGATCTTGGTCTCGCTGTCGGTGTGGATCCCGCCGTCGCGCTCGCGGCCCATGCCGCGGATCGTCACCATGGTCGGCCGGCCGGCCAGCGATCGCCCGAACTTGGCCTCGACGGCGGCCTGCAGCTCGGGCGACTCGAGCGCCGCGACCAAGGCGCCGAACGCGGGGCCGAAGGACAGCTGGTCGACCGGGAAGCTGCCCGCCTTGTCGATCAGCGGGAAATCCTCGTAGACGCGCGCCCGCATGTCCTCGGCGATGAAACCGGGCACGTATACGAAGCTGAACGGATCGGTCACGTGCGCGGCGTCGCGCAACGCGTCGAGGCGGATCGGCAGGCGGGTCTCGGCCGCCTTCGGTTGGACCAGGGTCGACATGGCGCCGCATCCTAGCCGCCGTCGCCAAAACCCGCCGCAAAAACGTATGCAACGTCCGGGACGGCCCGGCCGTTGATTCAAATGCCGCGGAATGAATGTGCCTCATCCCTGCGGCCTTGACCACTCAACGGCCGGCGTCCCCCGCCGGCCGCTTTTTTCGTGACCCGCCAAGGGCCTGGGTCAGCGATGCCAGATCGCGAGGTGGCCGGCGTGGGTGGCGCCGTAGGCATCCGGGTGGAAGTGCCGGTCATAGAAATCGGTATCGAGATGATGCGCCTGCATCACCCACATGAGGTGCATGGCGTCGACCGTGGCGGGAAACCGGCCGTAGGTCTCGATGATGTAGCGGCAGATCGCTTTGGTGCAGGCGATGCCTTCGGCGCTGACTTGGACGGTGCCGGCCAGCGGCGCCTCGGCGGGCAGACGATGTGGAACCGGCGCACGGCCGGGCGTCGTGTCGGCCGGCGCGAGCACGGCATCGACCGCCGCGTCCATGGTCGCGAAATAGGGCGGACAATAGCTCTGGAAGACACCGTCGAGACCGACCGGATGGGCGAGCAGCGGCGCGTCGGGCGGCGCGACCATGCGGAAGCCGAGCGCCTGGAGCAGTTCGAAGGACAGGAAGCCGCAGTGCATCCAGCCGCCGATGCCGATCGCCTCGGTCGCCAGGAACATGTTCTGGCAGATCGCCGCCGGCTCGCTGAACGTGAAGTAGCACGCTTGGCGCTCGAGCACGGAGAGCGGCAGCGGTCGTTGCGGATCGAGGAAGCCGTTTCGCAGCCACGCGTCGGTGCCGGCCGGCCGGAAGCCGTGGCGATCGTCGACGATCGACATGCCGCGCGCGCCGTGGTCGACGAACCGCCCGAGCGCGCCGTCGACGAACTGGCTGATCAGCGAGATCAGCGAGCGGGTGACGTCGCACACTGGCACGAACAGCGTCGCGCCGGGCATGTTCGAATCCCACAGATTGTGCCCTGACAACGGCGGCACGCGGCGCGGGATGGCGAGCCGCCCCGGTTGCAGCGTGCGACGATGGTTCCGATAGAGCTCGAGGATGGTGGGGCGCGCCGCCGGCGAGTCGACGGCGCGCAGCGCGGCGGCTTCCGGCGCGTCGGGATCGATCACGTGTACGCCGGCGTCGTTGGTGAAGAACAACGCCGTGCGACGGCCGCCGGAGGTGCTGGGAAACGTGCGGCCGCCGTAGGGCAGGCGGGCGAGCAGCCGGCTGTGCTCCCACAGCGCGGTGCCCGAGAAGCCGACGCCGGCGGCGACCAGCAGCGCCTCCTCGAGCTCGTTCAGCGGCAGCGCCGCGTGCTGCGAGCGATGGCGAAACGGACCTTCGGTCATGTCGAAGCCCAGGCCGAAGCGCCGCGAGCGCCTGCCGTACAGCGCGTCGAACAGCGGGTACTCCCAGACGTGGCGGAGCAGGTCGGTCTCGGACACGGGCATCGCGGTCACCCCTCGAGCATGCGGGGGTCAGCATCGCGCGCGCCCGCGTCGACCGCGAGAGCCACTTGGTCGAGCGGCACCGGACCATTTCCGGCGCCGCCGCGCGCTATTCGGCGGGGGTGAGCGCCAGCTGATCGCGCAAGGCCGGCCAGTCGAGCAGCGGCAGCGGCGGGCCGGGCTCGACGACCGGCACCGGCGACATGTCGAGCGGCGAGCGCAGCGCCGGCCACGCGCGCCCGTCCGCATCGGTGCGCTCGACGATCAGCCGCCGCGCCACGGTGTGCGGATGGGCGACGATCTCGCCGACCGTGCAGGTTTGTGGCGCGACCGCGGCCGTCGGCACCGGTTGGTTCCACGCCGTCTGGGTCAGCCATGCGGCGCCGTCCTGCATCGACAGGTCGATCGCCTGGCCGCGGCCGCTATGGTCGCGCTGCGTCAACGCCGCCAGGATGGCGAGCAGGGCGAATTGGCCGCCGCAGATGTCGGCCATCGAGATGCCGGCCTTGTAGGGCGTGCCGCCGCTGCGCGTGACGTCCATCAGCCCCGACATCGCCTGCACCACCGAGTCGAACGCCGGCCGCTCGGGATAGGCGGCGTCATGGCCGAACCCGGAGATCGCGCAATAGATCAGCCGCGGATTGAGCGCGCCCAGCCGTGCGACGTCGAAACCGAGCCGCGCCAGCGCACCTGGTTTCAGATTTTCGAGCAGCACGTCGGCGCCGCGCAGCAGGTCCGCCAGCGCCTGCTTGCCGCCGGGTGTCGCGAGATCGAGGGCAACGGCACGCTTGCCGCCGTTGGTCAGCAGGAAGAAATAGCCGAGGCCGTGGCGGCCCGGCGTCCAGACGCGCGTCGCCTCGCCGCCGGGCGGCTCGACGCGCACGATTTCGGCGCCGAGCCCGAGCAGGTGACGCGCCGCCAACGGCGCGGTGGTGTACTGGCCGATCTCGACCACACGGATGCCGGCGAGCGGCAGACGGTCCGGCGTGCGGCGCGGCGTGGCGGCCGATGGGCGCGCGGCCAGCTGGCCCGCGAGCGCCGCGCGGTCGGCGTCGCGCGCCGGAATGCGGTCCGGCGCGCGGCCGCGCCACAAACCGGCGCGGAACGGCGATCCCGGCACCCGCAGCGTGGCCGACGACGCCGGTATGGCGAGCCGTCGGACCATGCCGCGATGCGCCAGGTTGGGTTCGTCGGCCAGGTCGGCGACGCGCACGATCGGCCCGCACGGGATGTTCGCGGCGCCGACCGCCGCGATGCAGTCGGCGACGCTGTGGCGCTCGCTCCATGCCTCGATCAGCGCGTCGAGCTCGGGCCGGCGCGCGGTGCGGTCGCCGAGCGTGCGGTAGCGCGGATCGTCGAGCAGCTCGGGGCGCTCGATCACGGCGCACAGGCGGCGCCACTGCGGCTCCGAGGCGGTGCAGATCAACACCCAGCCGTCGGCCGCGCGATAGACGTTCCACGGGCCCAGCAGCGGATGCCAGTTGCCGACGCGGGTCGGCCGACTGCCGCCGAAATGCGCCGGCAGGAACGTCGTCAGCATGTTGACCGCGCAGTCGAACAGCGCGATGTCGATGCGCGGCGCAGGTGCCGGACGCCGCCCGCCGCGCAGCGTCGCGACCACCGCAGCGGTGCCGTAGAGCGCCGCCGACAGCTCGACGACCGGTGCGCCGATCGCGGTCGGCGGGCCGTCGCCGGCGCCGGTGGTGTCCGTGATGCCGCACAAGGCCTGCAGCGCCGCATCCGACAGCGCCTGTCCGCCGAGCGGACCGGTGGTCCCGCAGGCCGTGAAGTCGCAGCGGATGGCATCGCCCTCGGCCGGTGCCTCGCCGTCGACGTCGCTCGAGGTCAGCACGACGTCGGCGGCCGCGAGCAGCCGTGCGAGCAGGTCGTCGCTCCCGTGTGCGATCCCGAGACTGAGCTTGCCGGCGGCGAACAGATCGCGCTGCGCCCACTTGCCGTCGCCGCGCGGCGCGGCGGGCTCGACCAGCACCACGGTCGCGCCGAGCTGCGCGAGCAGCTGGCCGGCGGCGCCCACCGCGACGCGGGCGCCGAGCTCGGCGACCAGCACGCCTTCGAGCGGCAGGCGATCGATCGCGCCCTCCGGCGCCGCAGGCGTCTCGCGATCCACGCTTCCTCCCGGCCTCGCGCGCGTCTCGTGGTTGGGCGCATGGTACATCACTCGGGCGGGCGTCATGCGCAATTCTCGGTGCAGCCCTGCAGTCCCCGCGGCGGAATATTGCGCCGGGCTGCCACGTCATATTCGGCGAGCGACTTTGGGTGAGCCCGATGATCGAGCACTTGCGCCTTCTCGCAGCCGTGCTGCTGATCGTGGCCGAGCTGGCCGGCTGCGCCGGCGTCGCAATCCAGCCGTGCGACGCGCCGGCCTACCAATCGACCGGCCCGTGCGCGATTGGTCGTCACAAGGACAGCTCGTAGCCGGTCAGGCGCGTGCGGCGCGCTCCATCTGGCGCAGACCGGCCTCGGCGACGCGGCGCGCGCGCGCGCCCGTTTCGTGCGCGTCCTGGCCCGAAGCCGTGCCGTCGAGCGCGCGCTTGGCGATGCCCTGCAGGATCGCGGCGAGCCGGAACATGTTGTAGGTGAGGTAGTAGTCGAGGTGGGCGATGCCCGCGCGTCGGGTGCGCGCGCAGTAGGATGCGACATAGGCCGCCTCGTCGGGGATGCCGAGCGCGGCCAGGTCGGCGCCCAACAGCCCGCGGAAGGTCGCCGGATCGAGCCGCCAGCTCATCAGGTG
>DATJNS010000177.1:0-2960 GCA_035507915.1 Candidatus Sulfotelmatobacter sp.
CGCTGGGCGGTGTCCTGGATCGCCTGGCCGGCCTGCTGGGCGCTCTGGTCGACCGACTTGCCGGCGTGCTCGAACGTGCCCTCCTCGGCGCGCGCACCGGGCGCCGCACCCGCCAAGACAATCGCGCCCAGAACCGCGCCCGCCAGGACCGCGCGTCCCCGCCACAAGCTCCGCATGACCGGCCCCCGTCGCAGTCGATGTGCCGGTTAAACGCGCGAGGCCGGCGCGTGGTGCTCGCCGCCTCCCCCCGATCCGTGAAATAGTTTTCGGGCGATCAACGATTCCGGTAACGATTCCGGCTCCATGCCCGCGTCCTTCCTGCCCGCCAACACGACCGCCACACCCGACTGGCTCGCGCGCCGGGCCGCGCTGGTCGCGCGCGCCCGGGCGCTGGTGCCCGACCTCAAGGCGCGCGCCGCCGAGGCCGAGGCGACCCGCACGATCCCCGAGCCGACCATCCGCGCGCTGCACGAGACCGGGCTCTTGCGCGTCTTCCAGCCGGCCCGCTGGGGCGGCGCCGAGCTCGATTTCGGCATCTTCGTCGAGATCGGCGCGGTGCTCGCGAGCGGCTGCGCCTCGACCGCATGGGTGTGGGCCAACCTGGTCAGCCATCACTGGATGCTCGGCTACTGGCCGGAGGCGGCGCAGCGCCAGCTGTGGGACGCCGACCCCGACGTGGCGATCGGCTCGGCGCTGGTGTTCCCCGCCGGCCGCGCCAAGGCGGTCGAGGGCGGCTACCGGATCAGCGGCCGCTGGCCGTTCTCGAGCGGCGTCAACCACGTGACCTGGCTGATGGTCGGCGCCTTGGTCGAGCCCGCCGCCGGCGCGCCGCCCGGCGCCAAGCCCGAGGCGACCCTGTTCCTGGTGCCGCAGGGCAGCTACCAGGTGATCGACACCTGGAACGTCGTCGGCCTGCGCGGCACCGGTAGCCACGACATCGCGATCACGGACGTCTTCGTGCCCGAGCATCTGAGCCTGGCCGCGATCCTGACGCGCGACGGCGCCGCGCCAGGCAGCGCGGTGAACAAAGCGCCGCTCTTCCAGGTGCCGATGTTCGCGGTGTTCGCCTACTCGATCCTCGGCACCGCGCTCGGCGTCGCCGAGGCGACCGTCGCGCAGGTCACCGAGGCGCTCAAGACCAGGACGGCGACCTACACCGGCGCGCGGCTGGCCGAGCTCGCGCCGCTGCAGCTCAAGATCGCCGAGGCGGGCGCGGCGTGCCAGGCGGCGCGCGCGCTGGTCGCCAACGACTGCGCCGAGATCACCGAGATCGCCGAGCACGGCCTCGCGTCCGACATCGAGCGGCGCGTGCGCTACCGCCGCAACGGCGCCTACGCGGCGTCGCTGTGCGTGCGCGCGGTCGATCTCCTGTTCACCGGCGCCGGCGGCGGCGGGCTCTACGACACCAATCCGATCCAGCGCGCCTTCCGCGACGTCCACGCCGCCACCGCGCACGTCTCGCAGACCTGGGACGTCGCGGCCGCGCTCTATGGCAGGGTCGCGCTCGGCCTTCCGGCCGACGCGCCGACGCTGTAAGGGCCGCCGCTCAGCCGACGCCCGACGGCATGCGGTCGATCAGGCGCCAGGGCGCCCAGTTGAGCGCGCGCGCGATCTGACACGCCGACGCGCGCCGCGCGGCCTGGATGCGGCGACGCTCGCGCCAGATGGCGGACAGCGCGGCGAGCGCGTGCCAGACGCCACGCCACACCGGGCGCGCCTCGCCGCGCACCAGCGCGCGCAGCATCAGGAGCTTCACCAGCGCGACGTGCCCCGGCAGCAGCGGCCAGAACAGCGGGCCCGGCATGTTCTTGACGAAGGTCCAGATCAGGTTGCGGGCGCCGTGATAGGCCGCGAAGCCGGACGAGGCCGCACTGGCGCCGCCGGCGTGATCGACCATGGCGTCGCTGACCTGCAGCGCGCGCCCGCCGGCGAGCCGCCAGCGGAACGCCAAGTCGACGTCCTCGACGTAGCAGAAGAAGCGCTCGTCGAAGCCGCCGAGCGCCTCGAAGCCGTCGCGTCGATAGAGCGCCGCGGCGGCGCACGGCGCGAAGCTCTCGAAACGCGCCGGCAGCGGTCGCAGGGCGCGTCCGAAGCCGCCGCGCCACGGCAGGCCGAGCGCGAAATAGGCATCGCCGATGCCGTCGAAGCGCGTCGGATCGCCGGCGGCGCGCTGGGTCGAGCCGAACATCGCCACGTCGGGATAGGTGTCCGCGGCGGCGATCAGCCGCTCGAGCCAGTCGCGCGCCGGGACGGCGTCGGGATTGAGCGTCGCGAGCAGCGGCGCGCGCGCGAAGCGCGCGGCGTGGTTGTTGCCGGCCGCGAAGCCGAGATTGTCGGGCAGCGCCTCGAACCGGATGCGCGGATCGTCGACCGCCGCGCGCGCGCGCGCCAACGAGCCGTCGTGCGAGGCGTTGTCGACCACCACGGCCTCGAACGCGGCCATCGACTGGCCGACCAGCCCGCCGAGGCAGCGCGCCAGCCAGTCGCCCGAGTTGAAGTTGACGATCAGGACGCTGACGCGCGGCGCGGCGCTCGGGTTCGACGCCGTCATGGAATCAGCGCCGCGCGGTCGCGACGCAGTCGCGGAACATCGCGACCGCGCGCGGCACGACCTCGCGCAGCGCCTCGTCCCAGCTCGCGGGCAGCGCCAGCGCAGCGTTCGCGCGAGGCCGGTCGAGCGCGCCGACCGCGGCGCGCAATCCCGCGACGATGCCGTCGACGGTCGGCTCGGCCGCGACGATGTTGGGCGACAGCGCGGCCAGCCGCGCCGCCGTCTTGGTCGCGTAGCTGTTGTGCACCGCGATGCCGCCGCACGCGGCGAACTCGAGCGGCGGATAGCTCGTGTGCGGCGACAGCATCAGGGAGAGGAGCACGTCGGAGCGTCGGAGCAGCGCGGCGTAGCCGTCGAAATCGAGCCACGGCGCGGCGCGGATCGTCAGCCCGCCGGCCAGGGTCAGGGT
>DATJNS010000178.1:0-16728 GCA_035507915.1 Candidatus Sulfotelmatobacter sp.
CCCGCCGGTCGCCCAGTCCAACAGTTCGACCGTGTGGACGACCGGCACGGTCGCCGCGGCGGCGAGTTGGGTGATGCAGCCGATGTTGCCCGTCGCGACCAAGTCGGGCGCCACCGCGGCGATGTTGGCGAGCTTGCGCGCGCGCAGCGCGTCGGCGATCGCCGGCTGCAGCAGGTTGTAGGTGCCGGCCGAGCCGCAGCACAGATGGCCCTCCGGAACGTCGAGCACGTCGAAGCCGGCCGCCGCCAGCAGATCCTTGGGCGCCTGGCGCACGCCCTGGCCGTGCTGCATCGAGCACGCCGAGTGGTAGGCGACGCGCTGGCCGGTCGCGATCGCGGGACGGGCGAGGCCGAGCGCCGCGACATATTCCGTGACGTCCTTCGCGAGCGCGGCGACGCGCGCGGCGCGCTCCGCCCACGCCGGGTCCTCGCGCAGCATGTAGCCGTAGTCCTTCACGGTCGTGCCGCAGCCCGACGCGTTGATCACGATGGCGTCGAGCCCGTCGCCCTCGAGCTCGCGCGTCCACGCCGCGACGTTCGACTTGACGAAGCCAAGCGCCGCCGCGTGCTGGCCGAGATGGTGATTGAGCGAGCCGCAGCAGCCGCTGCCCGGCGCGACCACGACCTCGATGCCGTGGCGGTTCAGCAAGCGGATGGTCGCCTGGTTGATCTCGGGCGCCAGCACCTGCTGGGCGCAGCCGGCGAGCAGCGCGACGCGGCCGCGCCGCGCGCCCACCGCGCGAAACACCTGGGCGCGCTCGACCGACGACGCGCTGGGCAGCGCGCGTGGCGCGAGCGCCAGCATGGCGCCGAGGCGTCCCGGCAGGACCTGCGCGAGCCCGCGCAGCGGCTGCGCCGCGATCAAGGCGAGGCGGAACGGCAGGACCCGCGGCACCAGCCAGCCGAGCAGGCGGCGCAGCCAGCGATCGGCGAACGGCCTGCTGTAGCGGTCCTCGATGATCGCGCGCGCATGATCGACCAGGTGCATGTAGTGCACGCCCGAGGGGCAGGTCGTCATGCAGGACAGGCACGACAGGCAGCGGTCGACGTGGCGCACGTGCGCGTCGGCGACCGGCCGCTCGGCGTGCTCGAGCATGTCCTTGATCAGGTAGATGCGGCCGCGCGGGCTGTCGAGCTCGTCGCCCAGCAGCACGTAGGTCGGGCAGGTCGCGGTGCAGAAGCCGCAATGCACGCATTTGCGCAGGATCTTCTCCGACTGCGCGACATCGGGATCGGCGAGCTGGGCGAGCGTGAAGGTCGTCTGCATCGCTAGAGCGCTTCGTACATGCGGCCGCGGTTGAGCACGCGGCGCGGATCGAAGCTCGCCTTGACGCGCGCGCCGAGCGCCGCGAGCGCCGGCGCCTGCGGCTGGAACACCGCGACCGTGCGGCGCAGCGCGGCGTCGGCGCGGATCAAGGTCGCGTGGCCGCCGGCCGGCGCGACCGCGGCGCGGATGCGCGCGGCGCCGCCGTCGAGCTCGCCGGGCGCGAGCCCGAGCCAGACCTGGCCGCCCGCCCAATCGTACCAGTGCAGCGCGACCGGTCCGCACGCGGCGACCACCGCCGGCGCCGACGTCGGCGGCACCGAGACGCGCCAGACCGTGAGCTCGGGCCGCGCGACCAGCGGCGCGACGTCGCGCAGCTCCTTCCACAGCTTGACGGAGTTCATGCTGTGCAGCTCCTCGACCTCGCCGAGGGCGGCGAGCTCGGCCTTGAGCGCGGCGCACCGCGCCTCGACCGACGGCGCGAAGCCCTCGTGGCGCAGCGCCGTCACCGCGCCGCCGGCGCGCGCGACGTAGCCGACCGACGATGCGGCGGCGACCGCGGCGGGCAGATGCGCCGCCGCGGTCGGCTCATGGATCGAGTTGAGCGCGCCCGAAAGCGCACCGATCGCCGCCGCATCGTCGAGCCCGCGCACCAGCACGGTGCGCGTCTTCTCGGGCTGCGGCAGCACTTTGACGGAGACCTCGGTCAGCACGGCGAGCGTGCCGTAGGAGCCGACCATCAGCTTGCTGAGATCGTAGCCGGTGACGTTCTTGACCACGCGGCCGCCCGACTTGAAGACCTCGCCGTGGCCGTTCACCGCCTTGAAGCCGAGGATGTGGTCGCGCGCCGCGCCCGCGGTCAGGCGGCGCGGCCCCGCGAGGTTGCAGGCGAGCACGCCGCCGAGCGTGCCGCTCTCGGCGGGGCCGCCGAACAGCGGCCCGAGATCGGGCGGCTCGAAGGCGAGCTGCTGGCGCGACTGCGCGAGCATGGCCTCGAGCTCGGCGAGCCGGAGCGCCGGCGACGCCGTCAGCACCAGCTCCTCCGGCTCGTAGACGGTCGGCGCCGCCAGCGCCGCGGTCGACAGCTCGACCGCGCCGTCGAGCGGCCGGCCGAGCGCGCGCTTGGTGGCGCGGCCGACGATCTCGAGCGGCCGCGACCGCGCGACCGCCTCGGCGACGATGTCGCGAACGTCGCTGACCGTGGTGGGCGCGAACGCGGTCATGCGTCGCCGGTCAGAAGCGCGGCAGATCCGGGAACGGGATCTTGCCGCCGCTGACGTGGAGCTGGCCCATCTCGGCGCAGCGATGGAGCGTCGGGAACACCTTGCCGGGATTGAGCAGCGCGTTCTCGTCGAACGCGCACTTGATGCGCTCCTGCTGGCGCAAATCGGCCTCGTCGAACATCACCGGCATCAGGTCGCGCTTCTCGACGCCGACGCCATGCTCGCCGGTCAGCACGCCGCCGACCTCGACGCACAGCCGCAGGATGTCGGCGCCGAACGCCTCGGCGCGCGCCAGCTCGTCGGGCTGGTTGGCGTCGAACAGGATCAAGGGGTGGAGATTGCCGTCGCCGGCGTGGAACACGTTGGCGAGCCCGAGCCGGTGGTGCTTGGCGAGCTCGGTCATGCGCGCGAGCACCGGCGCGAGCTGGCGGCGCGGGATCGTGCCGTCCATGCAGAAATAGTCGGGCGCGATGCGGCCGACCGCCGGGAACGCCGCCTTGCGGCCGGCCCAGAAGCCGAGCCGCTCGTCCTCCGAGGCGCTGGTCCGGCACGTCACGGCGCGGCACTGGGCGGCGATCGCGCTGACCCGCTCGATCAGGTAGTCGACCTCGACCGCGACGCCGTCGAGCTCGACGATCAGCAGCGCCTCGACGTCCATCGGATAGCCGGCATGGACGAACGCCTCGGCGGCGTGGATCGCCGGCTTGTCCATCATCTCCATGCCGGCCGGAATGATGCCGGCCGAGATGATCGCCGCGACGCAATTGCCGGCGTCGACGCTGGAGGCGAAGCCCATCAGCAGCGCGCGCGCGCCGGCGGGCTTCTTCAGGATGCGGACGGTCACCTCGGTGACGATGCCGAGCAGCCCTTCCGAGCCGGTGATCAGGCCCATCAGGTCGTAGGCCTCGGCGTCGAGATGTTTGCCGCCGAGACGCACGATGCTGCCGTCGACCAGGACCATCTCGAGGCCGAGCAGGTTGTTGGTCGTCAGCCCGTATTTCAGGCAATGCACGCCGCCCGAGTTCTCGGCGACGTTGCCGCCGATCGTGCAGGCGATCTGCGACGACGGATCGGGCGCGTAGTAGAAGCCCGCGTGATTGACCGCGTTCGAGATGCCGAGATTGGTCACGCCCGGCTGCACGGTGACGCAGCGGTTGGCGTAGTCGATCTCGAGCACCTTGTTCATCTTGCCGGTGCCGATGGTGACCGCGTCGGCGAGCGGCAGCGCGCCGCCCGACAGCGAGGTGCCGGCGCCGCGCGGCACCACCTTGACGCCGGCCTGGTTGCAGTAGGCGAGCGCGGCGGCGACCTCCGCCGTGGTGCTCGGCAGCACGACGGCGAGCGGCGGCTGGCGGTAGGCGGCGAGCGCGTCGCACTCGTAGGCGCGCAGCGCGGTCTCGTCGACGATCACGCCGTCGGGCACGCAGCGCCGGAGCGCCGCGACGATCTCGAGACGCCGCGCGAGAATGCCGGCATCCGGCGCCGGCATCAGCATGGCGCACCTCCGGTCAGGCGACGGGGATCAGACGGCGAACGACGACTCACGAGGACAGCCTAACGCCGTCCTCTATCGTCTGTCCTGTGCCGTCGCGTCAGCCCTGGCGGGCTTTGAAGCGGGGATTGGACTTGTTGATGACGTAGACGCGGCCCTTGCGGCGCACCAGGCGGCAGGCCTTGTGCCGGGTCTTCATCGACTTGAGCGAATTGACGATCTTCATGGCTCGACGTCCAGCGGGGCGCCCAAAAACAAGGCGCGGACCCTAACGGGGCGGGCCCGGCCTGTCAACCGAACGGCCTCAGCCGACGGTCAATCCTCCTCGGGCTCGACCACCATCTGGACGCGATCGCCGGCGAACCGCGTGATGCTGTACTGGATCGGCCGCCCCTCCGGATCGACGTTGACGGCCTCGGCCTGCAGCACGGGTCGCGCCCCCGCCTGGTTGAGGTGCCGCGCCTCGATCTCGTCGGGCAGGCGCGCCGACAGGCGCGTGACCTTGCGCGTGTAGTCGGGCACGCCGAGCTCGCGCAGCGCCGCGGTGATCGAGCGCGACTTGGTATAGAGCGCACCCAGGCCGCGGAAGCGATCGGCCGGAAAATAGTGTGTCGCATAGGTGATCGGCACGCCGTCGGCCTCGCCGATGTGCTCGAGCACGAGGACGCGCCCGCCCGCCCTGAGCTCGAGCTCGCGCGCGACCGTCGGGTCGGCGCGCTCGATGCGCTCGCCGAACACGCGGCCGCCGGGCTCGCGGCCCTGCGCGCGCATGTTCGCCGTGAAGCGCGTACGCCGCCCCAGGACATAGTCGAGCATGTGCTCGGCGACGAAGGTGCCGCGCCCCTGCTCGACCCGCAAATAGCCCTGGTCGGCGAGCGCCGCGACGGCCCGGCGCACGGTATGGCGATTGACCGCGTAGCGGCTCGCCAGGTCGAGCTCGGTCGGCAGGCGGTCGCCCGGCTTGAGGGCCCCCGACAGCAGATCGGCGCTCAACCTCTCGGCGATCTGACGCCACAGCGTCACCCCCGACCCGCGCTCGACGGCTCGTGTGGCGTCCACCCCTACGCTCGACATAAATTATTCACCGAACTGGTACTTTACGCAGCGCGTCGGCTTCGGCATAGTGGCGGCTGATTGGTTTAAACGTCTAGATGAATTTTCGGTGCCGGACAACGCCCCTCCCCAGCCCCCGGACAGCCCGCCCGCCGCGCCGACCACCGAGCGCCGGCGCTGGATGGGCGCGCTCGCGCGCGCCGACCGCGCGACCCTCGAGGCGGCCTGGCGCGACCTGCCGGCCCGGCCCGGCTACCGCGCCTTGCGCCAGCCCGAGATCGGCCTCGCCATGGTGCGCGGGCGCATGGGCGGCACCGGCCGGCGCTTCAACCTGGGCGAGATGACGGTGGCGCGCGCCGCCATCGTGACCGACCAGGGCACCGCCGGCTTCGGCTACGTCGCGGGTCGCGACCTGCGCCATGCCGAGCTCGCCGCGCTGTTCGACGCGCTGCTGCAGGACGACGCCCATCGCCCGATGCTGATGGCGGCCCTGATCGAGCCCCTCGAGCGCGCCGCCGCGACGCGCCACGCCGCGCGCACCGACGCCGTCCAGGCCAGCAAGGTCGAGTTCTTCACCATGGTGCGCAGCCGTGAATGAGCCGCTCGCGCCCGGCTTCGCCGACCCAGTCGGCGCCGCCCAGTCGACCTTCCGCGCCGTGCTGACCGCGATGGCCGAGCCCGGCCGTATCATGACGCTCGACGTCGCGCTGGCGCCGCCGCGGCCGCTCGGGCTCGCCGCGGCCGCGGTCGCGCTCAGCCTGCTCGACGGCGACACGCCGCTGTGGTGCGACCCGGCGTGCCGGCCGGTCGCGCCGTTCCTGCGCTTCCACACCGGCGTCGCGCTGGTCGACGCGCCCGAGCACGCGCGCTTCGCGCTGATCGGCGATCCCGCCGCGCTGCCGTCGCTCGCCCAGTTCGACGCCGGCACCGACGAATATCCCGACCGCTCGGCGAGCCTGATCCTCGCGGTGACGCATCTCGGCGCCGGCGCCGCCCTGATGCTGCGCGGCCCCGGCATCAAGGAGCGCCGGCGGCTCGCGGTCGCCGGCGTGCCGGCCGGCTTCCGCGCCGAGTGGCGCGCCAACCACGCGCGCTTCCCGCGCGGCATCGACGTCATCCTGACCGCGGGCGACCGGCTCGCCTGCCTGCCGCGCAGCGTCGAGATTCTCGAGGAGGGCGACTGACATGTATGTCGCGGTGAAGGGCGGCGCGGCCGCGATCGACGCCGCCCACCAGCTGCTCGCCGAAGCGCGGCGCGGCGACCCCGCGGTGCCGGAGCTGAGCTGCGCGCAGATCGATCAGCAGCTGTCGCTGGCGGTCGACCGCGTGATGGCCGAGGGCGCGCTCTACGACCGTGGCCTCGCCGCGCTCGCGATCAAGCAGGCGCGCGGCGACCTGATCGAGGCGATCTTCCTGCTGCGCGCCTATCGCACGACCTTGCCGCGGCTCGCAGTCAGCGAACCGGTCGACACCGGCGCGATGCGGATCGAGCGGCGCATCTCGGCGACCTTCAAGGATCTGCCGGGCGGTCAGGTGCTGGGCCCGACCTTCGACTACACGCACCGCCTGCTCGACATGGGGCTGGCCGACGACGCCGCCCCGCAGGACGCCGCGGCCGCATCCCCGCCGTCGCCCCGACGCGCCGTGGGCGAGCAGACCGCGGACGGCACCGACGCCATGCCGCGCGTCACCGACATCCTGTCGGCCGAGGCGTTGCTCGAGACCGAGGTCGACGACGGCGCGCCGGTCGCCGACCTGACGCGCGACCCGCCGACCTATCCGGCGCCGCGCGACGCCCGCCTGCAGGCGCTGGCACGCGGCGACGAGGGCTTCCTGCTCGCGCTCGGCTACGCGACCCAGCGCGGCTACGGCCACACCCATCCGTTCGCCGCCGAGATCCGCATGGGCTGGACCGCGGTCGAGATCGTGCCCGAGGAGCTCGGCTTCCCGATCGAGATCGGCGACATCCAGCTGACCGAGTGCCAGATGGTCAACCAGTTCAAGGGCGCCGACGGCAGGCCGCCGCAGTTCACCCGCGGCTACGGCCTGACCTTCGGCCACGGCGAGCGCAAGGCGATGGGCATGGCGCTGGTCGACCGCGCGCTGCGCTCCGACGAGCTCGGCCAGCCGAACGACGCGCCGACCCACGACCAGGAGTTCGTGCTCAGCCACTGCGACAACGTCGAGGCGTCGGGCTTCACCCAGCACCTCAAGCTGCCGCACTACGTCGATTTCCAGGCCGAGCTCAACCTGTTGCGGGCGTTGCGCGCGGACTACGACGCCGCGCAGGCGCCGGCACGCACCGCCATGCCGGAACCCGAGGCCGCGCCGGAGCCGGTGAAATGACCGACACCGCGACCACGACCGCGACCGCCGCAGGCTACAGCTTCGCCTATCTCGACGAGCAGACGAAACGCATGATCCGGCGCGCGTTGCTCAAGGCGGTCGCGATTCCGGGCTATCAGGTGCCGTTCGCCAGCCGGGAGATGCCGCTGCCCTATGGCTGGGGCACCGGCGGCATCCAGGTGACCGCCGCGGTGATCGGCCGCGACGACATCCTCAAGGTGATCGACCAGGGCTCCGACGACACCACCAACGCAGTCAGCATCCGGAAATTCTTCGCGCGCACCGCCGGCGTGCGCACGACCGACCGCACCACCGAGGCGACCATCATCCAGACCCGCCACCGGGTGCCCGAGACGCCGCTCAAGGCCGGCCAGATCATGGTCTACCAGGTGCCGATCCCCGAGCCCTTGCGCTGGCTCGAGGCGCGCGAGACCGAGACGCGCAAGATGCACGCGCTCGCCGACTACGGCGCGATGTATGTCAAGCTCTACGAGGACATCGCGCACACCGGACGCATCGTCACGGCGTACGACTATCCCGTGATGGTCAACCAGCGTTATCTGATGCGCCCGTCGCCGATCCCGCGCTTCGACAATCCGAAGCTCGACCGCTCGCCCGCGCTGCAGCTGTTCGGCGCCGGACGCGAGAAGCGCATCTACGCGCTGCCGCCCTACACGCCGGTCAAGAGCCTCGACTTCGCCGATCATCCGTTCGCCATCGAGCGCTGGACCGAGCGCTGCGCGATCTGCGGCGCCGACGACAGCTTCCTCGACGAGATCGTGACCGACGATCGCGGCGGGCGGCGCTTCGTGTGCTCCGACACCGACTACTGCGCCGGCCGGGTCGCCCAGGGCCACCGCGGCGCGGACGACGGCGGCGGAGACGCGCCATGAGCGCGCTCGCGACCCCGCCGCTGCTCGAGGTCGACGGCCTGACCAAGCGCTTCGGCGCCCGCCGCGCGCTCGATGACGTATCGTTCGCGCTGTGGCCGGGCGAGGTGCTGGCGATCGTCGGCGAGTCGGGCTCCGGCAAGACCACCCTGCTGAACTGCATCGCCGGGCGCGTGGTGCCCGAGGTCGGCCGCGTGCTCTACCGCGCGCCCGACGGCGCGGCGGCCGATCTCCTGAGCCTGTCGGAGGCCGAGCGCCGCCGCCTGCTGCGCACCGATCTCGGCTTCGTGCACCAGAACCCGCGCGACGGGCTGCGGCTCTCGGTCAGCGCCGGCGCCAACATCGGCGAGCGCCTGATGGCGGCCGGCGCGCGCCACTACGGCGACATCCGGGCGCGCGCGCTCGACTGGCTCCAGCGCGTCGAGATCGATCCCGCGCGCATCGACGACATGCCGGGGACCTTCTCGGGCGGCATGCAGCAACGCCTGCAGATCGCGCGCAACCTGGTGAGCGATCCGCGCCTGGTGCTGATGGACGAACCAACCGGCGGGCTGGACGTTTCGGTCCAAGCGCGGCTGCTCGACCTCTTGCGCGACCTGGTCGGCGAGATCGGCCTCTCGGTCGTGCTGGTGACCCACGATCTGGGCGTGGCGCGGCTGCTCGCGCATCGCCTGCTGGTGATGCAGCACGGCCGCGTCATCGAGTCGGGATTGACCGACCAGGTGCTCGACGACCCGCACCATGCCTACACGCAGCTTCTGGTGTCCTCGGTTCTGCAACTGTGACGTGATGCGATGACGTCGCCAGATCCCATGCTACTTCCCATGCTCCGTCTCGTCGGACTGTCCAAGCGCTTCGTGCTGCACGCCCAGGGCGCGGTCGAGCTCGGCGTGCTCGACAATCTGTCGCTCGAGGTGGCGCGCGGCGAGTGCGTGGCGCTCGACGGACCGTCGGGCATCGGCAAGAGCACGCTGCTGCGCACCGTCTACGCCAACTACAAGGCGGACGCCGGGGAGATCTGGGTCAACCACGACGGCAAACCGATCGACCTCGCGGTCGCGGCGCCGCGCGAGGTGCTCGACGTGCGCCGGCGCACGCTCGGCTACATCAGCCAGTTCCTGCACGTGATCCCGCGCGTGCCGACCTTGAAGATCGTCGCCGAGCCGTTGCGCCGCCGCGGCGTCGCGCCGAGCGAGGCGGACGACCGCGCCGCCGCCATGCTGCGCCGGCTCGGCCTGCCGGAAGCGCTGTGGCGCTTGGCGCCGGCGACCTTCTCGGGCGGCGAGCAGCAGCGCGTCAACATCGCGCGCGGCTTCATCGCGGGGCACGCCATCCTGCTGCTCGACGAGCCGACCTCGGCGCTCGACGCCGAGAACCGCACGCGCGTGGTGGCGCTGATCCGCGAGGCGCGCGAGACGGGCATCGCGATGCTCGGCATCTTCCACGATCAGCCGGTGCGCGAGGCCGTGGCGACCCGCGTCTTCGCGATGCCGCGCACCGCGTCGATGGGCAGCGCCGCATGAGCGAGCTCGTGATCTCGAACGCCCGCGTGGTGACGCGAGACGCCGTGCTCCACGGCGCCGTCCAGGTGCGCGACGGCGTGATCGCGGACGTCTCCGACGTGCCGGCGCTGCTGCCGGGCGCCATCGATTTCGACGGCGACTACCTGTTGCCCGGCCTGGTCGAGCTGCACACCGACAATCTCGAGCGTCACGCGAGCCCGCGTCCGGGCGTCCGCTGGCCGGCGGAGGCCGCCGTGGTCGCGCACGACGTCCAGATCGCCGGCGCCGGCATCACGACCGTGTTCGACGCGCTCGCGGTCGGCGACGTGATCGAAGGCAGCTCGCGGCTCGCGAGCCTGACGGCGTTGACCGGCGCGGTGCAGGCGATGAACGACGCCGGCGCGCTCAAGGCCGAGCACTGGCTGCACCTGCGCTGCGAGGTCAGCTACCGCGACCTGCCCGCGCTGCTCCAACCGTTCGTCGAGCACCCGCGCGTGCGTCTGGTGTCGCTGATGGACCACACGCCGGGCCAGCGCCAGTTCGCCCGGCTCGACAAGTACACCGAGTACTACATGGGCAAGTACGGCTTCACCGATGCCCAGATGCAGCGCTTCATCGAGGACAAGCGCGCCGACCAGGCGCGCTACAGCGCGCGCCATCGCGAGCACGTGATCGAGCTGTGCCGCCGGCGCGGACTGCCCCTGGCGAGCCACGACGACGCGACCGCCGACCACATCGAGGAGGCCGCCGCGTGCGGCTCGGTGGTGGCCGAGTTCCCCACCACCGTCGAGGCGGCGCGCGCGGCGCGCGAACGGCGCATCAAGGTGATGGGCGGGGCGCCCAACTTCGTGCGCGGCGGCTCGCACTCTGGCAACGTCTCGGCACGCGAGCTCGCCGATCACGCCCTGGTCGACATCCTGTCGTCCGACTACGTGCCGGCGAGCCTGCTGCACGCCGCCTTCCTGATGGCGGACGGCGATCCGGGCGCACTGCCCGCCGCGGTCGCCTCGGTCAGCGCCACGCCGGCGGCCGCGATCGGCCTCGACGACCGCGGCGCGATAGCGCCCGGGCTGCAGGCCGACCTGATCCGCGTCGCCGAGGCTCCGGGAATGGGCTTTCCGGTCGTGCGCGCGGTGTGGCGGCGCGGCGAGCGCATCGCCTGATGGCAGACCTGACGGAGGGTAGGATGGATCCGATCGCGCACATCATCGCCCTGCTCGACGCGCACGGCGCCAACCAATACGGCAACGAGGCGGTGACCCAGCGCGCCCACGCGCTGCAATGCGCCACGCTCGCCGAGGCGGCGGGCGCGCGCGACAGCCTGATCGTCGGCGCGCTGCTGCACGATCTCGGGCACCTGCTCGACAAGCATGCCGAGATCGGCCGGCACCAGCCGGTCGACCGCCAGCACGAGGAGATCGGCGGCGGCTGGGTGGCGCGCCATTTCGTGCCCGAGGTCGCCGCCATGGTGCGCCTGCACGTGCCGGCGAAGCGCTGGCTGTGCGCCGCCGAGCCCGGCTATGGCGACACGCTGTCGCCGGCGTCGGTGCGCAGCCTCGGCCTGCAGGGCGGGCCGTTCACCCCCGACGAGGCCGCGGCATTTCGCGCCCTGCCGAACGCCGCCGACGCGATCGCGGTGCGGCGCTGGGACGATCTCGCCAAGGTGCCCGACAAGGCGACCCCGCCGATCGAGCACTTCTTGCCCGCCCTGCGCGCCTGCCTGTTGTAGAAAGGGTACGTCCTTTCAGGAGGCCGTCATGGTGGCGAAGCTGCACGGCGAGGCGCGGACCAAGGCGCTCGCGTCGCTCAAGGGCTGGGCCGAGATCGAGGGCCGAGACGCGATCGGCAAGAGTTTCAAGTTCAAGGACTTCAACGAGGCCTGGGGCTTCATGGCGCGGATCGCGCTGGCGGCCGAGAAGCTCGACCATCACCCCGAGTGGTTCAACGTCTACAACCGCGTCGACATCACGCTGTCGACCCACGATGCCGGCGGCTTGAGCGAGCGGGACATCGCGCTCGCCCGTTATATCGACGGTCTCTAGCCGCCGCTGCGCTGCGTCGCGACGACGCCGGCGACCGCTCGACGGCGGCCGGGCTGGGAATATCGCCACGGCTTGAGGCATACTAGGCTGCACCGGCGACGGAAGGCGCTCTCCGCATGACCACGAGCGACGACAAACCCCTTTGGCAGCCTTCGGCCGAGCGCCTCGCGTCGGCCAACCTTACAAAATTCATGCAGGCGTGCGGCCAGAAGGATTACGCGGCGCTGTACGCCTGGTCGGTCGCCGAGCCGGTGGCGTTCTGGCAGAAGGTCTGGACGTTCTGCGGCGTGATCGGCGACCAGGGCGCCGCGCCCTATCTGGTCGACGCCGGCAAGATGCCCGGCGCCCACTTCTTCCCCAACGCGCGGCTCAACCTCGCCGAGAACCTGCTGCGCCGGCGCGACGACGGCGACGCCATCGTGTTCTGGGGCGAGGACAAGGTGAAGCGCCGGCTGAGCGCGCGCGAGCTTTACGACGAGGTCTCGCAGTGCGCCCAGGCGCTGCAGGCGGTCGGCGTCAAGGAGGGCGACCGGGTCGCCGGCTACGTCCCCAACATGCCCGAAGCCGTGATCGCCATGCTGGCCACGACCAGCCTGGGCGCGATCTGGTCCTCGGCGTCACCCGATTTCGGCGTCAAGGGCGTGCTCGACCGCTTCGGCCAGATCGAGCCGACCGTGCTGTTCGCCGCCGAGGGCTACTACTACAACGGCAAGGGCTTCGACTGCCTGGAGAAGGTCGCGCAGATCCTCCAGGACATGCCGACGGTCAAGCGCACGGTCATCATCCCCTATACGCGCGACACCAAGGGCCGCACCCTGCCGGTCAATGCGGTCGGCTGGTCGGAGTTCCTCGAGCCCTTCAAACCCGGCGAGATCCGCTTCAACCGCGTGCCGTTCAACCATCCCGCCTACGTGATGTTCTCCTCGGGAACCACCGGCGCGCCGAAGTGCATCGTCCACGGCGTCGGCGGCACCGTGCTCCAGCATCTGAAGGAGCTGCGGCTGCACACCGACGTCAAGGACGGCGACCGGGTGTTCTACTTCACCACCTGCGGCTGGATGATGTGGAACTGGGTGGTGTCGTCGCTCGGCTGCAACGCCACGCTGCTGCAGTACGACGGCTCGCCGTTCCACCCGTCGGGCAACATCCTGTTCGACTACGCCGACGCCGAGCGCATGACCATGTTCGGCACCTCGGCCAAGTGGATCGATGCGGTCGCCAAGGCCGAGCTCGAGCCGATCAAGACCCACAAGCTGACGACCGTTCGGACCATGACGTCGACCGGATCGCCGCTGGCGCCCGAGAGCTTCGATTTCGTCTACGACAAGATCAAGAAGGACGTCTGCCTGTCGTCGATCTCGGGCGGCACCGACATCATCTCGTGCTTCGCGCTCGGCAACCCGATCGGCCCGGTGTGGCGCGGCGAGCTGCAGTGCCGCGGCCTCGGGCTCGCGGTCGACGTGTTCGACGACGACGGCAAGCCGATCCGCGGCGACAAGGGCGAGCTGGTGTGCACCAAGCCGTTCCCGTGCATGCCGATCTATTTCTGGAACGATCCCGACGGCAAGAAGTACAAGGCCGCGTATTTCGAGCGCTTCCCCGGCATCTGGTGCCACGGCGACTACGTCGAGCTGACCCAGCACGACGGCATGGTGATCCACGGGCGCTCCGACTCGGTGCTCAACCCGGGCGGGGTGCGCATCGGCACCGCCGAGATCTATCGCCAGGTCGAGCAGGCGCCCGAGGTCGTCGAGAGCCTGGTGATCGGCCAGGATTGGCAGCACGACGTGCGCGTCGTGCTGTTCGTCAAGCTGCGCGACGGGCTCACGCTCGACGACGCGCTCAAGGACCGCCTCAAGAAGCAGATCCGCCAGAACGCCTCGCCGCGCCACGTTCCGTCGGTAATCCTCCAGGTCGACGACATCCCGCGCACCAAGAGCGGCAAGATCGTCGAGCTCGCGGTGCGCGACGTCGTCCACGGCCGCCCGATCAAGAATCGCGAGGCGCTCGCCAATCCCGAGGCCCTCGATCTCTACAAGGACCTGCCCGAGCTCAGCGTCTAGGAGCCGGACTTGTTGAGGCCCGACATCGCGGCGCTGCCGGGCTCGCGGATCGCCGCGATCGCCGACTACGGCCGCGACCGCGCCGGCCTGATCCCGCTGTGGTTCGGCGAGAGCGACCTGCCGACGCCGCGCTTCATCCAGGAGGCCGCGACGGCCGCGATGGCCGCCGGCCACATGCGCTATACCGCCAAGCGCGGCGTGCCCGAGCTGCGCCAGACGCTCGCCGACTACCTGACCGCGCTGTACGGCCGCGCGATCGACATGGAGCGCATCCAGGTCACGGCATCGGGCATGAGCGCCATCATGGTGGCGCTGCAGTGCCTGGTCGAGCCCGGGCGCTCGGTCGTCGCGGTGAGCCCGGTGTGGCCGAACGCCAACGCCGCGACGCGCGTGCTCGGCGGCACGGTGCGCGAGGTCGCGCTCGACGCCGCGGCGAGCGGCGAGCGCACGCTCGATCTCGACCGGCTGTTCGGCGCGATCGACGCGACCACGGTCGCGCTGTTCGTCAACTCGCCCGGCAACCCCACCGGCTGGGTGCTCGACCCCGCGACCATGACGACCATCCTCGACGAGTGCCGGCGGCGCGGCGTGTGGATCATCGCCGACGAGGTGTACGGCCGCATCGCATTCGACGCCGACGTCGCGCCGTCGTTCCTCGAATGCGCCGAGCCCGACGACCGCCTGATCGTGATCAACAGCTTCTCCAAGGCCTGGTGCATGACCGGCTGGCGGCTCGGCTGGCTGACGGTGCCGCCCGCGCTGCTGCCCTATCTCGAGAAGATCAACGAGTTCAACACCTCGGGCGCCGCCGACTTCACGCAGCGCGCCGGCGTGGTCGCGCTGCGCGACGGCGAGGCGTTCGTCGCCGACCTGCGCGCGATGTGCCGGATCAATCGCGACCGCGTGTTCGACCGCTTGGCGCAGCTGCCGCGCGTGCGCATCGGCCGGCCGCGCGCCGGCTTCTATGCCTTTTTTTCGGTCGACGGCGAGCCCGACTCCGAAGCCCTGGCGCGCCGGCTGATCGACCAGGCCGCGGTCGGACTGGCGCCCGGCGCGGCGTTCGGCGCGGGCGGCGAGGGCCACCTCAGGCTGTGCTTCGCCAGCGCGACCGCCACCATCGAGGCCGCGCTCGACCGACTGGTCCCGGCACTGCGCTGACCTTCGCCTCTGCGGAAAAGCTCACGTTCCGCATCAAATCGGCATATGTAAGCGTTTCTAGTCAAAGACAAAAATGACCTGTACCTCGTTTATCTTAATTTAACCATTGATGGTTAATGTCGGAGGGTTTGCACCACTCTCCGGGTGCCGGTCATGATGGACTACGCGACCTTCCACCGCCTGCATGCGCGCTATACCAAGCTGCGCCAGGCGCGCCGCGAGCTGAAGCTGCAGCTCGACCGCTTCACGCCGACGGCGCGGCCGGCCGCGCTGGCCTTTCGCCACGCCGCGGTCGATCGCGCGGTCGGCAAGATCGAGCGGCGCCTCGACAAGCTGCGCGGCGGCGCCAAGACCGCCGTCGAGCAGGCCGCGCCGTGACCAACACCGCGATGCGCCCGCCGTCCTGTCAGTTGTGCGATCACGCGCGCTACACGCCCGCGCCCGGCAAGGTCGGCTGCGAGCGCCTGTCGGCGATGAGCCCGCTGCAGGTGCTGCGCACGGGCGCCGCCGAGCTGCATCGGTTATGGCGCGGCCGCGCCCACCCGGCGGCCTATCCCGACTCGCCGGAGGCGCCGACCGAGGGGTTCTCCGACAAGCGCGTGATCGTGCCGGCGACCGACCGCTGCAGCGGCTTCAAGCCGCGTCTGCGCGTCGCCTGAGGCGACTCGGATCGGCCCTCCGCCCGGCTCCACGCCGGTGGCCGGCAAGGTCGGCTGCGAACGGCTGACCGGCATGGCGAGCACGGGCGCGCGCCTCGGCCCGATGGCTGACACCGGGCCGGCTCTGGCATGATGGTCGGATGGCGCGCAGCGTGGTGATCGACGAACGGTTTTGCGGACCACCCGGCATCGGCAATGGCGGATACGTCGCGGGCCGGCTGGCGCTGACACTCGCCGGCGCGCCCGAGCGCGTCGTCGAGGTCACGTTGCGCCGAGGTACTCCGCTGGGCCGCGCGCTCGACCTGGTCGATGCCGGCGACGGCATCGCCTTGCACGACGACGACCGCTTGATCGCCGAGGCGCATCCCGGCGCGCTCGCGCTCGACGCGCCCGCACCGCCAACGTTCGAGCAGGCGGCGCGTGCGCCCTACGCCGGCTTTCACCATCATAGCTTTCCGCGCTGCTTCGCCTGCGGTCCCGAGCGCACCGAAGGCGACGGCCTGCGCGTGATGCCGGGCCCCGTGTCGGCCGACCTGCTCGCCGCCGCCTGGGTGCCCGACGCGGCGTTCGCCGACGCCGACGGCCGCCTGCGCTCGGAGTTCGTGTGGGCGGCGCTCGACTGTCCGGGCGGCTGGGCGGTGATCGCCGACGGCAACCCGCGCGTGCTGTTGGGGCGTTTGACGGCGCGGCTCGAGCGCCCGGTGCAGGCCGGCGAGCGCTGTGTCGTGACCGCTTGGCGCCTGGGCATCGACGGGCGCAAGCGTACCGCCGGCAGCGCGCTCTACGGCGCCGACGGCCGGCTCGCCGCGCTCGCGCACGCCACCTGGATCGAGGTCGCGCCCGCCGTGCCGATGGCGGCACCCACCCAATGAGCGGGCCGCGCCGCCCGCCGCGCGACGGCGCCCCGAGGCGCGGCGGGCTTGCCGGCTTGCGGTCGGGAGCCGCGGCGACCGAGCCTGAAACGCCGTCGGCCGAGGCGCCGCCCGCCGCTCCGACCCGGCCGACGCGGCCCGAGCGCGCACCGCCGGCGGCGACCG
>DATJNS010000179.1:0-19526 GCA_035507915.1 Candidatus Sulfotelmatobacter sp.
GGCGAGGCGAGCAGGCGGCCGGCGTCGGGCTTCATGTAGCAGGTCTCGTCGACGTCGAGCACCATCGGCCAGGCCGCGATCTCGGTGCCGGGCGGCGGATCGAACAGCAGCACGGTGCGGCGCTTGGGCACCAAGCCGATCGGCGGAACGCCGGCCATCGCCGCGACCTCGTCGACCCAGGCGCCCGCGGCGTTGACGACGACCGGCGCGCGATAGTCGCCGTCGCGCGCGCGCACGCGCCAGCCGGGCTCGATCGCCTCGACGCGCACGCCGGTGACCAGCACGGTGCCACGCGCCCGCGCACCCCTCAGGTAACCGTGATGGATGGCGTGGACGTCCATGTCCATCGCGTTGGGCTCGAGGTGGGCGTAGCGCACGAGCGCGCGGTTGAGCGGCGGGAACAGGCGCGTGGCATGCTCGAGGTCGATCTCGCGGATGGTGTCGTCGCGCTCGGCGAGCTCGCGGAGCGCCGCCGCGAAAGCGTCGTGACGGTCGGCGGCGGCGATCGTCAGGGCGCCCCGCGGCGCGAGCAGGGGCGCGCTCGCGAAGCCGGCCGGCGGGTGCTCGAGAAAATGGCGGCTGGCGCGCGTCAAAGCCCGGATCGTCGCGTTGCCGTAGGCCTCGGTGAACAGCGCCGCCGAGCGTCCGGTCGTGTGATAGCCCGGCTGGCCCTCGCGCTCGAGCAGGACGACGCGGCCCGCTTTGCTGAGCTCGAACGCCGCCGACGCACCGGCGATGCCGGCGCCGATCACGACGAAATCCGCATCCATGACCGGAGTGCTTAGCAGCGCTGCCGCGCAAAGGAAAGCCGCTCGGCGCGCTGGACCGCGCGCGGGTCCGCCGTCATAGTCTCGGAGCCAGGGAGGCAACGATGACGACCCTGCTGTTCAGCCACGACGCGTGCATCGAGCACGATCCCGGACCGATGCATCCCGAGTGCGGCGACCGGTTGCGCGCGGTGCGCAAGCGCCTCGAGGATCCCGAGTTCGCCGCGCTCGAGGTTCGGATCGCGCCGCGCGCCGAGGTCGAGCAGATCGCCCGTGTCCATCCGCGCGAGTACGTCGAGGAGCTGCTCGCCGCCATGCCGGATCGCGGTTATCTGCGCATCGACGCCGACACGGTCGCGTCACCCGGCACGCGCGAGGCGGCGCTGCGCGCAGCCGGTGCGGTGTGCGCGGCGGTCGACGCCGTGATGGCGGGCGAGGCCGCCAACGCCTTCTGCGCGGTGCGCCCGCCGGGCCATCACGCCGAGGCGCGCGAGCCGATGGGTTTCTGCGTGTTCAACAACGTGGCGATCGGCGCGCTCCAGGCGCACGAGGTGCACGGCTGCGAGCGTGTCGCGGTGATCGATTTCGACGTTCACCACGGCAACGGTACCCAGGCGATGTTCGCGCCGCACGCCAACCGGTTCTTCGGCTCGACCCACCAGTTCCCGCTCTACCCGGGCACCGGCGCGCGCTCCGAGCGCGGCGTCGGCAACATCGTCAACGCGCCCCTGGCGCCGGGCTCCGGCGGGCCCGAGTTCCGCCACGCCATGAACGAGCTGATCCTGCCGCGGCTGAGCGAGTTCGCGCCCGACTTCATCCTGATCTCGGCGGGCTTCGACGCCCACGAGGACGACCCGCTCGCCGGGCTGCGGCTGCACGAGGACGACTACGCCTGGGCCACCAAGGAGATCCTGCGCATCGCGCGCTACAGCTGCGCGGGACGGGTGGTCTCGACGCTCGAGGGCGGTTACGACCTGAACGCGCTGGCCGAATCGGCGGCGGCCCACGTCCGCGCCTTGATGGCCGCATGAGGGCCGCCTACACTCCGGCCGCCGCCGCGACCGCATAGTGCTCCGCATGGCCGAAGATCCGCTGCCCGACGACATCAAGACCATGAGCTTCGAGGAAGCGATCGGCGAGCTCGAGGCGATCGTCAAGAAGCTCGAGGAGGGCAAGGGCAAGCTCGACGAGGCGATCGACTCGTACGAGCGGGGCACCTTGCTGCGGCGCCACTGCGAGGCCAAGCTCGCCGAAGCGCAGGCGCGCATCGACCGAATCGTTCCCGCCGCCGACGGCTCGGTCAAGACCGCGCCGTTCGAAACGTCCTAGCCTCCGGCAACCGCACGCCATGACCACCAGTCTCGACGCCGCGATGACGGCCACCGCGAAAGCGGTCGAAGCCGAGCTCGACCGCCTGCTGCCGGTGTCCGAAGGGCCGGAACGCCGGGTCCACGAGGCGATGCGCTATTCGACGCTCAACGGCGGCAAGCGGCTCAGGCCGTTCCTGGTGATCGAAAGCGCGAAGCTGTTCAACGTCGCGCCGAGCTGCGCGCTGCGCGTCGCCGCCGCGGTCGAGATGATCCACTCCTACTCGCTGGTCCACGACGATCTGCCGGCGATGGACGACAGCGCGCTCCGGCGCGGCCGGCCGACCACCCACGTGCAGTTCGACGAGGCGACCGCGGTGCTGGCGGGCGACGGCCTGTTGACGCGCGCGTTCGAGGTGTTGGCCGATCCGGGGAGCCACAGCGACGCCAAGGTGCGCGTCGAGCTGGTGAGCGCGCTCGCCGCCGCGTCCGGTCCCGCCGGCATGGTGGGTGGCCAGATGTTCGACCTCATCGCCGAGCACGACAACACGCTCGACATCGGCGCGATCACGCGGCTGCAGCGCATGAAGACCGGCGAGCTGATCGCCTTCTCGAGCGTCGCCGGCGCCATCCTGGGCAAGGCGCCGCATGCCGCGCGCATCGCGCTAGCGGCCTACGCGCACGATCTCGGGCTTGCCTTCCAGATCGCCGACGATCTGCTCGACGCCGAGGGCGATGCCGCCTTGGTCGGCAAGGACGTCGGAAAGGACGCCGACGCCGGCAAGGCGACCTTCGTGTCGATCCTCGGGCTGGAGCGCGCGCGCGCCCAGGCGACGATGCTCGCCAACCAGGCGGCGGCGCATCTCGACTCGTTCGCCGAGAAGGCGGAGCTCCTGCGCCAGGTCGCGACCTTCGTCGTCACGCGCCGCAGCTGAGCCGCCATGCCGCGCGAGCGATCGTCCGCGCGGGTTGGCCGCGTGCGCGTCGATCAGCTCCTGGTCGAACGGGGTCTCGCGCCGACGCGCGCCAAGGCGCAGGCCCTGATCCTGGCGGGCGCGGTGTTCGCGGGCGCGACGCGGCTCGACAAGGCGGGCGCGCTGGTGCCGGCCGATGCCGCCGTCGAGCTGCGCGGCGCGCCGCACCCCTGGGTGTCGCGCGGCGGCGTCAAGCTCGTGCACGCGCTCGAGCATTTCGCGATCGATCCGGCGGGCGCGATCGCGCTCGACGTCGGCGCCTCGACCGGCGGCTTCACCGACGTGCTGCTGGCGCGCGGCGCGGCGCGCGTCTACGCGGTCGACGTGGGCCGCGGCCAGCTCGATTGGAAATTGCGCTCCGATCCGCGCGTCGTCGTGCTCGAGCGCGTCAACGCGCGCAACCTGACGCGCGCCGAGGTGCCCGAGCCGGTCGACCTCGTGGTGTGCGACGCGAGCTTCATCGGGCTCGAGACCGTGCTGCCCGCCGCGCTCGCGCTCGCCGCGCCGCGCGCGCGCCTGGTCGCCCTCATCAAGCCGCAATTCGAGGTCGGCAAGGGCCGCGTCGGCAAGGGCGGCATTGTCCGCGACCCGGCGCTGCACGACGAGGTATGCGCGCGCATCCGACGTTGGCTCGTCGAGACCATGGGCTGGCGCGTGCTCGGCCTGACGGTCAGCCCGATCGAAGGCGCCGACGGCAACCGCGAATTCCTGATCGCCGCGGAGCGCGCGGACTGACGAGCCGGTTTCCCTGATCGCTCCGTGCGCCGAAGCCGCGACGCTGGAGGCGAAGATCGACCGCTTTGGCGATTGAGTAGTTTCCGAGGCTCGCGCGCACTCGGCGCAAGGTCCATGTATGAGGGGGCCGCGGCCAGCCACCGTCGGCATCCGCGCGTCACCCCAACCCTGGCTGGAGTCACGGCTCATGAACAAGACCATAAGAATTGCCGCCGCCGCGTTCGTCGTCGCATCGGCCGTCGCGCTCGGCGCGTGCGCCCAGACGAGGACCAGCGAAAGCACGGGCGCCTATGTCGACGACGGCGCGATCACCAGCAAGGTCAAGATGGCAATCTTGCAGGATCCGGCGCTCAAGGTGTTCGAGATCCACGTCGACACCCAGAAGAACGTCGTCCAGCTCAGCGGCTTCGTCGACACGTCGCAAATGGTCGGACGTGCCGGCATGGTCGCGAGCCAGGTGAGCGGCGTCGCCGCCGTGCGGAACGACCTCATCGTGAAGTAGAACGCCGCGGCGACGCCCGTCTCAGCGTAGGAGCCCGATCTCCCGATAATATCGGAGCGCGCCCGGATGGATCGGCATCACCGCCTCACTCGGCACCATGTCCTGCCGGGTGAGCGTCCACAGCGCGGGATGCAGGCGTCGGAAATCGGCGCTGTTCTCGAACAGCGCCTTGACGACGTGATAGACGACATCGTCGGGCACTCGCGCCGAGGTGATGAGCAACGTTTGCGTGCCGAAGGTCGGGGTATCCCTCGGATTGCCATCATACGTGCCGCCTAGGATCACCGAGGCGACGTAATAGGGATGGGCCGCCAGCAGCCGATCGATCGGCGGACCGTCGATCGGCACCAACCGCGCCCGACATTGGCTCGTCGCCTGTTGGGTCAAACCGTCGGGATGCACCGTCTCGAAAATGATGGCGTCGACCTCGTTGTTGCACAGCGTCTGATTCTGCTCGGCCGGACCCAGCTCGAGCGCGCGGTCGAAGTCGGAGATCGTCCAGCCGTAGAATTCGAGGACGGCGTCGCGCGTGAAGGTATAGCCCGCGCCGGTCTTGCCGATGCCCACCCGCTTGCCGCGCAGATCTTCGAAATTGCGGATCGCGGCATCAGCGCGGGCGACGACGGTGAAGGATTCTCGTTGCAGCGCGACGACCGTGCGCAGCTCGCGGTCGGCCCCGTAAGCGGCGAACAGTCCCTTGCCGCGGAAGGCGGCGTAGGCGAGATCCGATTGGGTGAGGCCGAGCGTTGCGTCGCCCCTGCGCACGCGCGCGACATTCGTCACGGCCCCGTCCGACGCGACCGCTTGGCAGCGCTTGGTCGGATCATCGTCATCGGCCAGGTTGACGATGCGGCAGACGGCATTGCCCACGGGGTAATAGATGGCCCCCGGGCTGGCCGTTGCGATCGTCACCGGGGCGCGCTCGGTGAGCGTGATCGGCGCGAGGTGGCAGGCAGCCAGGGGGATCGATGCCAGGCAAGCAAGGACGAGCCGGCGTGATGTCTGGAGCTTCATGGTCAAGTGTCGAGGCGATAGACGATTTGCGCCGCGTTGCGCTCGAATTCGCCGTGGACCCATTGACCCGCATCGTCGTACCAGATGCTGCCGGCGATGTAGGGCGTGATGAGGCGGTAGCGCGTGGCGGGAACCTGGCGACCGCCGATCGTGATCTGTTCATCGGCGAGCTTGCGCATGCTGACCCCGATGACCCCGCCATGTTGGGCATCGATCACGGTCGCCTGTTCGAGCACCGCCGGCGTCCACAAATCGTTCGAGGTCAGCACGCTGGGGGCCGCGAGGAACGGGCCGTTCTTGTTGACGACCTGAAACCCCAGGGGCGTTGCCGCGCCCGTGACGTGGAGCGTCTGGCCATCTTCCATCGTCTGGCTCTTCAGCGATGCGAGGCGCCCCTCGCGCCAGCTCTCCTCCGAGTGGTGGCGGAATTCGTACGCGGTGAAGAAGAGCGCCTTGACCAACAGATCGATCTCGGTGCTGATCTGGGTCTCCCCGGTGGCCGCGGAATGCAACACCGTATGCGCGCCGATGCGGTCGCCCCTGTAGAGGACCGAGAACCGCCGATTGGCGGCGTCGCTCGGCAAGAGGGCAGGCGTTGCAGCGCAGGCGAAGTGCGGCAGGGCGCAGGCAGTAGCCCCGGCAAGCGCAGAGATCAACAGCGTCCGCCGTGGGATCGCGCTCACGTCCGATGCGGTGGGGTCATTGGCTCGGCGCGGCATTCGGGTCATGCGGCGGCGACGTCGCGGAAGCGCACCAGCTTCGCCTGCGTCTCGTCCCACAGCACGTAACCGACCGCGCGCAGGCCGCCCAAGAGGCCGAGCGTGGTCGCGGCGCGGAGCCTCGGCAGGGCCTCGTAAGCCTCTTGCAAGCGGTAGTTCGGGACGCGCGGATTCAAATGATGGATGTGGTGAAAACCGATGTTTCCGGTGAACCATTGCAGCACGGCGGGCAGGCGCAGGCACGATGCCCCGGTGAGGGATGCCGCCGTCAGGTTCCATTCGGGCTGGCGGACCCAATTGACGCCCTCGAACTTGTGTTGGAGCGCGAACAGCCAGACGCCGCCGATCGAGGCCATAAGCAGGGTGGTGAGCTCGATGATCGCCACCGAACCAAAGCCCAGCAGTCCGCCGATGCAGACCGCCTGTGCGAGGATCGCGAGATTGGTGACGTGGACGGAGCGTCGTTCGCGCCGCCACCCCTTGGGCGTGTCGAACGGCGTCCGATAGAGCAGCAGAAAGATCATCGGCGGAATGATGAGATGGGCCACGATCGGATGACGCATGAGCCGATAGGCGAGGCGGCGCATGGGCGAGAGCTGCCGATACTCCCGCACTGTCCGGCAGTCCGAATAGATATCGAGGCCGGAGCGCCGCCGATCGAGATTGTTCCAGCTGCCGTGATGGCGTGCGTGCTGTCGACGCCAGTGCGCGAAGGGGGTGAAGGTGAAGACGCTGCACAGCGTGCCGGCGACCGTGTTGGCGCGCGCCGACCGGAACAAAGCGCCATGTCCGCAATCGTGTTGCAGGACGAAGATGCGGATCATCAGCCCGGCGGCCGGTAGCGTCAAAGCGAGCCCCAGGAGCAGCGAGACCCTCAGGGCCAGATAGGCGGCGGCCCAGCAGCCGACGAACAGCACGATCGCTCCGGCCAGCTGAAGCCCGCTGGCGCGATCGTTCGGCTGCGCGTAATTGGCGAGGGCCGATATCAGGGAAGCCTGATCCGGTCGTGCATCGGAATATGGCGACACTGCGGTTCCGCCTTGGAGGCCGGACGCGACGCGTACCGCCAGCATGCGGAAGAGCACGGCGCCGGGATAGGCTCGGAAACTACTCAGAGCTGCCAGGGGGGAGCGGGAAGCTCTCCTCCGCGTGTCGAACGCGAAGGAGTGCTCCGGACGACGCGGTGCGGACCGCGCCGACGCTGCCATCGCTCAGGTTCTGCCGGCGCGGGTCCGTCGTGCCATCGAGCGCGACCTGGCACGCCGCGGATTCGACTGAAATGTGCCAGGCGCGCTCCATCCGCTTGCTTCCTCGAAGCTCAGCGTCGGAGGTGGATCCGGATGACTACTCAGCGCGCCGTCCGCGCAGCGCAAAATCGGCGATGGCCCGGCGGAGCTGCGGCGAGGCACCGATGGCGCATCCCGTCAGCAAGGCGATGAGAGCCAGCCCCGGGGCTTCGGAACGCAGCTCGCGGGCGATCGCCGTCTCGACCGAAGCGAGCAGATCCTCGTTGGCGGGCGCACTGGAGCCGGTCGGCTCGCGCGCCGGCGCGCCGCCCGTCGACCGACCGGATCGGCTGCGGCCGAGCAGGCGCGCAGCCAGCGCGACGAGGCCCGCAACAATCAACAAGCCGCCGCCGGTCACGGCCGCGGCAGCCTGTGTCGTCATGCTGTCTGCGAGGCATAGGAACGTGCTGACGGCGAGCATGGCCAAGCCCGTCGTCGCGATGACGGCGGCAAGCACCGCGAGCACGATGCCGATGCAATAGCGACGAACCCGCTCACGCGTCCGGGCCCGCACGGGCGCCAGCAGCGAGCGTATCAAGCTCGACCAGATCGGCATGACCGCGGTCTCACCGATCGATCAACTTGCCGATGACCAGGCCCACTCCGAAGCAGATCAGGATGCTGACCAGCGGGCGCTCCCGTACCTGATGCTCGACGGCGGCGATGCCCTCGCGGCCCCGTGTGCCCAGCGCGGCTGCGGCCGCATGGGCGTCCTCGTTCGCCTGGCTCATGACGGAGCGCAGCTTCGCCAGATAATCCTGCGCGCCATCGCCCGTGAGATCGCGCATGGCCTCCGTGAGGCGCACGAGATCCGAGCTGAGCTTGCCGAAGTCCGCCTTCAGCGTATCGAATTCCTGTTCGACGTTACGACCCGGCATCGATATCTCCACGTTTTATCTCATCCCGCCGAGACGGATTGAACGGAGCCTGGAGTTGCGTCGCGCGGATCGTGGCTCCAGCTCGCGATCTCGGGGCAGTCTTGGCGAATCCGCTCGATATGCCGTTGAATGGCAAAGATCGAGTCGCGCGGGCATACGACGGCCAAAGCTTCGCCGGTATCCGTGACGATGTGCATCTCGACATAGCGGTCGTCCAGGTGCGCTGCGAGCTCCATGGAAACCGCGCGATAGCGGGGCGATGTCTTGGTTTTGAGCATCGTGGCTCGCTCCTGAAGAGATGCCCGACCATAGCGAGCGACCGGACTGCAGAGCTAGGCTCGGAAACTACTCACGGGAGGCGTGCACGGCCGACTTGCCACGCGGCGCTCGCGAGGATCGAAACCGGCCGGCCGTGGCAGAACGGCGACGTCAGTTGCGCGCGGCGTGGTTCTGTGGCTGCGCGCGCTCGCGCATGATCTCGAGCAGGCCGTCGATCCGACCGCCGCCGCGTTGGATCACCGAGCCGAATTCCTGCTGTTGCGTCACGCTCATGCTGACGCCTTCGACCATCACGTCGACGATCTTGAGCGTGCCTTGGGTCTTGAGCACGCGCCAGTCGACCTTGACCGGCGGGCTATTGGTTTGTGCGAACGTGCTCCCGACCACCGCACTGTCGCCGTCGGCGCGAGCGCCCGTGATCGTGAACTGCTCGTCCTTATAGGTGGTGAAGCGATTGCTGTAGGTTCTGACGATCATATTCTCGAACAGGGTCAGGAATTCGGATTTCTGGGCATCGGTGGCGGTGCGCCAATAGCGCCCGAGCACGAACCGGCCGATCCCCGGAACGTCGAAGCTGGTGACGAACATGTCGCGAAAGCTCTGCTCGCGGTCGCCGGCGTCGAGGTTCTTGCCGGTGATCGCCATCGCCTTGTCGTCGACCGATTGAACGAATGTCGATGCCTCGCGCGAGATGTCCTGCCCGGCCACGGACGGCGCAATCGTCGTCGTCGCGCCGCCGACCACGGTCAGCAACGCGATCACGAATCCACGCATCTTCATCATGCCCTGGCCCTCCTGGAGGTCGCCCGCGCCGGCATCGCCGGCGCCTCTCCGCTGTGGTCGTCGAGCGGGGAGCAGTAACGGGCGACGCGCCTGCGAAGGATAGCCTCGGAAAGTACTCAGGCGGAGCTTGGCGCCCTATTGCATGAACCAGCCATGGCTGACGACCAGCGACTGACCGGTCAGGGCATTCGTTTCGAAAGCGGCGAAAAACAGCGCGGCGGCCGCGACGTCCTCCACCGTGGTGAACTCACCGTCGACCGTCTCCTTCAGCATCACGTTCTTGATGACTTCTGCCTCCGTGATGCCGAGCTCCTTGGCCTGCTCGGGAATCTGCTTTTCGACCAACGGGGTGCGAACGAAGCCCGGGCAGATCACGTTGGCCCGCACGCCGTGCTTGGCGCCCTCCTTGGCGACGACCTTGGCGAGACCGATGAGGCCGTGCTTGGCGGTCACATAGGGCGCCTTGAGGGGCGAAGCCTCCTTGGAGTGCACCGAGCCCATATAGATGATGCTGCCGCCATTGCCCTGCTTGTACATCTGCTTGAGCGCGGCGCGCGTGGTCAGGAAGGCGCCGTCCAGGTGAATGGCGAGCAGCTGCTTCCACTTGGCGAATTCGAACTCGTCGAGCGGTTCGACCGTCTGGATGCCGGCATTGCTGACCAGAACGTCGATCCGACCGAAGGTGTCGACGATCTTGGCCATGCCGGCGACGACCTGCGCCTCGTTGGTCACGTCCATCGCGACCCCAATGGCGCGCCGGTCGGTTCCGGCAAGCTCGGCGGCTGCCGCATCCGCACCCTTCTGGTTGAGGTCCGCGATCGCGATCTTGGCGCCCTCGCGGGCGAAGGCGTGCGCGATCTCCTTGCCGATGCCGCTGGCCGCGCCGGTGACGACCGCGACCTTATCCTTGAGGCGCATGGCATTTCTCCCGTTGGTGAGGATGACTGGAATTCGCGATCGCCCGGAGTCCGACGATCCTCAACCGATCGTGCCGTGCGAATGTTCCGATCGCCCGCGGACATCTCGAAATTTTCCGGAAAGCAAGACTTCGAGGACGTGGTCCAGCTTGAAGTTGGCGACGATGCCGCCCCGTGTGACGATTTTCTCGCAGAGCGCGGCGGTGTCCGGAACGTCCATCGCTTCGATGGCGGTGTCGACGCCGCGTGCGCCGGTGACCTCCCTGATCATCTCGAGGACCCTGGCGTCGGCACTGTTGATCGCCGCCGTCGCGCCGAACCGCTTGGCCATTTCGAGACGGTCGTCGTCCTGATCGATCACGATGATCTTGGCCGGCCCGTACAACTGGGCGGTGAGCAGCGCAGCGAGACCGACCGGTCCCGCACCGACGATCGCGACGGTGCTGCCCGGCTGAACCTTGCCGTTGAGCACGCCGGACTTGAAACCCGTCGGCAGAATGTCGCCCTTGGTCACGAGCGCGGATTCATCGGCATCGTCGGGGATGCGATAGAGGCTGATATCCGCGTACGGAATGCGGGCGAACTCGGCCTGCATGCCGTCGACGATCCAGCCGCCGGTGACGCAGTGCGAGTACATGCGGTTGCGGCAGTTGGCGCATTTGCCGCAGGCGTTGATGCAGGAGATGAGCACGCGGTCGCCCGGCTTGAACGACGCGACGGCCGCTCCGGCGCGGTCGACGATGCCGATGCCCTCATGACCGGGAACTCGGCCGGGCCAGCGCGTCTCGCCCGCGGGACTGGGCGAGGCGGCGCCCCAAATCGCCGGTCTGGTGACTTTGACGATGACGTCCGTGGGCGCGGTGATTTCGGGTTTTGGCCGCATCTGGGCGGGTGTGTGCGCCGAAGCGATGCCGGTTGCCATTGCTGATATCCTTGGTCGTCGTGAGTCCATGCGTTGCCGGCTGAAGCGTCGCCGGGAGCCGTCAGTCAGCGTCGAGATTGGCTGGTTGGAACGCAGCCTAGATCGGCCGATTGCCCGGCGGGAGGCCCGGAAACTACTCAGATCCGCGCCGCTTGCGACGGTTGGGTCGCGCCGCGCGCCGCGTCATTGGCGCATGGTCGTCTGGGGACTGCCCTAGGTAGTTTCCGAGCCTCCCGCCGGCGTCGGACGGGCGCTATAGCAGGCGCACGCGTCACTGAGCAGGAGACGGGCAGGCATGGCCAAGAGTCAGAAACGGTCGAACCGGGAAGCGAAAAAACCCAAGAAAACCGCGGCTGAGAAGGCCAAGAGCCCGGCCCAGGCAGTTGCCAGCCAGATTGCCGGCACCCCGACCGCCGGCACCTCGTACAAGGACCGTTACAAGTAGGACGGGCGGGCTTGGCAGGTGAGGTGGCGCTGGTCGTCGAACCTCATGCCACCACCCGTGGTATCCTCCCGACGTCCTGTCCTGTCGGTGAACAGGAACTGGCATGCATAAAGCCAAACAGCCCATGACGATCAAGCGCCGCGCTTCGCCGCGCGCGGCGGCGGCGCGACGAGCGGCACCGGCCCAGCGCCGCGACCTCCTGGTGGTCGGCGTCGGCGCTTCGGCAGGCGGGCTCGAGGCGCTCAACAAGCTGTTCGACGCGCTGCCGTCCGACACCGGCATGGCGTTCGTGCTGATCCAGCATCTCGATCCGACGCACAGGAGCATGATGGTCGGCTTGCTGGCCGCTCGTACCGCCATGACGGTGCTCGAAGCGGCCGACGGCATGCCGGTCGAGCGCGATCATGTCTATGTCATCCCACCGGGCGCCTATCTGGCGATCCGCGACGGTGCGCTGTGGCTCACCACGCCGCGCGAGCGCCACGGCGCGCGCCTGCCCTTCGATTTCTTTCTGCGCTCGCTCGCCGAGGATCGCGGCGCGCGAGCCGTGTGCGCGGTCCTCTCGGGCACCGGCGCCGACGGCAGCATCGGGCTGCTGGCGGTCCACGACAAAGGCGGGCTCGTCATCGCCCAGGATCCGCAGGACGCGGCGAGCGACGGCATGCCGCGCAGCGCCATCAAGACGGGCGTGGTGGATTTCGTGCTGCCGGTCGCCGAGATCCCGGCCGCACTGGTCAAATACGGTCAGCAGGCCCGCCCCGAGCCCGTGCCGGCGAGCCCCGCGTCGGGTCACGGCACCGACGCCGGGCTGGCCGAGATCGTCGATCTCCTGTGCCAGCATAGTTCGCACGATTTCGCTCTCCACAAGGAGGGCACGCTCCGGCGCCAGATCGAGCGCCGGATGGCGACGGCGTCGATCAAGGACATCGGGGTCTATCTGAACGCGCTCCGCAAGAACCCGAACGAGATCGACCTGCTCGCCAAGGACATGCTGATCAACGTCACGCGTTTTTTCCGCGACGAACGGGCCTTCGAGGTCCTGGCCGAGACGGTCGTCCCCGAGCTGATCCGCCGACAGCCGCTGAACCAGCCGATCCGCATCTGGGATGCCGGGTGCAGCACGGGCGAGGAGACCTACTCGCTCGCCATGCTCTTTTTGGAGGAGATAGCGACCGCGAAGCGAAACGTGAAGCTCAAGGTCTTCGCCTCGGACATCGACCAGGACGCGGTCGCGATCGCGCGCAATGGACTCTATCCGGCATCGATCCAGAAGGACGTGTCGCCGACGCGCCTCGCGCGGTTCTTCGTCAAGGAGGGTAAAAGCTACCGCGTGACGCGCGAGCTGCGCGAGACCGTAGTCTTCACGACGCAGGACCTGTTGGCCGACGCGCCGTTCTCGCGCCTCGACTTCGTGTGCTGCCGCAACGTCCTCATCTACCTGCGTCCCGAGGTCCAGGAGAAGGTGCTCTCTCTGTTTCATTTCGCGCTGCGCGAGGGCGGCGTCCTCGTGCTCGGCTCCTCGGAGGCGATCAACCACCCGGGCGACCGTTTCGAGGCGATCTCCAAGAAGCAGCGGATCTTCCGGCATATCGGCCTCAGCCGCCCGGGCGAAGTCGAGTTTCCGATCGCTCCCGGCGAAGGCCAGCGCACGACGCGATCGTCCGACCGCGGAGCCGAGGCCGCGGCGCCCCGCGCCAAGGTCGGCGACCTGGCGCAACGCGCGCTGCTCGACGCTTATGCACCGGCCTCGGTGCTGATCAACGCCCGGCACGAGGCCCTGTATTTCTTCGGGCCGATCGATCGTTACCTGAAGATCGCGGTCGGCGAGGCCAGCCGGGATCTGTTCGCGATGGCGCGCGACGGGCTGCGCACGAAGCTCCGGATGGCGACCCGTCAGGTCGTGCGGCAGCGGACTCGGGTCGTCGTCGACGGCGCGCAGATCGATCGTGACGGCAGGACCGTCGCCGTGAGCGTCTCGGCCCAGCCGATCGATGCGGCGGGTGAGGCGTTTCTGCTGGTCAGCTTCGCCGACGAGCCCGCACGCGCGAAGCACCCCAAGCAGCAGTCCGGCGCCAAGGACGCGCCGCATGTCATCGAGCTCGGCGAGGAGCTCGAGGCCACGCGCAAGGAGCTGGAGAGCGCGATTCGCGATCTCGAGATATCGAACGACGAGCTGACGGCCACCAACGAAGAGGCCATGTCGGTCAACGAGGAGCTGCAATCGACCAACGAGGAGCTGGAAATCTCGAAGGAGGAGCTGCAATCGCTGAACGAGGAGCTCACCGCGCTGAACAGCCAGCTCAACGAAACCGTCGAGGTTCAGCGCGCCACCGCCAACGACCTGCAGAACACCATGAACAGCGCCGACATCGCCATGCTGTTCCTGGACGCCAATCTCGAGATTCGTCTCTTTACGCCGGCCGCGAAGTCGATGTTCAGCGTCATCGCTTCGGACATCGGCCGGCCGCTCGCGGACCTGGCGCGCCTCAGCGACGATACCCATCTTTTAGCCGATGCCCGCATGGTTCTCGTCAACCACGTGCCGGCGAGCCGCGAGGTCGAGGCCGGCGACGGCGCCTGGTACACCCGCCGCATTCTGCCCTACCGTGCCCAGGACGGACGGGTCGAGGGCGTGGTCGTGACCTTCGCCGACATATCCGAGCGGAGGTCCGCCGAACGGGCGGTCGAGGCAGCGCGGACCTATTCGGACAGCATCATCAATACAATTCGCCAGCCGCTGGTCGTGCTCGACGACGCATTCCGCGTCATCTCGGCGAGCCGCTCGTTCTACCGCGCCTTTGCGATCGAGCCCGGAGAGACCGTGGGTCGGCAACTCGATGCGATCGACGACGGCCGCCTCAATGTCGCGACGGTGCGTAGCTTCCTCGACCGCCTCCGCTTGGGCGAGGCGGTCATCGAAGATCATGAGGTCGACGTCGAGTTGCCGCCGCAGGGCATGCGGTCGATGCTCCTGGGCGCGCTCGAGATTCGCGACGATCCCAAGACCCCGCGGCGGATCCTGGTGACGATCGATGACGTCACCGAACGCAACAAGGTCAGCGGGGCGCTTGTGGCCGCCCGGCACGTCGCCGAGCAGGCCAATCTCGGCAAGTCGCGCTTCCTCGCGGCCGCCAGCCACGACTTGCGTCAGCCGCTGCAGACCCTCAGTCTGCTGCAGGGGATTCTCGCCAAGCGGATGAAGGACGAGGGCGGCGCCAAGCTGATCGCCAAGCTCGAGGAGACGCTTGGCGCGATGTCCGGCATGCTGAATACGCTGCTCGACATCAATCAGCTCGAGGCCGGGACCGTGCGTCCGGAGATCGTCGAATTCCGGATCGACGGTTTGCTCGACCGTCTCAAGACGGAGTTCACCTACCACACCGCGGCGAAGGGCATCAGTTGGCACGTGGTCGACAGCGGTCTGACGATCCGCAGCGATCCGCGCCTGCTCGAGCAAACGCTGCGCAACCTGTTGGCGAACGCGGTCAAATATACCGAGCAGGGCAAGGTTCTGCTCGGCTGTCGCCGACGCGGCGACGACAAGGTGCGCATCGAGGTGTGGGACACCGGCATCGGCATTCCCGCGGGGCAGCTGAAGGCGATTTTCGAGGAGTTCCATCAGCTCGACAACGCCGCCCGGGAGCGCAGCCGCGGCCTCGGTCTGGGTCTCTCCATCGTGCAGCGCATCAGCGACTTACTGGGTCACACCATCGACGTCCGATCCTGGCTCGACCGCGGGTCGGTGTTCGCCATCGAGGTAGGGCGCGGTGCCGACAAGCAGCGCCTGCCGATTCAGGCGAGCTCGACGGAGGCGGCGGCCATGTCGGCCGGCGCGGTCCTCATCATCGAGGACGACCCGGCGGTCCGCGAGATGCTCGGGCTCCTGTTGGAAGGCGAGGGACTGCGGACGACCGCGGTGATCGGCACCAACGCGGCGCTCGCGCTGGCGGCGCGGCGGACATTCGTGCCCGACGTCATCATCGCCGACTACAATCTGCCGGGAGACCTGACCGGGGCTGAAGTCATCGCGCGGCTGCGCGAGTCGCTGCGCAGCCAGATCCCGGCCATCATCCTGACCGGCGACATCTCGAGCGACACGTTGCGCAAGATCGCCCATGCCGGGTGCGTGTATCTCAGCAAGCCCGCCACCGCCGACACGCTGACCCAGCACATCCACGGTCTCATCGCCGCCAAGCGCGAGCAACCGAGCATTCGTGAGAGCGCGCCGTCCGGGGCCCGATCCGCCATTGGCAACGGGCACACGGTGTTCGTGGTCGACGACGACCGTCTGGTGCTCGACGACCTGCAAAGGCTGCTTCGGGACCATGGCCATGCGGCCGAGGTTTATGCCAGCGGCGAGGCGTTCCTCGCGGCCGACCGACCGGACCGCAAAGGTTGCCTGGTGGTCGATGCCATCATGCCGGGCATGGGCGGGATCGCATTGTTGGAGCGCCTGCGGGCCGGCAACCGCGGTCTGCCGGCGATCATGATCACCGGTCAGGGCGACATAACGATGGCGGTCCAGGCGATGAAAGTCGGCGCCGCGGATTTCCTGGAAAAACCCATCCATTCCGACGAGCTGCTGGCGAGCATCGAGCGCGCGCTCGATGAGATGCGCGACTCCACGCAGCTCGCGGTTCGGCGCAACACGGCAGCCGAACGCATCGGCCGGCTGACACCGCGCGAGCGCGACGTCCTGGACCTGGTCGTCCAGGGACGCCCGAACAAGATCATCGCCGACGACCTCGGCATCAGCCAACGGACGGTCGAGAATCATCGCGCCGCGGTGATGAAGCGGACCGGCGTGACCTCGCTGCCCGACCTGATCCGCCTCGTCATGGCGGCGGCCGATGGCCCGCCCGCGGTGCCCTGAGGACAACCTTTCCCGGGAGACGGCGGCAGCATGCGCCTGAGAACCATCCTCCTCGGCGGGCTCGGCGTCGGCGTCGTGGTGGTCATCGCCGCGGTGGTCGTGCTGAGCAGCATGGATTTCGGCAAGTACAAGGGCTTGCTCGTCGAGCGGGTGGAGCAGGCGACGGGGCGGAAGCTCGCGATTGCCGGAAACCTGAAGCTTTCGCTCTTTCCGGTGCCGGGCCTGACCGTCAAAGACGTCAGTTTCGCCAACGCGGATTGGGGATCGCGGCCCGAGATGGCGAAGCTCGGCGAGCTCTCCGCCCATGTCGAGCTGCTGCCGCTGATTTTCGGCGGCAAGCTCGACATCACCGGCGTGCTGCTGAAAGACGTCGACCTGCTGCTCGAGACCGATGGCAAGGGCCGCGGCAACTGGGAGTTCGGCGCGCTGGCTCCCGCCCAAACGGGATCGCCGGCCGAAGCGGCGGCCCAGCGAACCAGCGCGTTCGAGATGCCGAGCTTCGACAATATCCAGCTGCAGAACGTCCTCGTCGCCTATCGCGACGGTCGGACCGGCAAAACCACGACGGCGACGTTGACCGAGCTCTCGACCTCGGGCTCGTTCAGCGGGCCGATGCAGGTGAAGGCCGCGGCCATCGTCCAGGGCATACCGGTGCGGACGACGGCCACCGTCGGCGCCCTGGCGACCCTGACGAGCCGCGGCCAGCCATATCCGATCCAAGCCGAGATCGACGTGGCGGGTGCGACGGTGACGTTGAATGGCAGCGCCAGCGATCCCCTCGCCGGGCGGGGTCTCAACGGCAAGGTTACGGCGGACGGCGCGGATCTCGCGGCCGTCGGCGCGCTCATCGGCGCGTCGCTGCCGGCGAAACCCTACCACCTGGCAGCAACGCTATCCGGCGATGCCGGCCGGACGATCGTGCTGAAGGCCCTGCAAGGCAGCCTCGGCGCGAGCGCCTTCAGCGGCGACGCGACCCTCGTTTCGAGCGGCCCACGACCCAAAGTCGCTGCGACCCTCGATGCGCCGCGCGTCGACCTGACCGAGTTTCCGATGGCAAAACCTGGCGCCAAGCCGACGGATGACGACCGCATCTTCTCCAGGGCTCCGTTGCCGCTGGAGGCGCTCCGCGCCGTCGACGCGGATGTGACGTTGCGTGTTGGCGCGCTCAAGACCGAACGCCTGACTCTGGAGAACCTCACGGCGCACGTCACCCTCGACGATCGCGATCTCAGGATCAGGCCGTTCGGTGTCGACCTCGCGGGGAGCCATGTCACCGGCGGCATCGAGCTCTCCGGGCGGCAGGCGCCGGCGACGCTCGCGCTCGATCTGGACGGGAAGCAGGTCGATGTCGGCAAGCTTCTGGCGCTGGTCTCGGGCCAAAATCTCCTCGAGGCGAGGGGCGACGTCGCTGTCGCGGTCCGTGGCGCCGGCGATTCCGTCCACGCCATCGCGACCTCGCTCGATGGCACGTCGAGCCTGGTGGTCGGTCGCGGCGTCATCAAGAGCCGCTACGCCGACCTGATCGGTGCCGACCTGTTCCGCGAGGCGTTCGCCTGGGCCCAAGGCCGGAAGGACACCAGGCTGAACTGTCTCGTGACCCGCTTCGACATCCAGAAGGGCATCGCGACCTCGCGCGGCATGCTGATGGATACCGACGCCGTGTCGATGCTGGGCGAGGGCACGGTCGATCTCGGCTCGGAGCGTCTCGATATCGAACTCACGCCGCGCCCGAAGGATGCCAGCCTGCTCAACCTCGCGACGCCGATCGACATCGGCGGTACGTTCGAGCACCCGACCGTGCAGCCGAACAAGGCGGCCGTGGCAAAGCAGGTCGCGGTCGGGGTGGCGAGCGTGCTGAATCCGCTGATCGTGGTCGGATCGCTCGTGCTCGACAACACCGGTGGCAGAAACAAGAACCCCTGCGTCGCGGCGCTCGAAGGCGGCAAGAGCTCGGCGAAACCGAACGAGGGTGGCGTCAGCGGCGCCGTCAAAGACCTCGGCCGCGCGATCGACCGCATTTTCAAGTGATACGGGAGCCATCGCGCAACAGAGCTTCGCCGCTCCTCGCGCGCCGGCATGGGCGGAATGGCAGCGCGGTGCGTTACTGCGCCGCCTCTTCGTCGTGCTCGGCGGATCAGGGTGTGTGCTTGTCGGCGCTGTGCTCGAGGGCCTGACCGGTCTTGGAGATGTCCTCGCCGGCACCCGACACGGTGTGACAGGCGCCGAGGAGCGGTGCGCCCAGGAGCGCGAGCAGGGTGAGGATCAACATCGTCGTTCTCTTGAACATGACACTGCCTATGGCTGAGTGGTTTCGGGATCCGCGCCGGATGACGAACGCGTTCGCCCATTCCGGATCGGGTTGGCGCTCGTCTGGGACGACCGGTGATGCTCCGGGTCAAATCCGTTGCGTGAGGACCAAGATGACGACGACGAGCAGAGCGATGCCGAGTGCACCGCTCGGGTAGTAACCCCAGTTTGCACTGTGCCGCCATCTCGGTAAGGCGCCGACCAGGAACACGATCAGGATGACGAAAAGAATGGTACCGACACTCATGGCATAATCTCCTCAGATCGACGGCTTCCGCCATATGGTCGGCGGTGTCATGGCGCGTGTCGCAATCGTCGATCACCATATCGTTCGGTTGGTCCGCGATTGCGAGACTCGGAAACTACTCAGCTCCGCAGCCGACACCTGCGAATGAAAAAGGCCGGCATCGCTGCCGGCCGTTTCCCATGTCGATCAAGTCGACATCGAGCGGCGGAATGACGCTCAGCGAATGTTCACGTTGATGCCCGGCAGGGTGACGCCGATGCCGGAGCCGTAATATACGGCTGGCGGGGGCGCGTAATAAGCGCCGCCGTAGACCACCGGCGGGGCGCGATAATAGCCGCCGGTCCAGTTGCCGTTTTCACGGTGGTTGTCCTGGCGACCCCACCCGCCGCGGTGATCCCGATCTTCCGCGCCTGCAGTGCCGATACCGGCGCCGAGGACGAGAAAAACGGAGATGGCAAGTCCTGCCGCGAGCTTCGCCGACAGGCGGCGTTTCGATGTGGTGTCAATGCAGGTCATAGCGACCTCCTGTGATGAGCGCCGTGTTACGGTCGCGGAGCGCGATCGTCAATCG
>DATJNS010000180.1:0-16031 GCA_035507915.1 Candidatus Sulfotelmatobacter sp.
GTTACGACGAGGGCCGGATCGCAGCGATCCGGCCCTCGCGAAACTGGCTCCGGGGGAGGGATTCGAACCCCCGACCAGCCGGTTAACAGCCGGCTGCTCTACCGCTGAGCTACCCCGGAAGGGATGGTCCGGCGCGTCGACGGACCGTGAAGCGCTGGAGGCCGGGACCGGAATTGAACCGATGTACAGGGCTTTGCAGGCCCCTGCATAACCACTCTGCCACCCGGCCTCGCGGACCAGCGGGCCGCGCGCGGCGACATATAGGACGCGGTGCGCGGCACGGTCAAGGCGGCGTGCTGCGTTGCGGAACCCGGACTCGCGACGTATAACCGAGCCCTCCTGCCTCGCGGGGTCCGGACCATGGATTACCAGACCGCGCGCACCAACATGGTCGAGAGCCAGGTGCGCACCAACAAGGTGACCGATCGCGCCGTGATCGATGCCCTGCTGGCGGTCCCGCGCGAGCGCTTCGTGCCGGCCGCGCTGCGCGGCATCGCCTATGTCGACGAGGACCTGCCGCTCGGCCAGGGCCGTCATCTGATGGAGCCGATGGTGCTGGCCCGGCTGCTGCAGATCGCGGCGCCTCAACCGACCGACCGCCTGCTCGTCGTCGCCTGCGGCACCGGCTATCCGTGCGCGATCGCGGCGCGGGTGGCGGCGCGGGTGGTGGGCATCGAGTCGGTCTCGGCGCAGGCCCGGCGCGCGCGCGAGCTGGTCGCCGAGCTCGGCGTCGGCAACGTCGAGATCGTCGAGGGCCCGTTGGCCGACGGCGCTCCCGACCGCGGCCCGTTCGACGTCATCCTGCTGAACGGCGCCGTGACCGAGATTCCGGCCGCGCTCAAGTCCCAGCTCGCCGACGGCGGGCGCTTGCTGGCCGTGATCAAGCGCGGCATCGGGCTCGGCCAGGCCACGCTGACCGATCGCCTGGGCGACGTCTACTCGGGCCGCATCCTGTTCGACGCGGCGACGCCGCTGCTTCCCGAGTTCGAGCCGAAAGAAAGCTTCGTCTTCTGATGGGCATCGCGCGATGAGTGACGCCGTGCCGTTGCAGGTCGGGGTCGACGAGCTCGATCGCTGGCGGCGCGGCGTGCAGCCGGTGGCGATCCTCGACGTCCGCGAGCCGTGGGAGCGCGAGATCTGCGCCCTGCCGGACTCGATCGACATCCCGATGGCCGAATTGCCCGAGCGTGTCGGCGAGCTGCCGACCGATCGCACGCTGGTGGTCGTGTGCCACCACGGTATGCGGAGCCTGCAGGTCACCCGATGGTTGCGCGCACACGGCCACGCGCTGGCCTGCAATCTGCAGGGTGGCATCGATGCCTGGGCTAGCCAAATCGACGACGCCATGAAACGCTACTGATCCGCACCCTCCGCCGACCGTTCGCCCCTCCCTTGGTCTGCTCCACGGTTCGCTGCATGTTCGTTCGCCGTTCGCTCCTGGCCTGCTTGACAGGCTTGTCACTCGTTGGCGTTGTGCTGCCCGCCGCGGCGCAGACCTTCGAGGAGGCGCTGGCCGCCGCCTACAACACCAACCCCCAGCTCATGGCCGAGCGCGCCAACCTGCGCGCGACCGACGAGCAGATCGCCCAGGCGCGTGCCAACTGGCGGCCGACCGTCACGGTCACGGGCGCGTTCGGCCCGGGTGAGACCAACGTCAAGAACGCTGCGAACCAGCCGATCCAGGCCAACGACCGGCAGGCCGCGCTCAACATCACCGAGCCGCTCTATCGCGGCGGCCGAACCGTGGCGGGCATCGAGGCCGCGCGCAATGCCATCCAGGCCGAGCGGGCGCGCCTGTTCGCCAGCGAGCAGACGGTTCTCTTGAATGCCGCGACCGCCTACCTCGACACGGTGCAGAACGCCAACCTCGTCAAGTTGAACGCCGAGAACGAGCGCGTGCTGGAAAAGCAGCTGGAAGCGACCAACGACCAGTTCCGGGTCGGCGAGGTGACGCGCACCGACGTGAGCCAGGCCGAGGCGCGGCTGGCGGGCGCGACCGCAAGCCGCATCCAGGCCGAAGGCACGCTGGAGAGCTCCAAGGCGACGTTCCAGCAGGTCATCGGCATCGCGGCGCTCAAGCTCACCGAGCCCGCGCGTCCCGCCGGTCTGCCGCCGACCTCCGAGCAGGCCTCGGAGGAGGCGGCGACCAAGAACCCGACGGTGATCGCGGCGCAGTTCGACGAGGGCAACGCGCGCGCCCAGATCGACCTCGCGCGCGGCCAGCTGCTGCCGACGCTCAGCGTGGTCGGCCAGGCCGGCTACGCCAAGGACGTCCCCGGCTCGCCGCTGGCGCAGACGACGCAGACCGCGCTGCTGGCGCAGCTCAGCGTGCCGCTCTACGAGTCCGGGTCGGTCTATTCCCAGGTGCGCCAGGCGCGTCAGGTCGCCTCGCAGCGCCTGATCCTGATCCAGGATGCGCGGCGCACCGCGGTCGCCACCGCCACCTCGGCGTTCGAGACCCTGCTGAGCTCGCGCGCCCGCATCGAGTCCCTGAACTCCCAGGTCCAGGCCGACGAGGTCGCGCTCGAGGGCGTGCGCCAGGAGGCCTCGGTCGGCTCGCGGACCATCCTCGACATCCTGAATGCCGAGCAGGAGCTGCTGACCTCCCAGGTTTCGCACGAGCAGGCGGTCCATGACGACTTGGTATCTTCCTACCAAGTGCTGGCGGCGATCGGCCGGATGACGGCCCGCGACCTGAAGCTGCCGGTCGAGCTTTACGACTTCGAGGCCAACTTCAAGGACGTCGAGGACCGCTGGTGGGGAACCGACATCCTCAAGCAAAAGGACGAATAGCGCCGGCGGTCCGAACCTGAATTGTGGCAAAGCCTAAGGGCGTAGCGTAATATTCCTGGTTTAAAGGCGCGGGGACGCGGACGAGGCCAGGATGAGCGACGCCAAGACCCAGCAAGAGCCGTCGATGGAGGAGATTCTCGCCTCCATCCGGCGGATCATCTCGGAGGACGCCGAGGGCCAGAAGCCGGCTCCGGCCGCCGAGGCTGCGGCGGCGCCGGAGCACGAGCCGGAACCGGAAGAGGACATTCTCGAGCTGACCGACCGGGTGAACGACGACGGCTCCGTGGTCAGCCTGGGGGGACACCCGGACGACGACGAGGCCAAGCCGTCGTTCTCGCTCGGCGAGCCGGAGGAAGAGAAGGAAGACATCGCCTTCGATCACGAGGAATTCTCCGAGGCGCTGATGTCGGGCAATCCGTCCAATGCCGCGGCGTCGGCGTTCGCGCAGCTCGAGCAGGAAATGTCGGTGCCGCCGCGGCCCGCCGCCGCGGCGCCCAGCGTGTCGCCGTCGGGCGGCGGCATCACGCTCGAGCAGCTGGTCAGCGACGCCCTCAAGCCGATGCTCAAGAGCTGGCTCGACGCCCATCTGCCCGGCATGGTCGAGGACCTCGTCCGCGCCGAGATCGAACGAGTAGCGCAGGCCGGCCGCCGGCGCTAAAAACCGCCCCGGGGCCCTCCCGGGTTCCGCTTTCCGCCGCCGCAACCCTTCCCGGAGACCGTGCTCACGCGGGTCCCGCGCGTTCCAGATCGCCCCAGATCGCAGCCATGCTCGACAAGACCTATCAACCGGGCCCGACCGAGGCCAAGCATTACGCCCGCTGGGAGAGCTCGGGCGCGTTCGCCGCGCATCCGGAATCGAGCGCGACGCCGTTCACCATCATGATGCCGCCGCCCAACGTGACCGGCAGCCTGCACATGGGCCACGCGCTCACCTTCACGCTGCAGGACGTGCTGATCCGCTACTGGCGCGCGCGCGGCCGCGACGCCCTATGGCAGCCCGGCACCGATCACGCCGGCATCGCGACCCAGATGGTGGTCGAGCGCCAGCTCGCGACGGTCCAGGAAAGCCGCGTGCGGCTCGGCCGCGAGAAGTTCCTCGATCGCGTGTGGGCGTGGAAGCAGGAATCCGGCGGCACCATCACGCGCCAGCTGCGCCGGCTCGGCGCGTCGCCCGACTGGAGCCGCGAGCGCTTCACCATGGACGAGGGGCTGAGCCGCGCCGTCCGCAAGGTGTTCGTCGAGCTCTACCGCCGCGGGCTGATCTATCGCGACAAGCGGCTGGTCAACTGGGATCCGCGCCTGCACACCGCGGTGTCGGACCTCGAGGTCGAGCAGCACGAGGTCAAGGGCTCGCTGTGGTACATCAAGTATCCGCTCGAGGGCGCGCCCGACAGCTTCATCACGGTGGCGACCACGCGGCCCGAGACCATGCTGGGCGACACCGGCATCGCCGTGCATCCGGACGACCCGCGCTACCGCCACCTGATCGGCCAGCACGCGATCCTGCCGCTGGTCGGGCGGCGCATCCCGATCGTGGCCGACGAGTACAGCGATCCGGAGAAGGGCTCGGGCGCGGTCAAGATCACGCCGGCGCACGACTTCAACGACTTCGAGGTCGGCAAGCGCCACGGCCTCGCGCTGATCAACATTTTCGATCGCGACGCTTGCCTGAACGACGCGGTGCCCGAGGCCTATCGCGGGCTCGCACGCTTCGACGCGCGCAAGCGCGTGGTCGCCGATCTCGAGGCCGCCGGCCTGCTCGACCGCATCGAGCCGCAGCTCCACGCGGTGCCGCACGGCGATCGCTCGGGCGAGGTGCTCGAGCCGTGGTTGACCGACCAGTGGTTCGCCGACGCCAAGAAGCTCGCCGAGGCGCCGATCAAGGCGGTCGAGACCGGCGCTACCGTCTTCGTGCCCAAGCAGTGGGAAGCGACCTTCTTCGAATGGATGCGCAACATCCAGCCCTGGTGCATCTCGCGCCAGATCTGGTGGGGCCATCAGATCCCGGCGTGGTTCGGACCCGACGGCGCCGTGTTCGTCGCCGAGACCGAGGCTGAGGCGGCCGCCGCGGCGCGCGACCATTACGGCAAGGACGAGGTGCTGACGCGCGACCCCGACGTGCTCGACACCTGGTTCTCGTCGGCGCTGTGGCCGTTCTCGACCCTGGGCTGGCCGGACGAGGCACCTTCCGTGAAGCGCGACCTCGCGCGCTACTACCCGACCGATGTGCTGGTCACCGGCTTCGACATCATCTTCTTCTGGGTCGCCCGCATGATGATGATGGGCCACGCGTTCATGGACGACGTGCCGTTCCGCACGGTCTACATCCACGCGCTGGTGCGCGACGAGCGCGGCCAGAAGATGTCGAAGTCGAAGGGCAACATCATCGACCCGCTCGAGCTGATCGACAAATACGGCAGCGATGCGCTGCGCTTCACCCTGGCGGCGCTCGCCGTGCCGGGCCGCGACGTCAAGCTCGCCGCCTCGCGCGTCGAGGGTTACCGCAATTTCGCGACCAAGCTGTGGAACGCCGCGCGCTATGCCGAGATGAATGCCTGCGCGCCCGATCCGGCGTTCGATCCGGCGCGCTGCCGCGAGACCGTCAACCGGTGGATCGTCGGCGCGCTCGCCGAGGTCGGCGAGCGGACCGCGCGCGCGATCGAGACCTATCGCTTCGACGAGGCGGCCAACGGGCTCTACCAGTTCATCTGGGGCACGTTCTGCGACTGGTACCTCGAGTTCACCAAGCCGATCCTGACCGGGCCGACCGGACCGGCGCAGGCCGAGACGCGCGCGACGACCGCGTGGGTGCTGCGCCAGGTGCTGCACTTCCTGCATCCCCTGATGCCGTTCATCACCGAGGAGTTGTGGGAGCAGCTCGGCTTCGGAGCGGACGGGCCGCTGATCCTCGCCCATTGGCCGAGCCTCGCGGCGGTGCCGCGCGACGCCGAGGCGGCCGCGGAGATGGACTGGGTCGTCCAAGCGATCGCGCAGGTGCGCGGCGTGCGCTCGGAGATGAACGTCCCGGCGGCGGCTCAACTGAAGGTGTGCGTCGCCGACGCGGCCGCGACCACGCAGGGCTGGATGGCGACCCACGCCGACGCGGTCAAGCGGCTGGCGCGCCTCGTGTCGTTCGAGCCGGGCAGCGCGAGCGGGCAGGGCACGGCGCAGATCGTGGTCGGCGAGGCGACGTTGTTCCTCGACCTGGCCGGTGTCGTCGATCTCGGCGCCGAGCGCGCGCGGCTCGGCCGCGAGATCGATCGGCTCGCCAAGGAGGTGGCCAAGTTCGACGCCAAGCTCGCCAATCCGGGCTTCCGCGCCAAGGCCGACCCCGAGGTGGTCGCCGAGACCGAGGAGCGGCGTGACGAGACCGAGGCGACGCGGCGCCGGCTCGAGGCCGCGCTGGCTCGGCTCAACTGAGTGGGAGTGTCGACGTGACCGAGGCCGTAGCAGCCAGCCCGACGACCAAGACGGCCGACGGTACCGCGTTCGCCATCCTGGGCGCGGTCAGTTTCTGCCACCTGCTCAACGACACCATGCAGTCGATGCTGCCGGCGCTCTACCCGATGCTGAAGACGAGCTTCGCGCTCGACTTCGCGGAGATCGGCCTGATCAGCCTGGTGTGGCAGCTGATGGCGTCGCTGCTGCAGCCTTTGGTCGGGCTCTACACCGACCGCCGGCCGCGGCCGTTCTCGTTGGCGGCCGCCATGGCCTTCACCCTGGCGGGGCTGCTGCTGCTGTCGATGGCACACCGCTACGCCATGCTGGTCGTCGGCGCCGCGGTGATCGGCATCGGCTCGTCGATCTTCCATCCGGAGTCGGCACGCGTCGCGCGGCTCGCGTCCGGCGGGCGCCACGGCTTCGCGCAGTCGCTGTTCCAGCTCGGCGGCTCCGTCGGCTCGTCGATCGGCCCGCTGCTCGCGGCGTTCCTGGTGCTGCCGCGCGGGCTGCCCGGGCTCGCGTGGGTGTCGCTCGTCGCGGTGCTCGGCATGATCGTGCTGACGCAGGTCGGCCGTTGGTATCGCCAGCGCATGGGCGAGGGGCGTGGTGCGCGCTCGCGCGGCGTCGGGCTGTCGTTCGCGGTGTCGTCGCGCCGCGTCTGGGGCGTGCTCGCGCTGCTCCTGGTTTTGATCTTCTCGAAGTACTTCTATCTATCGAGCCTGACGGCGTTCTACGCCTTCTACCTGATCCAAAAGTTCCAGCTCTCGGTGCAGCACGCGCAGGTGCTGCTGTTCGTGCTGCTCGGCGCGGTCGCGGTCGGCACCTTCATCGGCGGTCCGATCGGCGATCGCATCGGCCGCAAGTACGTGATCTGGGGCTCGATCTTCGGCGTGCTGCCCTTCACCCTGATGATGCCCTATGCCGATCTGACCTGGACGGTGGTGCTGAGCGTGATCATCGGGCTCGTGCTGTCGTCGGCCTTCTCGGCGATCGTGGTCTATGGCCAGGAGCTGATGCCGGGGCGGGTCGGCATGGTGAACGGCATGTTTTTCGGCTTCGCCTTCGGCATCGGCGGCGTGGGCGCCGCCGCGATGGGGTGGCTCGCCGACCACACCGGCATCGAGACGGTCTACCGCATCTTCGCCTTCCTGCCGGCGCTCGGGATCCTGGCGGCGTTCCTGCCCAACCTCGGACCCAGCACGCCCGCGCGCCGTTGATCCGCCGTCACGCGGTCGCCGGCCGCGCGATGCGCTCGAGGTCGGGCGTATCGGCGAAGATCCGCGCCAATGTCGCGAGAAACGGCGGCTCGGCCTTCGCGAGCGTGCCCGCGATCGGATCGGCGCCCGGCAGCAAGGTGTCGCTGGCGTCGCGCGAGGCCTGCATCACGAACGCGACGCGGTCGTGGCGCAGCGCCTCGACGCGGGCGGTCCACGCGGGCACGTCGGCGAGCCGACCGGCGCGCGCCGCCGCACGCGCCACGGCGACCGTCACCGCGGCGTCCTCGACCGACTGGGTCGCACCCTGGCCCAACGTCGTCGTCATGGCGTGCGCCGCGTCGCCGAGGAAGAGCACGCGGCCGTCGAGCGCACGGAAGCGGATCGCGATCTCCTGCTGGCGCGCCCAGTGCAGTCGGTCGGCCTGGTCGAGCACGGCGTCGACCAGATAGCGATAGGCGTCGCAGGCGCGCCGCCCGTCCGGCACGGCGAACAGGCGCGCCAGGCTCGACGCCCGCTTGCGCGCGTCGTCGATCTCGTGCGCCGAGGCGAGCGGCGCCGACCCGCCGATGTAGACGCCGTCGCCCGGCACGCGGTAGGCGAGCAGGCGCGCCGGCCCGGCATTGAACCACTGCTCGTAGTCGTCGATCCGGGTCTGACCGGCATCGTCGAACATCAGCCGGAACATGCCGACCGGCAGATGCGCGGTCGGCGCGGCGCCGCAGAGCTGCTCGCGCAGCCGCGAGAAGCGGCCGTCGGCGGCGATCACGAGATCGAAGCCGGAACGCGCCGTGGTCCCGGTCGCATCGGTGAGCGTCAGGGCGAGCGTGCCGTCGCCGTCGTCGCGAACCGCGTCGACGCGGGTGCGATAGCGCAGGGTCGCCGCGATCGGTGCGCGCAGCACGCGGTAGAGCTCGGCCCAGCGGATCCGGATGCCGGCCTCGTCGACCAGGTCCGACAGCGCGAGCCGGAACAGCGGCTGCCCGTCGGCGAACCACATGCGCCAGGTCCGCCACGGCAGGCTCGCCGCCCGCACGTCGGCGTAGAGCGCGGGATCGAGCGCGCGGAGCACCCGCAGCGCGTTGGGCCCGAGGTTGAGCGCGGTGGCCTGGCGCGCCATTTCGCTCGGGTCGGCCTGATCGACGCAGAGGACATCGACGTCGGGCAGCGCGGCCAGGCCCTTGGCGACGATCGCGCCGGCGACCCCGGCGCCGACCACGGCGACTCTGAGCGGTTTCATCTCATGCTCGGACGAGCAAATCGCGTGCCGCGAGCCCGCCCCGACGCAGAGAGCCATGCGCGGAACGTGCTGGGCGGGCGCGCCGTCCGCCGCTATCGTGCGGCTCGAACGAGCGTCCACCAGCGATCCGGGAAGAAACCGCCATGCCGTACGACAAAGCCCATCTGCCCAGCCGCCATGTCTCGGTCGGCCCGGCGCGCGCGCCGCACCGGTCCTACTACTACGCGATGGGGATGACCGAGGAGGAGATCGCGCGCCCGTTCGTCGGCGTCGCGACGACCTGGAACGAGGCCGCGCCGTGCAACATCGCGCTGATGCGGCAGGCGCAGTCGGTCAAGCTCGGCGTCAAGGCGGGCGGCGGCACGCCGCGCGAGTTCACCACCATCACGGTGACCGACGGCATCGCCATGGGCCATGCCGGCATGAAGAGCTCGCTGGTCAGCCGCGAGGTGATCGCCGACTCGGTCGAGCTCACCATGCGGGGCCATTGCTACGACGCGATCGTCGGGCTCGCCGGCTGCGACAAATCGCTGCCCGGTCTCATGATGGCGATGCTGCGCCTCAACGTGCCGGCGGTGTTCATGTACGGCGGCTCGATCCTGCCGGGCCGGTTCCACGGCAAGGACGTCACCGTGCAGGACGTCTTCGAGGCGGTCGGCCAGCACAGCGCCGGCACGATGTCGGACGCCGACCTGCACGAGCTCGAGTGCGTCGCCTGTCCGTCGGCAGGCGCATGCGGCGGCCAGTTCACCGCCAACACGATGGCGTGCGTGTCGGAGGCGATCGGCCTCGCGCTGCCCGGCTCGGCCGGCGCCCCGGCACCCTATGAAAGCCGCGACGGCTACGCCGTGGCGTCGGGCGAGGCGGTCATGAAGCTGATCGAGAAGCAGCTGCGCCCGCGCGACATCTGCACCCTCGAGGCGTTCGAGAACGCCGCGACGGTGGTGGCGGCGTCCGGCGGCTCGACCAACGCGGCGCTGCACCTGCCCGCGATGGCGCACGAGGCCGGCATCGACTTCGACATCCACGCCGTCGCCAAGATCTTCAAGCGCACGCCCTACATCGCCAGCCTCAAGCCGGGCGGCAAGTACGTCGCCAAGGACCTTTTCGAGATCGGCGGCGTGCAGATCATCATGAAGGCGCTGCTCGACGGCGGCTTCCTGCACGGCGACTGCATGACGGTGACGGGCAAGACGATCGCCGAGAACCTGAAGAGCGTCGAACTGCCGAAGAACCAGGACGTCGTGGTGTCGACCAAGACGCCGATCACGCCGACCGGCGGCGTCGTCGGCCTGCGCGGCAACCTGGCGCCGCAGGGCGCGATCGTGAAGGTTGCCGGCAGCGCCGTGCTCAAGTTTCGCGGCTCGGCGCTGGTGTTCGACTGCGAGGAGGACGCCTTCGCCGCGGTGCAGGCGCGCCAGTACAAGCCGGGCGACGTGTTCGTGATCCGCTATGAGGGGCCCCGAGGGGGGCCGGGCATGCGCGAGATGCTGGCGACCACCGCCGCGCTCTACGGCCAGGGCGGCAGCGAGAAGGTCGCGCTGATCACCGACGGCCGGTTCTCCGGCGCCACCCGCGGCTTGTGCGTCGGCCATGTCGGGCCGGAGGCCGCGGTCGGCGGCCCGATCGCCCTGCTCAAGAACGGCGACGTCATCGTGATCGATACCGAGAAGGGCACGCTCGACGTCGAGCTCGGCGAGGCCGAGCTGGCCGCGCGCAAGAAGGCGTGGAAGCCGCGCCAGCACGAGTACCAGTCCGGTACGCTGTGGCGCTACGCGCAGACCGTCGGCGACGCCGAGAAGGGCGCGGTCACGCACCCCGGCGGCAAGGCCGAGACCCACTGCTACGCGGACATCTGATGGCGCGCATCGCGATCGGCGGGTTCCAGCACGAGACCAACACGTTCGCGACGGCGCCGGGGACGTACGAGGAGTTCGTCAAGCCCGGCGGCTGGCCCGGCCTGACGCGCGGCGAGGCGATCTTCGACGTCTTCGCCACCAACAGCATGCCGATCTCGGGTTTCATCCGCGAGGCGTCGCGCCGCGGCCACGCGTTGGTGCCGCTCGCCTGGGCGATGGCCGTACCGTGCGGGCGCGTGACCGACGACGCCTTCGAGCGCATCAGCGCCATGATCGTCGCGGACCTGGCGGCCCAGACCCCGGTCGACGCGGTCTATCTCGACCTGCACGGCGCGGCCGTGATCGACAGCCACGAGGACGGCGAGGGCGAGCTGCTGCGCCGGGTGCGCGCGGTGATCGGCCCCGACACCGTGTTGGCCGCGAGCCTCGACCTGCACGCCAACGTCACCGAGCTGATGATGCGCGAGGCCGATCTCATCACCGCCTATCGGACCTATCCGCACGTCGACACCGCCGAGACCGGCGCGCGCGCCGCCGTGCTGCTCGACGAGCAACTCACCGGGCAGCTCAGCGGGCGGGCGCGCCGCGGCAAGGCGCTGCGCAAGCTGCCGTTCCTGATCCCGCTGACCGCGCAATGCAGCCTGGTCGACCCGACGCGCGCGATCTACGCCGGCTTCGCCGCGATCGAGGCGGCGACCGGCGCGAGCGTGTCCTTCACGCCCGGCTTCCCGCCTGCGGACATCCGCGACTGCGGGCCGGCGGTGTTCGCCTTCGCGCCCGATCAGGCGCGCGCCGACGCGGCGGCGGACGCGGTCGCCGCGCAGGTGCTGGCCGCCGAGCGGGCGTTCGGCGACGAGATCCTGGCGCCCGACACCGCGGTGGCGCGCGCGGTCGCGATCGCGGCGCGTGCGGGCAAGCCGGTCGTGCTGGCCGACACGCAGGACAACCCGGGCGCCGGCGGCCCGTCCGACACCGTCGGGCTGCTGGAGGCGCTGATCGCCGGCGGCGCGCAGGGCGCCGTGATGGCCGTGCTCTACGATCCGGAGTGCGCCGCGATGGCGCATGCGGCCGGCGTCGGCGCCGAGATCGAGCTGGCGCTCGGCGGCAAGAACCAGATGCCGGGGCACCGGCCGCTGCGTGGTCGCTTCAAGGTCAAGGCGCTCGGCGACGGCAATTTCGTCGCGCGCGGCCCGATGCTCGACGGCGCGGCGATGCAGCTCGGCCCGATGGCGCTGCTCGGCCACGTCGACGACAAGAGCCAAGTCGACATCATCGTCGGCAGCGCGCGCCAACAGCCCTACACGCAGTCGATCTTCCACCATCTGGGGCTCGAGCCGGCGGCCCAGAAGATCCTGGCGCTCAAGAGCTCGGTGCATTTCCGCGCGGCATTCCAGGACATCGCCGAGACCGTGATGGTGGTCGCCGCGCCCGGCGTCAATCTCGCCGATCCGCGCGATTTCGCTTACCGGCACCTGCGGCCCGGCGTGCGGCTGGTGCCGGGCGGCGCGGTGTCGCGCTGACGGAACCCGCACGGGGCCGCGCGTTGTCGAGTCGGGAGGCCGAGCCATGCGCGAGATTCGCCCGCATCCCTACGTTCGCGAGCTGAAGCGCCAGCTCGTCGCGCGGCGCATCGATCGGCGCGAGTTCCTGCGCACCGCGACCCTGCTCGGCCTGTCGGCCGGCGCGGCCTATCGGTTCGCCGGGCTGCCCGCGCCGGCGCGCGCCGAGACGAAGCTGCCCAAGGGCGGCACGCTGCGCATCGGCATGCGCTGCCACGAGCTGACCGATCCGCATACCTACAGCTGGATCGAGGCGTCGAACTCGGCACGCCAGGTGCTCGACTATCTCACCGTCACGGGCGTCGACAACGTGACGCGGCCGTCCTTGTGCGCGCGTTGGCAGGCGAGCGACGACCTCGAGATCTGGACGCTTCATCTGCGCGAGGACGTCAAGTGGCACGACGGGCGCGCCTTCGTCGCCGACGACGTGGTCTGGAACCTGAAGCGCCTGCTCGATCCGGCCGTCGGCTCCTCGACCGTCGGCTTGATGGAGAGCTTCCTGCTCGAGTCGTTCGAGACCGGCGAGAAGGACGACGAGGGCAATCCCAAGACGTCGATGCGGCTGTGGCGCGCCGACGCGATCGAGAAGCTCGACGACTACATCGTGCGGCTCAACGGCCGCGCGCCGCAGATCGCGGTGCCCGAGAACCTCTACCACTACAACGTCATGATGATGGATCCGAAGGAGGGCGGGACCTTCAAGGTCGGCTCCAACGGCACCGGCGCGTTCGTGCTGGTCGAGAACGAGGTCGGGCGGCGCCAGGCATTCCGGGCGAACCCCGACCATTGGGGCGGCGCGCCGCATGTCGATCGGCTCGAGTTCATCGATCTCGGCGACGATCCGGCGGCGGCGCTCGGCGCGCTCGCCGCGCGCCAGGTCGACGGCATCTATCTGGGGGCGCCGACCCAGCTCGCGGCGATGCAGCGGCTGCCGCACATCCAGCGCTATCAGGTGTCGTCGGCCTACACCGCGGTCGCGCGCATGCAGCCGACGCAGCCGTTCGACGACAAGCGCGTGCGCCAGGCGATCCGCCGCGCGCTCGACTGCACGGCGGTGCTCGAGATCTCGAATGCCGGGCTCGGCGAGCCGGGCGAGCACCATCACGTCAGCCCGATCCATCCGGAGTACGCCAAGCTGCCGGCCCAGCCGCGCGACGTTGCGCTGGCCAAGCGGTTGCTTGCCGAGGCCGGCCATCCCGACGGCATCGACATCGAGATCGCCGCGCGCGCGTCGGACTCGGCGGCCTGGGAGCTGGTCGCCGTCCAGGCGATGGTCGAGCAGTGGCGCGAGGCCGGCATCCGGGTGAAGATCAACGTGATGCCGTCGGCCGAGTATTGGGACGTCTGGACCAAGGTGCCGTTCGGCTTCACGACCTGGGCGCATCGGCCGCTCGGCATCATGACGTATAGTCTCGCGTATCGCAGCGGCGCCGCGTGGAATGAATCGCACTACGCGAACCCGGAGTTCGACCGGCTCCTGACCGTCGCCGAGGGGCAGCTCGACGTCGACGCGCGCCGCGGGACCATGGCCAAGCTGGAGGCCATCATGCTCGACGACGGACCGATCGCGCAGCCGGTGTGGCGGGCGCTGTTCACCTTCATGGACAAGCGGGTGAAGGGGTTCCGCATGCACCCGTCGGGCTATCTCGATTGCAAGGACTATGCGGTCGACGCCTGATCCCGCGCTCGCGCTGGTCGATCGCGCGCGCTATCCGATCGACGCGCTCGATCGGACGGACGGGTGCGCGCTGGTCGCGTCGTGTCGCGCGCAGCTCGCCGCGGGCGGCGCGTGCGTGCTGCCGGGATTCCTCGACGCGTCGGCGCTGGCGAGTGCGGTCGCCGAGGCGGTTCGGCTGGCGCCGCTGGCCCATCGCACGCCCGACAATCGGTCGACCTGCTACCTGGCGCCGCCCGACGAGCGCGTCCCGGTCGGGCATCCGAGGCGGCGCCTGCAGACCACGTCGGTCGGCGCGGTCGCCTACGACCTGATCCCGCCCGGCTCGGCGATCCGCACGCTCTACGAGAGCGACGAACTTGCCGCCTTCATCGCGGCGGTGCTCGGCGTCGCGCGGCTCCATCGCTATGCCGATCCGCTGGGCGCGCTCAACATCGCCGTGATGACGCAAGGCGAGCACCTGCTCTGGCATTTCGACCAGACCGATTTCGTGGTCTCGATCCTGCTGCAGGATTGCGCGGCCGGCGGCGACTTCGAGTACGTGCCCGCCATCCGCAGCGCCGAGGCGCCGAACTACGCGGCGATCGAGCGCCTGCTCGACGGCGCGCGCGACGGCGTCGTGCGGCTCGCCATGCAGCCCGGGACGTTGTCCCTGTTCCAGGGTCGCTGGTCGATCCACCGCGTGACCCCGATCGAGGGGCCCGTGCCGCGGCTGATCGCGCTCCTGGGCTACGACACCAAGCCCGGCACGTGCAGCAGCGACGACCTCAAGCGGCGCCGCTACGGTCGGGTGGCCTGAGGGTCATCCGCGCCCGGCGCGGTAGGCGCCCGGACTGACGCCGATCACCCGGCGGAAGCGGTGATTGAAGCTCGATAGGTCGTTGAAGCCGACATCGAAGGCGATCGCCGAGATCGGCTCGTCGGTGCGGCGCAGGCGCACTGCCGCGCGGTGCAGCCGCGTGTGCAGCACGTACTGGTGCGGCGTCATGCCGACCAGCGTGCGGAACACGCGCAGGAAGTGATAGGGGCTGGTCGCCGCGCCAGCTGCAAACTCGGCGAGGCTCAGGCCCTCGGTCGCATCATCCTCGATCCGGCGCAGCGCCTCGGCGACGCGTCGCACATCGCGCCCGCTGGGCGCATGGCGCGCACGACCCGTGCTGCCGCTCGTCGTCGAGACGACGGCGCCGGCGATGCGCCAGGCGAGCTCCTCGAGCGCGGCCGGGTCGGCGTCGTCGCGCGCGGCCTCGGCGGCGGCCAACAGACGGGTCAGCGGCGCCAGCGGCGGCAGGCACGGTGCGGCGAACGCCGTTCGGCGCGCGCCAGGCAGCGCCGCGACGGCCGCCTCGAGCTGCGCGGGCTCGTAGTGGAAGGCGAGGCAGCGGTCGCCGGTGCTGTGCTCATGCCCGCACTCGAAGCAGTCGCCGTGGTTGCCGAGTAGCAGCGCGCCCGGCGCAAGCACCGCCGCGCCATGCGGCGAGCGGTAGTTGAAGGTGCCTGCGGCCACCAGGGCGATGCACGCCGAGGCGTGCTGCTCCTCGAACGCCGGGTCGCGCGGGCCGGCGGTGCACACGACGTCGCGCACCCACCAGCCGGCGCCCGACGCGAGGATCTGCGAGCTCGTCATGGCGTCACTTTAGCAACTTTTCCCAAGCCGGCGCGAGGGCCGTCGGTCTACCCAAGGCGATGCTCGAACCCGCGAGAGAGGCGTCGTCATGACCGTCGTTGGATTCCCCGAGGCGTTGCTTGCAGACCGTCCGGCGCCCGACCGCGCGGACAAGATGATGCTGTACGGCCAGTTCATCGGCGCCTGGGAGATGGACGCCGTGCTGCATCGCGACGACGGCCCTGCGGCGACCGGCCGCGGCACCATCCATTTCGGCTGGGTGCTCGAAGGCCGCGCGGTGCAGGACGTCTGGACGTTGCCCGGCGTCTTCCATGGCACGACCGTGCGGGTCTACGACCCCGAGCGCGACGCTTGGCACATCCTGTGGATCGATCCGCTGAAGCAGGTCTACCGGCGGATGATCGGGCGCGCGCACGGCGCCGACATCGTGCAGCACGGCGAGGACGAAGCGGGTGCGCCCGTGCGCTGGAGCTTCACGAAGATCACGCACGACTCGTTCCATTGGCTCGCCGAGCGCTCACCCGACCACGGCGCGACCTGGACGCTGCTGGTCGAGTTCTTCGCCCGTCGCGCGGCTTAGCGTCTTGAACCAGAGGAGGACCGGCATGATCAATCACCTGTCGATC
>DATJNS010000181.1:0-5416 GCA_035507915.1 Candidatus Sulfotelmatobacter sp.
CCGGACGGCTGGCGCTGCGCTACGCCTGGCTGTCGGCGCGCTGGGGCTCGCTGCCGCTCGAGGGCGGCATCGAGGCGGCGTATCGGGCCGACCTGGAAGCCGCGCGCGATCCGGTCGCCAAGCTGCGCGAGATCGAGGACCGCCTCAACAAGCTGCGCTCGCCCTTCCGCACCGCGGAGAGCTTCTGGGTCGAGGAGATCATCGACCCGCGCGAGACGCGGCCGTTACTGTGCGAGTTCGCGCGCCTCGCCGAGCCGCTGCTGACGCCCGGCCCGGCCAGCTTCCGGATGCGGCCCTGATCACGCCTCAGCGCAAGTTCCGATCAGTTGGGATCCACTGGATTGTCATTGCGAGGAGCGTAGCGACGAAGCAATCCAGAGGGCCGTCCCGCGCCTCTGGATTGCTTCGCTTCGCTCGCAATGACGAGAGTGGGGCGAACCTAATCGGAATCCGCTCTAGCGACGCTGACGCGCCGCGGGGGTCGGGGCGCTCGCCATGCGCTCCGCCACGTTGCCCCCAAAAAATGCCAGGTACTCGGCCGCGAATTTCGGCGGCAGCACCTCGACCATCGTGTCGTTCTCGACCCAGACCTCGATCACGTGGAACGGGCCGCGGTTGCAGGTCACGCAATGCCATCCCGCGCGCTTCGCGATCGCCTCGACCTTTTTGGCATCGGTCTGGACGCTGATCGCGAAATGCGTGGCACCGAAACCACGCTGCGGAGTCGGATCCCGAACGAAGCCGCCGCCTTCGTCACCGCCGGGCTCCAGATGCGTGCCGGCCGGATAGACCTCGACACCCGAGCCGTGATCGTCCAGCTGCAAGGCGAAAAAGCTGCCCGGGTTGGGCGGGAACGGCACCGCCTTGCCGCCCATCAAGTCGGCCAAGACCTCGGCGGCCTTTTGCGGCTCGTGGGCGGCGATCGACAGATGATGGATCATGCTGCGCTCCTCGAGGCAGAGGACGGCTAGGCGCTCGCCAGCGCGTAGCAGTCGGCGACGCCGTCGGGCAGCGGGTAGGACTGCCAGCTCTTGCCGCCGTCCTGGGTGCCGAACACCTCGCCGCGGCGCGTCGCGCAGTAGATCTGCTTGGCGTCGCGCGGGTGGGTGGCGACCGCCATCATGGTGCTCGCCGGATTGAGGCCTTCGTCGAAGCGCGTCCAGGTCTCGCCGAGATCGCTCGACCGGTAGAGCCGGCCGTGCTCGCTCGACGCCGCGACGCTGAGCGCGGCATAGAGCGTGCGCGGATCCTGCGGCGACACGCGGATGTCGCGGCCGTAGGTCACCGGCGAGAACCGGCCGACCTCCATGTCGCGCCACGAGCCGCCGCGGTCGGTCGAGCGGAAGAGGCCCATGCGCACCGCGAGGATCACGGTGCCGGGCGCGGCGTCGCTGACGCACAGCGCGTGGCCGTCGAGCATGCCCTCGGTGTCGGTGTCGCTGCCGATCTTGCTCTTGAGCTTGGGATTGTCGGTGGCGAGCTTGATGAGGTCGGCGCTGCAGTCCTGCCAGCTCTCGCCGGCGTCGCGGCTCCGCATCACGCCGTTGACCTCGACGGTGGCGTAGAGCGTGTCGGCCTCGGCCGGGTCGGCGGCGAAGCGCATGACCCGGCACGGGAACGCCATCTTGATGCGCTCGGCGATGCGCGGCGGCGCCAGCCGCTTCCAGTTGTCGCCGCCGTCGTCGCTGCGATAGACGCCAACCGGCGAGGCGCCGGCATAGAGCGTCTTCGGCTTCTTCGGGTGGACCAGGATCGACCAGATCTCGACGTCGCGGTCCGGGAAGCCCAGGCGCTGGAAGCTCGCGCCGCGATCGGTGCTGCGATAGGGCCCGTCATGGGTGCCGACATAGACGATGTCGGGGTTGCTCGGGTCGACCGTGACGGCATGGATCTGCGCGTCCTCGGGCAGGCCCTTGGTGACGCGCTGCCAGCGCTCGTCGCCGACCGCGCGGCGGAACAGGCCGAATTGCGTGCCGCCGCGATACCGCGCGACCCCCGCGAAGATGTGCGATTGCTGCGCCATGCCGACATCCTCCCCATTCGATGGCCCGACAGGTGGCCTGCGCCAAGCATCCGTCGTCCGGGCCCCGAACGCCAGTGGAATGTGCCCCGCGCCCCAGCCGGGCGCAGGCGCCTCATCCGGCCGCGGCGCGACGGTTCAGACCAGCCAGCGATAGCCCACGGTCAGCGCGTTCGTGAAGGTTCCGTGCAGCTCGGTGATCTGGTAGATGCTGCGGCCCAACTGGTCGTAGCGCAGCAGCGGGGAGATGTTGGCGCCGGTGTCCTGGAGCGCCGGGGGCGCCACGGTGAGGAGATCCGCCGCGCCGGCCAGGCGGCCGCGCCCGGCCGGAAAGTCGACGACCAGCACCGTCGGTTGCGACGTCGAGATCGGGGTCAGCATGGCGCGCATTCCTCCCGGGTCGATCCGGTTGGCAGCCCTTCACCCCCTCAACGTCGCAGGCGCCGAACCGCTCCATGCGACAGCGATCGTGACCATCGACAATTCGAAGCAGAATTGCTGCAATCCGCCGGCCCAATGGCCCCGCCAAAACCCGCCGCCAAACCCAAGCCGAGGACGATCCGGCTGACGATCGCTCAGGTCGGCGCGCGCCGGTTCGAGCTGCGCGACGACCGCGGCATGGTGCTCGACACGGTCGCCAATCGGCTGGCCGCGCTCGACCTCGTCAACGCGATCAAGCGCGAGTGCGACGCCGGCTGGCGGATCGAGGTGACCTGGCAGGGCTGCGAGGCGCCCTGACCCGCTCCTGCCCGGCGCCGATCAGCGGCCGTCGCGCTGCGACAACCTCACGAGGCGGAACCGCCCTTTTCGCGCCGCGCCGCGTTGCACAGGTCATTGATGCGCCGGCGATCCAAGGGGTCTTTGAGCGCCGTGCGCGCGCCGATCTTTCCCGCCGCGCGCATCGCAAGCTCCACAGCGTGGTGGTCGCGGTACAAGCCTGTCTTCGCCATCGCGACCGCCTCGTCCAGAAGCGTGCCCGGCGATTTCTTGCGGTTCACGTCATTCCCTCGTAGCGTCGGTGGCCCCGCTTTGGGCTGGTGGGATCAGCAAACAAAAGCGTTTCCATCAATGAGCATGAGTGGCGGAGGAGTCAGGAGTCGAACCTGACGGGGGCCTTTCCGGGCCCCTCATCGGCTTTGAAGGCCGTGGCGGTCACCGGACGCGCATGCTCCTCCGCCGCGGATCTAAGGGCGTGCGCCGGCGGAAATCAAGCCGGCGAGCGACGGCTGGGTTCAGCGGCGGGCGACCGCGGCATCGTAGAAGCTGAAATCGAAGAGGGCGTCGACGTCGATGGGCGCGGTCTGCGTGCCCAGCCGCTCCTGGTAACTCTGCAGCTGGCGCGTCGCCTCGACGATCGCGCGCGGATCGGCGATCAGGCGGGTGGTTTCCGAGGTCAGGGCCTTGCGGATGATCGCGGGATCGACCAGGCCGCGCCCAAGGAACTCGACCACGTCGGCGGCGGCGCGGTCGGGATTGTTGCGCACGAACTCGGTCGCTCTGACGTGGAGCTCGACCAGCTTGGCGACCTCGCCGCGATTCTGGGCGATCACCGAAGCGGCCACCAGCACGACCCCGCCCGGATGATGGGCCAGCATCTGCCCCGGTCGCGCGATGATGCGGGTCGAGCGGTCGCGCATGAGCACGATCGTGAGGATGGGCTCGACGATCGACGCCGCGTCGACCGCGCCCGACAGCAGGAGGTGCTCCACCTCGTCCTCGCCGACGCCGACGATGTCGACGGCGTGCGGGTCCACCCGCACGACCTCCTGGAGGTAATAGCGCAGGATGGTGTCCGGCACCGCGCCGGGCGGCAAGGTCGCGATCTTCACCGGGCGCCCCGCGCTCTCGCGGAAGCGCCGGAATGCCTCGCCCGGGCTCGAGGTCGCGGCGAACGCCGCGACCAGGTCGCCCCGTCCGATCAAAGCAACCTGTTCGATGATGTTGGCGGCCACCACCTTGACGTCGACGCCGCGCGCCCGCGCGAGCATCGCCGGTCCGATGCCGATATAGGCGACGTCGAGGTCGCCGGCTTCCAGCGCATCGACCATCGGCGGTCCGGACGAGAACCGCTTGAGGATCAGCTCGAGCCCGACGTCGCGCGTCCACTGCTCCCCCTCCATGATGAAGAGCTGGGTCATCGGCAAGATGGAGATGAAGCCGACGCGCAGCGGAAGCTCGGGTTGCGCGCGGCTGGCGCGGACGGGCAGACCAAGTGCCAACGACAGCGTCAGCAACGCGCGACGGCGCGATATCAAGTGCTCACGGCAGGCGATCGCTGCGCGGCGATCGGAGGGGCTTGAGCCAGAAGACACCGACGCCTTCGCTGGTTGCGCGGCGAATACACACCCGCCGCGCGCTCATGGTCAATGTTTGACCTCAATTCTCGGAAAATTCCCGAGATTAGCGGACTCAACGCGCGCGACGACGCGGCGTTGCGGGTACCCGGCGTCGCGCCCGTGCCTCACACCGGCTCGAGACCAGCCCGATCGCACTCGCGCTTGACCTGCAGGAGCACCGAGGCGAACCGCCGGGTCCTGATCGCCAGCTGCTTGTGCTCGAGATCGTAGCGCGCGACGATCATGCGATCGTCGTGCAGCTCGTCCTCGGAGAGCCCGACCTTGACGTCGATCGCCTGACCGCATTTCCAGCCGCGGTTCTCGACCTCTCCCAGCAGCATGCCGCCCAACGACCAATCGACCGTGGTGAAGGCGCGCCCCTGGATCGCCACCACGATCGGCGGCTCGCGCCAGCGCTTGAACGTGCGCTGCTCCTGCGGATAGGCCGCCACGATGCGCGCCGCCTCGCGATCGGCGTCGGTCTTCGCCTTGGCGCTGTCGCCAGCCGCCGAGGTCTGTCGAACGATCTCGAGCCGGTCCTTGATGCCCTGCTTGATCGTCTCGTCGGCGCCAAGGCGCACCACGATGTTGAACACCGCGTTGATCTGCCGCATCAGCTCGCCGCGCTCCTGCAGCCGCTCCTTGTCGCGCGACGCGCCCATCACCTGCTCGAGCAGGTAGTCGATGTGCCTGACGTAGGTCTCGGTCTTGGCGGCGCGCACGCGGTTGCGGATCTCGACCTTGTCGCCGGGCGACAGGACGTCGGCCTCCTGGGCGGCTTCGACCATCTGGTCGAGATGGCTGACCAGCCGGTCGGGCTCGCGGCTCGCCTCCCACGCCTCGGCCGCCTCGAGCTCGCGGGAAACCCGCTCGAGCCATCCCTGGCGCCGCTTCTCGCGCTCCTCCTGAGCCGCGGTCTGCGCATACATCTGGTCCATGCTCGCCCCCTTCGTGCGCCGCCGCCCCGGCTGCGCCTCGCTTTCCGCGCGATCGGAACCCCCCGCGCGCTCGCTGATAAATTGCGTAAGGGGAGCCGCGATGTCAGTCGCGCAGGGGGATA
>DATJNS010000182.1:0-6189 GCA_035507915.1 Candidatus Sulfotelmatobacter sp.
CCGAGCGGCACGCGGTAGGAGCCGACCAGCGCCGAGTACGAGCCGAATTCGATCTTGTTGGCGAGCAGCTCCTTCTCGTCGACGTTCGCCACCGGATTGCGTCCGAGCAGCAGGAACAGGAGCGTGACGCCGAGCGCATACAGATCGTTGGCCTGCGAGCCCTCGCCGCGCGCGATCGGGTCGCACATGGCGCATTCGATCGTCTCGAACACCGCCGGCTGGTCGAAGCCGGGCGGCGTCGAGACGCCCTCGCCCAGCACCATCGCGCGGCGGCCGCCGTCGGTGTAGTACAGATTGTCGGGCCGGATCGCGCGATGCGCGATGCCACGGCCGGCCAGCTCCTTGAGCGACGGCAGCAGCGGCTGCAGCAGGCCCGTGACCAGCGCCTCCTCCTCGAGCGGCGCTTGCGGCGTATCGAGCGACGGCATCACGCGCATGCCGCCCGGGCGGTCGAGCACGATGACGAAGCGCCGCCGGGTCTCGCCCGGCCAGTCGACCATGCCCCAGTCGGCGGTCTGCAGGATGCCGTGCAGCTGGTAGGAGCGCATCGACTCCATGAACTCGACGCGCGCCGGCATCTCGGGGTCGCACAGCAGCGCGAACAGCGGCCGCATCAGGTCGGTGCGCATCTGGGCGTGGAAGGCGACGGCGTGCTTCGAGCTGTATTGCGGCAGCGGCTGGTCCGGGAAGATCGCGCACCGCCCGCGCAGCATGACGGACAGGTCGGGCGCCTCTTCGCCCGCCGCGGCCGGGGCGCCGCCGACCGGCGCCTCCTCGACGGCGACCGGCACCTCGTCGATGGCGACCGGGGCCTCCTCGAGGGCCTCGGGCAGGACTTCCTGTTCAGCTTCCATCTGACCCGTCGTCCCCGTCGCCCGAGATACCTGTCGCCCGAGATCCTGTCGCCCGAGATCATCCCGGGGCGCTCGCGGGCCGTGCCCGCGGGCGCGAAAAATCCACGCTAAATTCTGTCGGCCATTGCTTTACCGAGCGTTAACGCCCGCTTAACCAGAGAACGGGCGACGGCCGGTGGGCGGCAGAAAGGGCAGTATCGCGACCCCATCTGCCCTCTGTCGACCGTCCTCTGTCGTCCCGGTCAGGCGAACGGGTCGCGGACCATGATGGTGTCCTCGCGCTCGGGGCTGGTCGACAGCAGGGTGACGGGCGCCTCGATCAGCTCCTCGATGCGCCGGATGTACTTGATCGCGGTCGCCGGCAGCTGCCCCCACGAGCGCGCGCCGCGCGTGCTCTCGCGCCACCCCTCCAGCGTCTCGTAGATCGGCGTGCAGGCGGCCTGGGCGCCCGGCGCGGCCGGAAAATGCTGCAGGCGCTCGCCGCGGCACAGATAGCCGATGCTGATCTTGAGCTCGGCGAACCCGTCGAGCACGTCGAGTTTGGTCAACGCGATGCCGTCGATGCCGCCGACCTTGACGGCCTGGCGCACCAGCGCAGCGTCGAACCAGCCGCAGCGCCGCTTGCGCCCGGTGTTGACGCCGAACTCGCGGCCGCGCGCGCCCAGCGTCTCGCCGATCTCGTCGGTCAGCTCGGTCGGGAACGGGCCCGAGCCGACCCGGGTCGTGTAGGCCTTGGTGATGCCGAGCACGTAGCCGACGTGGCGCGGCGCGATGCCGGCGCCGCCCGCCGCGTTGCCCGCCACCGTGTTGGACGAGGTCACGTACGGATAGGTCCCGTGATCGACGTCGAGCATGGTGCCCTGCGCGCCCTCGAACAGCACGCGCTTGCCGGCGCGGCGTACCGCGTCGAGACGCTCCCAGGTGCGATCGGCGTAGGGCAGGATCTTGGGCCCGACCTCGCGCAGCTGGGCGATCAGCTCGGCGCGATCGATCGCCGGCTCGCCCAGGCCGCGCAACAACGCGTTGTGGTGCAGCAGCAGCCGCTCGACGCGCTGGTCCAGCTGGTCGGGCTCGGCGAGATCGCACACCCGGATGGCGCGGCGCGCCACCTTGTCCTCGTAGGCGGGACCGATGCCGCGCCCGGTGGTGCCGAGCCGTGCCGCGCCCGCTGCGTCCTCGCGCGCGCGGTCGATGCGGGCGTGGAGCGGCAAGATCAGGGTGGCGTTGTCGGCGACGCGCAGATTCTCGGGGCTGACCGCGACGCCCTGGTCGCGCAGCTCGTCGATCTCGGCGAGCAGCGCCCACGGATCGACCACCACGCCGTTGCCGATGATCGACAGCTTGTTGCGCACGACGCCCGACGGCAGCAGGCGCAGCTTGTAGGTCTGATTGCCGATCACCAGCGTGTGGCCGGCATTGTGTCCGCCCTGAAAGCGCACCACGACGTCGGCGCGTTCGGACAACCAGTCGACGATCTTGCCCTTGCCCTCGTCGCCCCACTGGGCGCCGATCACGGCGACGTTGCTCATGACTTTGTTTCCACCTCGACGACGGTGCCGGCGCGCCAGACGTGCGAACAACCTTGCCGACGCGCCTCGGCCTCGGGCGACGCGACCGGCGCCAGCCCGACGACCGTGATCCAACCACCGTCGCGCAACTCGCGCGCCCGGTCCAGCGGCGTGCCGTGCGGGACGAAGATCCGGCGCACCGGCTCGGCTTCCGGCACGGCGCGCAGCACCGTGTCCATGAACAGGCTGAAGCCGGTCGCCGGCTCGCCGCCGGCGCCCGCGAGATAGCGGCCGCCGCGCCCGAGCTCGCCGCGCGCGCCGCGCCCGAACAGCGTGAAGGCGACCCCGCTGTGATACTCGAAGCCGCGATTCTCGACCGGGTCCACGGTCAACCTGAGCGCGGGCGCGGTCTCGAGCAGCTGGGTGATCACGCCGATAAGCCGTGCGCGCTCCGGCTCGGCGGACGCCGGCAGATCGGTCGTGGTGAGCAGCATGAGGGCGGCGCGCGCCGGGCCGGTCGCCGCCATCAGGCCGCCGAGCGCCGCCGCGGCCGGGCCCGCCGCCGCAGCGACGGCGTCGGCGTCCTTGCGGTCGAGCGCGGCGCGCAGCTGACGCGCCTGCCGAGACGCGATACCGAACGCCTCGAACACCGCCGGCACCAGCGGCGGCGCGTTGAGATCGATCGACAGATCGTGGATGCCGAGCGCATGCAGCGCGTCGCCGGCGAGCCGCACGACCTCGACGTCGGCGGCGGTCTCCGACGCCCCGATCAGCTCGACGCCGACCTGCGCGAATTGGCGCTCGGGGCGCAGCTGGCTGCCCTTCACGCGCAGCACGTCGCCGGCGTAGCTCAGCCGCAGCGGCCGCGGCCGGCCGCCCAGCCGCGTCGTCGCGATGCGCGCGACCTGGATCGTCATGTCGGCGCGCACGCCCATCATGCGCTGCGACAGGGGATCCATCAGCCGGAAGATCTCCGGGCCACCCTCGGCGTTCAGCAGGCTGTCCTCGAACTCGACCAGCGGCGGCTCGACGCGCTCGTAGCCGTGCGCGGTGAACTGGGCGATCAACCGCTCGATCACCGCCGCGCGATGCGCGGCGTCGGGCGGCAGACCGTCGCGCAGACCGGCCGGCAGCAATGCGCGCCGGGCGGCATCGTCATCGGCGGGCGCGGCGCGCCCCCGCGTGGGGCTGGTTCCAGACCGGGTCAAAGCGCCGCGACAGATAGCGGTATGTCGTCACGAGCGCAACGGCGAGATCGCCCCGCGCCCCGAAGCGCCGCCGGCGGGCTAGAAGTTGAGCGCCATCGCCTCGATGACGTTGGGGATCGCGCGCACGCGCTCGAGCACGGCTTCGTCGACCGGTTGGTCGGTCTCGGTCAGGAGGATCGCATCGCCGCCGGGCGCGGCGCGGCCGAGGTGGAAGGTCGCGATGTTGACGCCGGCCTCGCCGAGCGTCGTGCCGACCCGGCCGATCATGCCCGGCTTGTCGCGGTTGCGCAGGAACAGCATGTGCTTGCCGAGCTCGGCCTCGAGCGAGATGCCCTCGATCTCGACCACGCGCGGCTTGGTGCCGGCGATCAGGGTGCCGGACAGCTTCTGCGTGCCGTCGTCGTGCTCCACCGTCAGGGTCACGAGCGCCTGGAATTCGGTGGGCAGCTCGTGCTTGACCTCATGGATCTGGATGTTGCGCTCGCGCGCGACCGCGGGCGCGCTCACCATGTTGACCGACTCGAGCGCGCGCGCGAGCAGACCGCTCAACGCCGCCGCGGTGATCGGCCGGGTGTTGAGGCCCGTCACCTCGCCCTGATACTCGATGGTCACGCTCTTGATGCCGGTGTGCGACACCTGGCCCGCGAACCGGCCGAGCAGCTCGGCGAGCTTCATGTAAGGCGTCAGACGCGGCGCCTCCTCGGCGCTCACGCTCGGCATGTTGACCGCGTTCGACACCGCGCCCTGCAGCAGGAAGTCGGACATCTGCTCGGCGATCTGCAGCGCGACGTTCTCCTGCGCCTCCGAGGTCGAGGCGCCGAGATGCGGCGTGGCGACCACCGCGTCGTTGCCGAACAGCGGGTTTTCGTGGGCCGGCTCGATCGCGAACACGTCGAGCGCGGCACCGGCGACCTTGCCCGCGGCGAGCGCCGCCTTGAGGGCGCCCTCGTCGACCAGCCCGCCGCGCGCGCAGTTGATGAGGCGCACGCCCTGCTTCATCGCCGCGATCGCCCTGGCGTCGATCAGGTTGCGCGTCTCGTTGGTCAGCGGGGTGTGCAGGGTGATGAAGTCGGCCCGCCGCAGCAGGTCGTCGAGCTCGACCTTCTCGATGCCGATCGCAATCGCACGCTCGACGGACAAGAACGGATCGAAGCCGATCACCTTCATGCGCAAGCCGAGCGCGCGGTCGGCAACGATCGAGCCGATGTTGCCGCAGCCGACGATGCCGAGCGTCTTGCCGGTCAGCTCGACGCCCATGAAGCGCGATTTCTCCCACTTGCCGGCCTGGGTCGAGCGGTCGGCCGCAGGAATCTGGCGGGCCAGCGCGAACATCAGGGCGATCGCGTGCTCGGCGGTGGTGATCGAGTTGCCGTAGGGCGTGTTCATCACGACGATGCCGCGCTTCGTCGCCGCCGGCACATCGATGGTGTCGACTCCGATGCCCGCGCGGCCGACCACCCTGAGACGCTGACCGGCTTCGATGACGTCGGCCGTGACCTTGGTCGCCGAACGCACCGCGAGACCGTCGAAGCCGCCGACGATCTTGATCAGCTCGGCGGGCTTGAGGCCGGTCTTGACCTCGACCTCGACGCCGCGCGCGACGAAGATCTCGACCGCGCGCGGGCTCAGATTGTCGGCTATCAGGACCTTGGGCATGAACGCCTACGCAGCGCTCTTGCCGGCCGCGTCGCGCACCTGCGCGAAGGCCCAGTCGAGCCACGGGAACAGCGCCTCGAGATCGCCGCGCTCGATCGTGGCGCCGGTCCACAGGCGCAGACCGGGCGGCGACTCGCGGTGCGCCGCGATGTCGTAGGCGACGCCCTCCTTGTCGAGCCGGTCGGCGATGTCGCGGCCGACCGCGACCTGCGCCTCGGCCGACAGGCCGGCGAACCACGGATCGACGATCTTGAGGCAGACGCTGGTGCACGAGCGCGTGTCCGGGCGCTCGGCCAGGAAGTCGATCCACGGCGTGCGCTCGACCCAGCGCCCGATCGCCGCAAGGTTGTCCTCCGCGCGCCGGATCAGACCGGCGAGCCCGCCGACCGACTCGGCCCAGGCGAGCGCATCGCGAAAATCCTCGACGCACAGCATCGACGGCGTGTTGATCGTCTCGCCCTTGAAGATGCCCTCGTTGAGCTTGCCGCCCTTGGTCAGGCGGAAGATCTTGGGCAGCGGCCAGGGCGGGCTGTAGCTCTCGAGCCGCGCCGCCGCGCGCGGCGACAGGATCAGCATGCCGTGCTGGGCTTCGCCGCCCAGCGCCTTCTGCCAGGAGAAGGTCGTGACGTCCAATTTGTCCCACGGCAACGACATGGCGAATGCCGCCGAGGTCGCGTCGCACAGGGTCAGGCCCTGGCGGTCCGCCGGGATCCAATCGCCGTTGGGCACGCGCACGCCCGAGGTCGTGCCGTTCCAGGTGAACACGACGTCGCGGGCGAAATCGACCTGGGCGAGGTCGGGCAGCTTGCCGTAGTCGGCCTCGATCACGCGCGCGTCGAGCTTGAGCTGCTTGACGATGTCGGTCACCCAGTCCTTGCCGAAGCTTTCCCAGGCCAGCACATCGACCGGGCGCGCGCCGAGCAGCGACCAGATCGCGAGCTCGATCGCGCCGGTGTCGGAGGC
>DATJNS010000183.1:0-19804 GCA_035507915.1 Candidatus Sulfotelmatobacter sp.
GCTACTCGATCATGCGCAGGAAGCGCGCGAGCTCCTGGGCCTGGCCTTCGGTCATCGCGCGTCCGCCGACCACCGCGCAGCCGCGGCCGCGTGCCGCGGCGAGCAGCTTCGTGTCGTGCGCCAGGATGACGACGTCGGCCACCGCCATGCCGGGCGCGAAGCCGGCCGGATCGATCGGCAGCGGGTCGTCGGGCGCCATGCCGAGCGGCGTCGCATTGACGACCAGCGCGCAGCCGGCGGCATCGGCCGGGCCGACCGTGGCGCCGGCGCGCGGGAACGCCGCCGCGATGCCGCGCGCCAGGCGCTCGGCCTTGGCGCGATCGACGTCGTAGACGATGAGCGGGGTCGCTCCCGCCTCGGCGAGGCCGAAGCCGACCGCGCTGCCCGCCCCGCCGGCGCCGACCAGCAGCGTCCGCTTGCCCTCGGGATCGTGGCCGTGCCGGCGCAGGCCGGCGACGAAACCCTTGCCGTCGAAATTGTCGCCGACCCAGCGCCCGTCGGGATCGCGACGCGCGGCGTTGATCGCGCCGACGCGCCGACCCGTCACCAGCACCTCGTCGACCAGCTCGAGCATGCGCATCTTATGCGGCACCGTGACGATGATGCCGTCGAGATTGCCGATCGCCTGGAGGCCGCGCACGCCCTCGGCCAGCCGCTCGGGCGCGAGCCGCACCGGCACCAGGATCCCGGCCCGGCCCGCCGCCGCCATGATGGGGTTGAGGATCTCGGGCGACTTCACCTGCTCGATCGGATCGCCGATGATCGCGTATAATCGCGACCGGCCGGTGACGAGCGGCTGAGTGCCGGAAATCGCGTCGGCCATGCTGGTTCCTTTCGTCTCGATCGCCCGCCCCCCGAGTCTAGCATCCGGCCGACAGAGGACCGATCCCCATGAGCATTCCGACCCGCAACCGCCCGGCCGCGCTGATCACCGGCGGTCGCCGCGGCATCGGCCGCGGCATCGCCTGGGCGCTCGCCGGCGCCGGCTTCGACGTCGTGCTCTGCGACCTCGTCGAGGACGGCGCGGTCAAGGAGACGCTCGACGGCATCGAGATGCGCAAGCGCCGCAGCCTGTTCGTCGCCGCCGACATCGGCGCGCTCGACACCCACGAGGCGTTGATCGAGCGCGCCTGGCAGGCGTTCGGCGGGCTCGACTGCCTGGTCAACAACGCCGGCGTGACGTCGGACGTGCGCGGCGACCTGCTCGAGCTCACGCCCAAGAGCTACGACCGCGTGATGGCCATCAACCTGCGCGGGCCGTTCTTCCTGACCCAGTGCTTCGCGCGCCGCCTGATCGCGGCGCCGCCCGAGGGGTTCGCGCGCACCATCATCAACATTTCGTCGGCCAGTGCCGTGCTCCCCTCGATCGAGCGCGGCGACTATTCCGTATCCAAAGCCGGGGTATCGATGATGACCCGCCTGTTCGCGTTCAGGCTGGCCCAGCACGGCATCACGGTGCACGAGATCCGGCCCGGGATCGTGCGCACGGACATGACCGCGCCCGTGCGCGAGCGCACGGAGGCGCGGATCGCCGCCGGCGGCGTGGCGCCGATCAACCGCTGGGGCGAGCCCGCCGACATCGGCCGCGCGGTCGCCGCGCTCGCCACCGGCGCCTTCGCCTTCTCGACCGGCGACGCCTACCACGTCGACGGCGGCCTCCACATCGGCGGGCGATGACGCTCTGGATCGACCGCGTCGCCTCGCCGGTCGGCACCTTGACGTTGGTCTCCGACGGCGAAGCGCTGCGCGCGCTGTCGTTCGAGAACAACGACGGCTGGCTGGAACGCCACCTGGCGCAGCATTACGCCGACCACGACCGCGTGTCGGCGCGCGATCCCGGCGGCTTCTCGACCAGGCTCGCGGCCTATTTCGACGGCGCGCTCGACGCCATCGACGACATTCCGGCGCGCGGCGAAGGCAGCGCGTTCCAGCGCGCGGTGTGGGCGGCGCTGCGCGAGATCCCGGTCGGCACGACCACGACCTACGGCGCGCTGGCGCGCAAGCTCGGCAAGCCGCCGGGCGCGAGCCGCGCAGTCGGTCTCGCCAACGGCGCCAACCCGGTCGCCATCGTCGTGCCGTGCCATCGCGTGATCGGCGCCGGCGATCGCCTGACCGGTTTCGGCGGCGGCCTCGCGCGCAAGCAGTGGCTGCTCGCCCACGAAGGTTTCGAGCTGAGGCTGATGCCGTGAGGTCACGACGCGTCGTCCTGCTCGCGGCGTTGGCGGCCGCGATCGCGCTGCCGACGCACGCCGCCGACCCGCCGGGCAGCGCGGTGATCGCGCGCCGCGCGACGGTCGCGGGCGAGCTCACCATCACGCGACTCGGCGACGACGCGTTCGAGGGCCCGTTCCGCATCGCGCTCGGCGGCCGCCCGGTGATCGAGACCGACAACGACAAGCCGGTCGACGGCATGCCGATCCCCGCGATCCTGACGTCGTTCCGCGACGGGCTCGCGCCCTACGACGAGGTCGTCGTGCTGCAGCAGAGCACCGCCGGCAACGCCTGCAACGGCGGACCGATCTGGTTTCTCGGCCTCACGCGGTCGGGCAGTTTCACGATCAGCGCGCCGATCGATTTCTGCGGCGGCGCCGATCCCGTGATCGCGCGGCGGGGCGCCGCCATCGTGCTGACCTTCCCCGGCGGCCCGCCCAACCACGGCACCGAGCCCGTGCCGACCGAGGTGTGGGAGTTCGCCAACGGCAAGGCGCGCCAGATCCGGTGAGCGCACGCTCGACCGAGGTCGCTGCGCGCCGGGACGCGCCGTGCCGTCACAACGCCGCGGCGACCGCCTCGACCAGCTCGGCGACGGCGCTGAACACGCGCGCGCCCGCCTCTTCCAAGGCGGCCCGCTTGCTGGTCCAGCTGCCTGCGTCGCCGTGCACCATCGCGCCGGCATGGCCCATGGTCACACCCTCGCGCGCGCTGCGGCCGGCGACCAGCGCGAACACCGGCTTGGCGAAGCGCTCGGCGCGCAGCGCGACGGCGAGCTCTTCCTCCTCGCTGCCGCCGATCTCGCCGATCATGACCAAGGCGCGCGTGCGCGCGTCGGCGGCGAAGTACGGCACCAGGTCGGCATAGCGCGTGCCCTTCACGGGATCGCCGCCGACGCCGATCCACACCGATTGGCCGATGCCGCGCCGCACCAGCCGGTAGCAGACCTCGTACGACAAGGTGCCGCTCTTCGACATGACGCCGACCGGACCTGGCGCCAAGGCGACCTCGGGCAGGAAGCCGAGCTTGGCTTCGCCCGGCACCGCCATGCCGGGGGTCGAGGCGCCGATCCAGCGCGCGCCGGCGGCGCGCACGGCGGCGAGCGCGGCCATCGCGTCGTGCACCGGCATGCCTTCCGTCGGCGTGACGATCAGCTTCACGCCGGCGTCGAGCGCCTCGCGGATCGCGCCCAAGAGCGCGTCGGCGCCGACGAACGCCACGCTGGCGGTCGCACCGCTTGCCGCCACCGCCTCGGCGCACGAGGTGAAGACCGGAACGCCGTCGACCGGCTCGGCACGCGGCGACACGCCGGCGACGATGTTGGTGCCGTAGCCGCGCATCAGCCGCGTGTGCATGCGCCCGGCGCGGCCGGTGATGCCCTGGATCAGCACGCGGGTCGTCCGATCGATCACAGCTTGGCGACCGCCTGCTCGAGATCGGTCGTCACCGGGATGCCGGCGGCACCCAGCACCTGCTCGGCCTCCTCGAACGCCGTGCCGACCAGCCGCACGACGAACGGCACGGCGAGCCGGGGCACCGCCGCACGCGCCTGCACGAGCAGCCGCGCGAACTCGCCGAGATGCGTGATGCCGGCGAAGATGTTGACCAGAACGACGCGCACGTTCGGACCGTCGGCGATCCACTCGAGCACGCGGATCAAGCGCGCGGGATCGCCGCGCATGCCGCCGGTGCGCACGTCGAGGAAGTTGTACGGCCTGAGGCCGCGCGCGCGCAGCTCGTCGATCAGCATCATGCTCAGGCCGGCGCCCGTGGTCAGCAGGCCGATGTCGCCCGCCTCGTCGACCACGACGTAATCGAAGCCATGCTCCAGCTTGAGGCGCACCTCGGGATAGGCCGCGGCGTTGCGCTCGACCAGCGCGCGCAGGGCGGGCTGGCGGTAGAGCGCGTTGTCGTCGGTGATCAGCTTCAGGTCGCCGGCGAGCCAGCTGCCATCGGCGCGCACGAACAGCGGATTGATCTCGATCAGCACTGCCTCGCAGGCGCGAAACATCGCCGCGAGCGCGAGGCCGGCCTCGGTCAGGGCGGGCGCGAGCCCGGCGCCGACCCGGCGCACCGCCGCCTCGATGCCGTCGAGCGGCGCCCTCTCGGCGCGCACGGCCGTTTGCTGCTCGATCTCCACGCCGCCCTGCTCGGCCATCAGGACGCGCACGGCGCCGGCGGCGGGATCGAGCAGCAGCGCGACGTAGGCCTCCTGCGCCGGACCGACATCCTGCTCGACGCGCACGCCGCGCACGCGCTGCCCGCGCACGCTCATCGCGCCGATCGCACGCGCGTGGCTGTCGAGCTCGGCCATCGTCGCGGCCTTGCGGATGGCGCCCGCCTTGCCGCGCCCCCCGGCGGCGACCTGCGCCTTGACGACCCACGGGCCCGGCGGCAGCGCCTCGCCGATCAGGCAGCCGGGCGGCGACGGGATGGCGAAGCCGGCCGCCAGCGTCTTGGCGTCGTGCTCGAGCAGGTACACCGATCAGAACGCCTCGAGACCGAGGATGCCGTCGGTCGGATCGACGCCGGCGAGCACGCGCTTGCCGATCAGGTCGCGCAAGGTCTCCGAGGTGCCGCCGCCCAAGGTGCCGTAGCGCGCGCCGCGGTAGAAGCGCGACACCGGGAATTCGTCGGTGAAGCCGTAGCCGCCGTGGACCTGGATCGCCTCGCTGGTCACGCGCAGCGCCATCTCGTTGCAGTAGAGCTTGGCGGTCGCGGCGAGCAGAGGGTCGGGGAACGGGTTGGCGGTCGCGCAGGCGCGGTACAGGATGGAGCGGCCGGTCTCGACGTCCTTGTACATGTCGGCCAGCTTCCAGCGCATGCCCTGGAAGGTGCCGATCTCACGGCCGAACGCCTTGCGTGCATGCATGTACTTGACCGCCTCCTCGAGCGCGCCCTCGGCGAGGCCGAGCGAGATGCTCGGGTTCAGGCAGCGCTGCGTGTTGAACGCCGACAACAGGCGTTTGAAGCCGTCGTCGCGGATCACCAGATTCTCGAGCGGCAGCTCGCAATCCTCGAAGCGCACCTCGTGCAGATACTCGCCGCCCATGGTGTGGAAGTTGCCGGTGACCGCCAGGCCGGGCGTACCCTTCTCGACCAGCACGCAGCCGATGCCCTCGCGCCCCGGCGTCTTGTTGATGCGCGTGAACACCACGAACATGCTGGCTTCGGGCGCGCGGCTGATCAGCGTCTTGACGCCGTTGAGGCGCAGCCGGTTGCCGGTCACCTCGACGTTGGTCTTGTAGTTGGCGACGTCGGTGCCGGCGTCCGGCTCGGTCATGCAGATTGCCAGAATGTGCTCGCCCGTGCACACGCCGGGCAGAATGCGCCGCTTGATGTGCTCGGGCGCATAGGTCGCGATCACGCGCGTCTGGGTACCGACCTCGCCGAGCACCGCCATCGCGGTCACGTAGCAGGCCTTCGAGATCTCCTCGAGCACGAGCGCCGTGTCGAACACCGGCAAGCCGAGCCCGCCATGTTCCTCGGGGACCGCCATGCCGAGCACGCCGAGCTTGGCGAGCGCGCGCATGTTCTCCCACGGAAACGTACCGTCCATGTACTGCTGGGCGCGCGCCCGGAACTCGCCCTGCGCCAGCTCGCGCACGGTCGACACGAAACGACGCTGCTCATCGGACAGGCTGAGGAACAAAGGGCTTCTCCTGTTGCCCCGACGGTCGGGGCATCACATCTTATAGGTTAGCCGCGTGCCGGCTGCCTATCCCAGAGGCAAATCGCGGTTCCCGATGATCAGCACCTATTTCTATTTCTTCGCCGATCCCGACTTTTTGGAGCTTCTGCAGTTCTGGGAGGCGAGCCGCGCCGGCCGCGCGCTGCCGGATTGGAGCGGCGACGTCGGCGTGGTGCCGCGCAACCTGTTGGCGAACCTGATCATCACCGATCGTCGCGGCCCGGAACCGGTCTACCAGTATGTCGGCGCCGAATGCGTCCGGCGCTGGGGCAGCGACCCCACGGGCAAGCGCATCTATAGCGACGTGCTCACCGGCGCGCACGGCCGCTACATCAGGTCGCTCGGCGAGGAGTCGGTGGCGCGACGGGCGCCGATCTTCTCGACTGCCGTCTATCAACCCGACGCGACCAGCGTGATCATGACCGGTCGCCTCTATGCGCCATTCAGCTACCGCGGCTCGCCCGATCCCGGCGCGATGATGACATTGCAGCTGTTCAGGGGATCCGACACCGAGCTGCGCCAGATCGGCATCAAGGGCATCGTTCACGAGATCCGCCGCGACATGATCACCAACGTCGGCGAATTGTGCGCGCGGCTGGAGACCGCGCGCCGCGATTTTCAGATTTCGCGCCACACCCGGCAGCGCTCGCTCGCGCAGGATGTCGACCTGATCGCCCAGGAGCTGACCGGCGGCGCGCTCGTCCCGTTGCCCTGCCTCGAGGATCCGGACCTGGCGTGCGCTTGAAGCGCGTGCGTTGGACCGCTACCGTCTCGCGCGGGCGCATCGGCGCCCAGCCATCCTTCCAGGCGCGCGGTGCCCACCCCGCCGCGCGGCGGCGATGCTGACCACCCAGTTCTTCGCCGACCCCGCGTTCGTCGGCCTGCTACGCTTCTGGAACGCCAACCGCGGTGATCGGGCGCTGCCCCACTGGGGCGGCGACGTTGGCATGCTGCCGGGCGAGCTGCTGCCCCACCTCGCCGTGATCGACCTTCACGGCGAAGCGACCTATCGCTACATCGGCGCCGAGGTCGCGCGGCTCTGGGGCGGCAAGCCGGTCGGCCGGCCGGTCTTCACGGTCGTGCTGCGCGGCGCACACCGCCGCTACCTCAAGTCGTTGAGCGACGAGGTGATCGCGCGGCGCGCGCCGATCTTCTCGTCCGCCGTCTATCAGTCGAGCGACGCCGGCGTCGTGTTGACCGGGCGCGTGGTCGCGCCGTTCACCGGCGAGGGCACGACCGAGCCGCGCTTCCTGCTCGCGGTCCAGCTGTTCAAGGGCTCGGAGCAGGATCTGCGCGCGATCGACGTCGCGGGGATCGTGCACGAGTTGCGTCGCGACCTGATCACCGACGTGGTCGAGCTGTGTACCCGGCTCGAGGACGCGCGCCGGCGCTATCAGATCGCGCGCCACACCCGCCAGCGCATGCTCGCCCAGGACGTCGAGCTCATCACCCAGGAGCTCGCCGGAAGCGCGCTGATCCCGCTGCCTTGCTTCGATGAACCGGATACCGTCCCGGATAGCTGACGCCCGGCGCCCTTTGGCACTGACCGTGCAGGGGGCTTCTGGGGTAGAATGCTCCGGGCTGACTGGCGGCGCCGATGCTGACGACCCAGTTCTTCGCCGATCCGGAGTTCCTCGAGCTCCTTCGCTTCTGGGATGCGAGCCGCGACGGCCGCCCGCTGCCGGCGTGGAGCGGCGACGTCGCGGTGATCCCCCGCACGCTGCTGCCCAACCTGGTGGTCGCCGACCTGCGGGGCGAGGCCACCTACGCCTATATCGGCGCCGAGTGCATGCGGCTGTGGGGCAGCGACACGACCGGCAAGCGGATATTCGCCGACGTGCTCCGGGGCGCGCACCATCGGTATGTGAAGTCGCTGTTCGACGAAACCGTAGCGCGGCGCGCGCCGCTCTATTCGACCGCGGTCTATCAACCCGACGCCGCGAACTTGATCATGACGGGCCGGCTGCTCACGCCGTTCACGATCGGCGCCTCGGCGGCACCCAACGTTCTCCTCACCCTGCAGCTATTCCGGGGCTCGGAGCATCTGTTGAGTCGAGTCGGCGTCAGCGGCATCGTCGACGAGATCCGCCGCGACATGATCACCGACGTCGCGGCGCTGTGCGCCCGGCTCGAGGATGCGCGCGCCCGCTACCAGGTCGTGCGCCACACCCATGGCCGGACGCTCGTGCAGGACGTCGACACGATCGCGCACGAGCTGAGCGGCGGCGTGCTCGTGCCGCTGCCCTGCCTCGAGGAGCCCGACGCGGTCGACGCTTGATGCCTGCCCGCGCCGGCGGTACCGTCGGACCATGGCGACCGAGCTCATGAACCCGTGCGGGCTCTACCCGCGTCTCGACAAGCCGTTGGCCAAGCGGCGGAAGCTCTCCGAGATCCGCACCGTCGGGCTGTTCGGCAACATGAAGCAGAACGCCGACAAGTTCCTCGACAACGTCGAGCGGCTGATGCGGGCGCGCTGGAAGAACCTCGAGTTCCTCCGCTTCACCAAGAACTCGAGCGTGCCCGCCAACTTCACTCACGAATTCCTGAACCGTTGTCACGCCGTCGTCGCCGCCTTCGCGGATTGAGGCTCGTGCACGTCGTGGTGTATCCACGACACCGTCAAGCTCGAAGAGCACGGCATCCCGACGGCGCTCGCCTGCACGGACGAGTTCTTCGCCCTCGCCAAGGCGGAGGCCGAGTGCTGGGGCCTGCCGGGGCTGGCGCTCACCATCCTGCCCCATCCGGTCGCCAAGCTGCCGCCCGAGCGCATCGCCGAGCTCGCCGAGGGCGCGCTGCCGGAAATCGCGCACCTGCTCGAGGACGATGCAGAGGCGGTCGCCGCCGAGGGCCGGCTGCGCGACGTGCCGCGCAAGAACCGCCTGCGCTACAACTCGCTGTTCGAAGGCAACTTCAACGCGCCCGACGCGCCGACGATCATCCGGACGCCGGACAGCTGGGACGCCATCAACCGACTGTTCTACCAGCGCGGCTGGACCGATGGACTGCCGGTCGTGCCGCCGACGCCGGATCGCTTCGAGCGCATGATCAAGGAGACCGGCCTCGATCCGGAGACGCCGATCGGCACGGTCGAGCCGCGCCTCGGGCTCGCCACCGTCGGCAAGGTCGCGATCAACGCCATCATGGCGGGCTGCGAGGCGGCGCACCTGCCGGTCGTGATCGCCGCGACGCGCGCGATGATCCAGCCGCAGTTCAATCTGAAGGCGCTGCAGTGCACGACCCATCCCGTCACCGTGCTGACCCTGGTCAACGGCCCGATCGCGCACGAGCTCGATGTCAACGCGAGCTACAACTGCATGGGTCAGGGCGTGCTCGCCAACGCGGTGATCGGCCGGGCGATCCGCCTGGTGATGACCAACATCGGCGGCGCCGCGCCCGGCATCCTCGACCGCTCGACCCAGGGTTCGCCGGCCAAGTACGCCTTTTGCTTCGCCGAGAACGAGGCCGAGAATCCGTGGACGCCGCTGCATGTCGAGCGGGGCTTCGCGGCATCCGACAGCACGGTGACGGTGTGCGGCGTCGAAGGACCGCACAACGTCAATGAGCATTTCGGCTCGACGGCGGAGGACGTGCTGCTGACGGTCGCCGGCGTCTTGGCGACGCCGGGCTCGAACAACTCCTATCTCGCGGGCGAGAACCTGATCGCGCTCGGACCCGAGCACGCCCACCTGATCGCGCGCGAAGGCCTCACGAAGGACGACATCAAGCAGTTCATGGTCGACCGCGCGATCATCCCCAGCCATCACATCGGTCCGGGACAGCGCAAGACGTTCCGCGAGCGCTTGCCCCACCGCGTGATCGGCGCCGACGGCGCCGGCGGCATGCACCTGGCGTCGGCCAAGGAAGACATCATGGTCGTCGTCGCGGGCGGCGCCGGCCGTCATTCCTCCGTGATGCCGTCCTTCGGCACGACGCGCTCGGTGACGGTGAAGATCGGCGGCTAGGTTTGCGCTAGACTGGGGCCCGACCGCCAAACCGGCGACCACAGCCGCGGGGTGTCGTCATGCCGTCGCCATCCGATCGCCTGCATCTGATCGGCAGCGTGCCGCTGCTCGACGCCGAACAGGTCCTCCGGCGCGTCGGCGCCGCGCTCGGCCCGTACCTCCGGCGCATCCCCGACGGCGAGACCGGCGCGCGCGGGCGCTGGATCTATTTCCAGCGCAACATGCTCGAAGCGCATCCGGCCATGGAGTTCGACACCAAGGCGCCGCCGCTGACGCTCTATCAGTGGGACGGCAAGCTGGTGCGCGAGGCGCCCTATCTGCGCTTCAAGGACGATGTCGATCTCGACGTGGTGCGCTTCGATACCGGCTACGACCGCGCGGCGCGCGAGTCATATGGCGTGTTCCAGCGCCTGCGCCGCGAGGGTGCCTTGCCGAAGGACCTGCGCTTCCAGGTCTGCCTGCCGACGCCGATCGCGAGCGCCTGGATGTATGTCAGCCCGCGCTCGCGCGACGAGTATCTGCGGCTCTACGAGCGCGATCTCTTGGCGGCGCTCGGCCGCATCGTTCGCACGATCCCGGCCGCGGATCTATCGATCCAGATCGACGTCTGCCAGGAGGTGCTGCTGTTCGAGAACTACTTCACCGGCCGGCCGGACGACTACCAGGCGCGCATCTTCGCCGAGCTCGCCCGGCTGGGCGATGCGGTGCCGCGCGGCGTCGAGCTCGGCTATCACCTGTGCTACGGCTCGCCGGCCGACGAGCATCTGGTCCAGCCCAAGGATATGGGCGTCCTGGTCGAGCTGATGAACGGCATCGGCGACGCAGTCCATCGGCCGATCGACTTCCTGCACGTGCCGGTGCCCAAGCCGCGCAGCGACGACGCGTATTTCGCGCCGCTGGCCGGCTGGCGCAAGCGACCCGAGACGCGGCTCTATCTCGGTCTGCTCCATCACGCCGACGAGGCGGGCGACCGCGCGCGCATCGAGGCGGCGCGGCGCGTCGTCGCCGACTTCGGGGTCGCCGGCGAATGCGGCTGGGGCCGCACCGACCCCGGGCGCCTGCCCGGTCTCTTGGCCGGCCATCGCGCCGCCGCCGAGACGCTGTTCGGCTAGCGCGGCAGGGCGCGTAGCGCCCGCGAGCGCGAACAAGACTCGCTAGCCCGTGCCACGACCCGCCGCGTCTGCTTTGGTTGGCGCTCGCGGGCTTCGCCCTGCCGCGCTCAGCGCCAGACCACCTCGGGGCCGTAGACCTCGGGGATCTTGGCATCCTGCCCGGCCGGCGAGAACAGCTCCCATTCGATCCCGTTGACGTCGTGATCGCTGGTGAAGCCGCTCGCCGCGTCGTCCTCGAAGCCGAGATGGCGCAGCTGGCCGGCCCGCTCGGGCAGCTGGTTGATCGAGAAGTTCAGCTGATCGGTGCGGAACAACGCGTATTTGCCGGGAACCACCGCGGTCGGCGCGGTGCCGAGGCGCCTGGTGTAGTCGGCGATCGACGCCGCGAGGTCGGCGACCGCGAGAGCGATGTGGAAACGGCGCACGGGCTCCTCCTCTCGGGCATGGACGAACCCGACATAGCAGGCTGACGAACCTGGTACCAGAGTGTCAGTTATCCTGGTATCCATTCTGCCATGGCGACCCGCCCGGAGACCCGACGTCGCGCGCTCGGCGACTTCCTGCGCGCCCAGCGCGCCCGCATCGCCCCGGCCAGCCTCGGCCTGCCGGCCGGACCGCGCCGACGCACGCCCGGGCTGCGCCGCGAGGAGATCGCCCAAGCCGCCGGCATGAGCGCAACCTGGTATGCGTGGCTCGAGCAGGGCCGCGACGTCTCCGCCTCGCCGACCGCGCTGGCGGCGCTCGCCGGCGCGCTGCACCTGACGCCGGCCGAGCGCGCCTATCTGTTCGAGCTCGCCGGGCGGCGCGATCCCGACGGCGCGCCCGCGACCGACGCCATGGACGTGCCGCCCGCGCTCGCCGCGGCGCTCGCGGCGATCGCCGGCCCCGCCTACCTGCTCGACCGGACCTGGACCGCGCGTGCCTGGAACGCGCCGGCGGAGCGGCTGTTCGTCGGCTGGCTCGACCGCGCGGGCGCCGATCCCGACGGCGTCGCGCGCAACCTGCTGCGCTACGTGTTCCTCAGCCCGGTCGCGCGCCGCGTGATCCCCGACTGGGAGAACCGCGCGCGCCGCGTGCTCGCCGAGTTCCGCGCCGACTCGGGCACGCATCTCGACGATCCGGCGCTGCGCGCGCTGGTCGAGGAGCTGACGCGGCGCAGCGCCCTGTTCGCGCGCTGCTGGCGCGAGCATGCCGTCGTCGAGCGCGCCGGCGGCGAGCGCCGGTTCGAGCATCCGCGCGACGGCCGGCTGCGCTACGAGCAGATCGCCTTCAGCCTGGCGAGCCGGCCCGACTTCAAGCTCGTGATGCTCGTGCCGACGCCAGCCGCGCGGCACGCGCCGAAATCCAGGCGCGCCCGCGGCTGAGCGCGCGGATCGCCGCGCGCGCTCACTCGGCCAGCGCGACCGGGCGGCGCGTCTCGCTGGAGCGCAGCAGCGCGTCGATCAGACGGTGCACCTTCAGGGCCTCGCGGCCGCTGACCTTGGGCGCGCGCCGCCGGTCGAGCGCGTCGAGAAAATCGGTCAGCACCGCGCGATGATGGTCGTGCGCGAACGCCATCGGATCGGCGCCGCCGCCGAACCGGCCCTCGCCCTCGAAGCTTTCGGCGCGTCCGTCCTGCCAGAACAGGTCGAGCGCGCCGTTGCCGTGCAGCACGGCGGTGCCGCGCGTACCGACGAACTCGAGCCGTTCGGGGAAACCCGGATAGCTCGCGGTCGTCGCGTCGATCGTGCCGAGCGCGCCGCCGGCGAACCGCACGCCGGCGCATACCAGGTCCTCGGTCTCCATGCGGTGCAGCGCCGAGGTCGCGGCGAAGCTCGTGACCTCGGCGATCGGCCCGGCCAGGCTCTGGAACAGGTCGAGCGCGTGGATCGCCTGTGTCAGCAGCACGCCGCCGCCGTCGCGCGCCCTGGTGCCGCGGCCCGGCTCGTCGTAGTAGCTCTGCGGCCGCCACCAGCGGATCGCCGCCGACGCCGCGGCGATCGCGCCCAGCTCGCCGCCGCGGATCAGCGCCTCGAGACGCAGCGCGTTGGGCCGGAAGCGCAGCTGCAGCACGATGCCCAGCGTGACGCCGGCGCGCTCGACGAGCTCGACCAGTCGCGTGGCGCGCGCCAGCGTCGCCTCGACCGGCTTCTCGAGCAGCACGTGCTTGCCGGCGGCGACCGCGCGCTCGACCACCTCGAGATGCGTGGTCGGCGGGGTCAGCACCATCACGGCCTCGATCGACGGATCGGCGAGCAGCGGCTCAAGCGCGTCGGTGACCGGCAGCGCGAAGCGCTCGGCGAAGCGGTCGAGCTTGTCGCGCTCGCGGCTGAACACGCCGGCGACCTCGATCCGATCGGCGAGATCGAGCAGGCTCTGGGCGTGCGGCGGGGCCGCCATGCCCGCGCCGATCACCGCGATGCGCCGCCGGGCCATGCCGGCTCAGCCGATCTGGTTCGACTTGAGATAGGTGAGCACGCCCTCGAGCGGCTCGACGTCGCCGAACTTGGCATCGATGTCGAACAGGTTCCATTCGACCGCGCCCTGGATGCGGTCGCCGACGCACTCGCGCACGATGATCGGGCGGAAGCCGTCGGCGATCGCGTCCTCGACCGTGTTGCGCACGCACGCCGCCGCCGTGACGCCGGTCACGATCACGGAGTCGACCTGGGCGGCGCGCAGATAGCCGGCGAGGAAGGTGCCGTGGAACGCGCTCGCGCGCTTCTTGACGATCACGAGCTCGTCCGGCGCCGGCGCGATCCGGTCGTCGATCGCCGCCGCCTCGCTGCCGGTCTTCAGGAGCTCGACCGGAATCTTGTGGTGCCACAGCCCCATGTCGGTGTTGGGGCCCTCGGTGACGTCGTAGGCGGTCGTGGTGTAGACGACCGGCAGCCCGCGCGCGCGGAACGCCGCGAGCAGCCGCTGGACGCCCGGGATGATGACGTCCATGCCGTCGCAGCTGAAGGCGTGGCCGGGCCGCGTCCAGGCGTTGGCCAGGTCGATGTTGATCAGCGCCGGCCGCTTGCCGTAGCCGATGCGGCGCTGAAAGCCGCGCGTCTTGTAGAGCGCGGAGTCGGCGGCGAAGATCTGCGCCAGCGCGGCCTTGATGGCGGCATCGTCCATGGCGATCGGCTCCCGGTGCTGTCCGCCGCCAGCCTAGCCGGCGCGCGGCGCGCGCGGGAAGCCCGATCGGCGCCGCTGGATCGGCGCGGGCACAGCCCCTAGGCTGCACGCGAGCGGGAGCGCGAGGATCGCATGGCCGAGCTGCATCAAGATCTCGTCGTGTTCGATGGGCTGATCGTCAGCCGCTGGAGCCGCGGCGTGTTCGAGGACATGCGGCGCGGCGGACTGACCGCGGCCAACTGCACGTGCTGCGTGTGGGAAGGTTTCCAGGCGACCATGGACAACATCGCCGCCTGGAAGCGCTGGTTCCGCGAGCATGCCGACCTGATCGTGCCGGTGCGCACCACGGCCGACATCGCGCGTGCCAAGCGCGACGGCCGGACCGGCATCGCGCTCGGGTTCCAGAACGTCTCGGCCTTCGAGGACCGCATCGAGTACGTCGAGCTCTTCAAGGAGCTCGGCGTCGGCATCGCGCAGCTCGCCTACAACACGCAGAACCTCGTCGGCACCGGCTGCTACGAGTCGCATGACGGCGGGCTTTCCGATTTCGGCCGCGACGTGGTCGCCGAGATGAACCGCGTCGGCATGATGTGCGACCTGTCGCATGTCGGCCCCAAGACCTCCGAGGACGCCATCCGGGTCTCGAAGCAGCCGGTGTGCTACTCGCACTGCCTGCCCGCCGGGCTCAAGGCCCATCCGCGCAACAAGTCGGACGAGCAGCTGCGCTTCATCGCCGAGCGCGGCGGCTTCGTCGGCGTCACCATGTTCCCGCCGTTCCTGCGCCAGGGCACCGCTGCGACCGTCGACGACTATGTCGAGGCGATCGACTACGTGGTGCGGGTGGCCGGCGAGGATTGCGTCGGCATTGGCACCGACTTCACCCAGGACCACGACCGCGGCTTCTTCGACTGGATCACCCACGACAAGGGGACCGGCCGCAAGCTCACCGAGTTCGGCGACATCGTGAACCCGGCCGGCATCCAGACCATCGGCGAGCTCCCCAACCTGACGGCCGCCATGGCGCGCGCCGGCTGGCCGGAGGCCAAGATCCGCAAGATCATGGGCGAGAACTGGCTGCGCGTGCTGCGCGCCGTCTGGGGCGCCTGAGCGGCCATTCCGAGCGCCGCCGGGCGTCGCGAAACTCTATTCTTATTCAATGGTTTGCGAGCCTCCCGCCGGAGCGCTTGACAAGCCGAATCGAACCTTCTAATTCCACGGCCGTTAGCACTCCCCTTTGACGAGTGCTAGATCCCAATCGTGTCGCATCGAGGAGACGTCTATGAGGTTTCGTCCATTGCATGACCGCGTCGTCGTCCGGCGCGTCGAACAGGAAGAGAAGACCGCCGGCGGCATCATCATTCCGGACACCGCCAAGGAGAAGCCGATGGAGGGCGAAGTGATCGCCGTCGGTCCGGGCGCGCGCTCAGAGGACGGCAAGATCCATCCGCTCGACGTCAAGGTCGGCGACCGCATCCTGTTCGGCAAATGGTCGGGCACCGAGGTCAAGCTCGACAACGAAGAGCTCATCGTGATGAAGGAATCCGACATCATGGGCGTGATCGAGAAGTCCGGCGCCAAGAGCAAGGCCGCCTAGCTTTTCATCCGCTTTTTCATTTGGGGAGACATCAGAGATGCCAGCCAAGGACGTGAAATTCAGCATCGACGCGCGCGACCGCATGCTGCGCGGCGTCGACATTCTCGCCAACGCCGTCAAGGTGACCTTGGGCCCGAAGGGCCGCAACGTCGTGCTCGACAAGTCGTTCGGCGCGCCGCGCATCACCAAGGACGGCGTGACGGTCGCCAAGGAGATCGAGCTCGCCGACAAGTTCGAGAACATGGGCGCCCAGATGGTCCGCGAGGTCGCTTCCAAGACCAGCGATCTGGCGGGCGACGGCACCACCACCGCGACCGTGCTCGCCCAGGCAATCGTGCGCGAGGGCGCCAAGGCGGTCGCCGCCGGCATGAACCCGATGGACCTCAAGCGCGGGGTCGACATGGCGGTCGAGGCCGTGGTCACCGACGTCAAGAAGCGCTCGCGCAAGGTCACGTCGAACGACGACATCGCCAAGGTCGGCACGATCTCGGCCAACGGCGACAAGGAAATCGGCGACATGATCGCCAAGGCGATGCAGCGCGTCGGCAACGAGGGCGTGATCACGGTCGAGGAGGCCAAGAGCCTCGAGACCGAGCTCGACGTCGTCGAGGGCATGCAGTTCGACCGCGGCTACATCTCGCCCTATTTCGTCACCAACGCCGAGAAGATGATCGCCGAGCTCGAGAGCCCCTACATCCTGCTCTTCGAGAAGAAGCTGTCGGGCCTGCAGGCCATGCTGCCGCTGCTCGAGTCGGTGGTGCAGAGCGGCAAGCCGCTGTGCATCATCGCCGAGGACGTCGAGGGCGAAGCGCTCGCCACCCTGGTGGTCAACAAGCTGCGCGGCGGCCTCAAGGTCGCGGCCGTCAAGGCGCCGGGCTTCGGCGATCGCCGCAAGGCGATGCTCGAGGACATGGCGATCCTGACCGGCGGCCAGCTGATCGCCGAGGACCTCGGCATCAAGCTCGAGAGCGTCACGCTCGACATGCTCGGCAAGGCCAAGCGCGTGCGCATCGAGAAGGAGAACACGACCATCATCGACGGCGCCGGCACCAAGAAGGAGATCCAGGCGCGGTGCAGCCAGATCCGGGCGCAGATCGACGAGACCACCTCGGACTACGATCGCGAGAAGCTGCAGGAGCGGCTCGCCAAGCTGGCCGGCGGCGTCGCGGTGATCCGCGTCGGGGGCGCCACCGAGATCGAGGTGAAGGAGCGCAAGGATCGCGTCGAGGACGCGATGCACGCGACCCGCGCCGCGGTCGAGGAAGGCGTGGTCCCGGGCGGCGGCACGGCGTTGCTCTACGCCACGCGCGTGCTCAAGAACCTCGAGGCGACCAACGACGACCAGAAGGTCGGCATCGACATCGTGCGCCGCGCGCTCCAGATGCCGACGCGCCAGATCGCCGAGAACGCCGGCGCCGACGGCTCGATCGTGGTCGGCAAGCTGCTCGAGTCGAAGGACGCGAACTACGGCTACGACGCCCAGTCGGGCGAGTACACCGACCTGGTGAAGGCCGGCATCATCGACCCGACCAAGGTCGTGCGGCTGGCGCTCCAGGACGCGGCCTCGGTCGCCGGACTGCTGATCACCACCGAGGCGATGATCGCCGAGAAGCCCGAGAAGAAGGCCCCGCCGATGCCGGGCGGCCACGACCACGGCGGCATGGACTTCTAAGTCCGACGTCGACGCTTGCGATGAGGGCCGGGCGCATGCCCGGCCCTTCTTTTTTTGCCGGCTACTTCTTGCGCCGCGCCTTCCAGGCCTCGTACGCGCGCTTGGTCTCGTCGGAGAACGGGTAGACGCCGGTGATCGAGGCGCCGGCCTTGATCTTCTCCATGACGAACTCCTCGCTCAGATCGCGCTCGACCGCGCCGGCGGCGACCTCGGCCGCCAGGTGGCGCGGGATCACCATCACGCCCTCGGCCTCGCCGACCAGCACGTCGCCCGGATAGACCGCGACGCCGGCGCACGCGATCGGCACCTGCATGTCGACCGCGTGATGGCGCACCAGGCTGATGTTGGGCGACTGGCCGGCGGCGAATGCCGGGAACGCCAGGGTCGCGATCGTCGGGCTGTCGCGGAACGAGCCGTCGGTGATCACCGCGGCGACGCCGCGCATCATCAGGCGGGTCACCAGGATGTCGCCGGCCGACGCGCCGACCGGATCGTTGCGGCAGTCCATGACCAGGGCATGGCCCGGCGGGCAGCTCTCGATCGCGACGCGCTGCGGATGGCCGGGCTTGTGGTAGATCCGGTAGTCGTCGACGTCCTCCCGACTCGGAATGTAGCGCAAGGTGAAGGCCTCGGCGACGAAGCGGCAATGCGCCGGGTTGAGCGGCTTCAGGCCGTAGAGGAAGCAGTTGCGCAGGCCGCGGTTGAACAGCTCGGTCGCGATGGTCGCGGCGCCCACGCCGGCGAGCTGAGCCTTCACGGTGTCGTCGATCGGCGCGGGCTCGGTCATCGCGTCAGCTCCCCTCTCCGCCTCACCGGCGCCGGGTCTCGAAGGTCACGAACGCGCCGCCCTGGAACTTGACCGCGGGGTCGTTCGGGTCGCGCGTGTCGCCGTTCGGCATCAGCGCGGCGGCGAACGCGTCGGCGCTGTCCTCGGGCGCGAACACGATCTCGGGCGTCCGCGAATTGTCCCACCAGCCGCGCGAATTGTCGGACGCCCCGTACATCACGGCGAAGCCGAGCTTGGGCGCCTCCAGGCAGGCGACGACCAGGCGGAACAGATCGGCGTAGCTGAGCCAGGTCGAAAGCTGGCGCACGTCGCTCGGCGCGGCGAAGGACGAGCCGATGCGCAGGCACGCGATCTCCATGCCGTGCTTGTCGACGTAGAGGCTCGCGAGATCCTCGCCGAACGCCTTGCTGACGCCATAGAGCGAGTCCGGACGCTGGCGCACCGTCGCGTCGAGGCGCTGATCGGCGCGATGGAAGCCGATCGCGTGGTTCGAGCTCGCGAACACGACGCGCTTGATGCCGGCGGTGCGCGCGGCGTCGAACATGTTGAAGCAGCCCATGATGTTGGCGCGGCTGATCACCGCCCACGAGTCCTCGGTCGAGCGGCCGCCGAGATGCACCAGCGCGCCTGCGCCGGCGCACAGAGCGTCGCAGAAGCCGTCGTCGGCGATGTCGCCGATCACGATCTCCTCGCCGGCGAGCGGCGGCCCGAAGGGCACGATGTCGGAGCTGCGCAACGCGCCGTAGCGCTCGACGAGGCGCGGCCGGAGCGCGCTGCCCAGGCCGCCCGCGGCGCCGGTCAGCAGCACGGGACGATCGGCGGGGCGGCGCACGGGCGGCATGGCGATCGGGCCTCTCAGTCGACGACCTCGGGGGCCACGCTAGGAGCCGACCCCGGCGGCGTCAATCGAGCCCGGCCGTCGTGGACAGGCGACCCGGGCGCGAGCGTGACCGGACCAACTTGCGCAGCGATTACGTATTTGTCCTGACTCGCGCGCCATGGCCCTGGTGGGATAACCAAGGTCTTGGGAAGGCTTTTGACAACCAAACCAAACTTGCGGAGCGAAGCCCGGGCTGCGGCTGCGACCCGTGCGCGCCAACCGCGTCCTTGCGCCCGCTCGGTGGCGCCGGGGGGAGGTCGCGCATGTCGCCGGAAGACCTGCTCCGAGAATGCCGCATGGCGCACGCTTCCGGGCTCGATTTCCCGAAAGCGTGGCGAAATGTCATTCGTATTCACCCATTGGTTGCTGGCCCGGCGGTGCAGATGGCCGACCGCGGACGCGTGTGGCTCGAGGTACCGCTGGTTACCGGCCACCGAATCGCCTATGAGAGCAAGACGGGCTTCACCCTGATCCCGCCGGTCGAGAACCTGGCGCTCGCCTCGCAATAGGCCGCGCCCACCCTGCCCGAGCCCGCCCCCGGGACCTCCGCGCCCGGTGCCCATCCCAAATCCGGCCTCGATGCGCTATAGGACAAGCGGGGCTTGGAAGGGGTTGGCATGAAATCCACCGCAACGCGTATCCGGTCGGACCGGCGCAAGCCGGGCGACTGACCAAGGAGCGCGGCCTTGCCGAGCCACAGCGATCAGCTCGTGCGCTGGATGACGACCCTGCGCCTCGAGGATCTGCCTGAGGACGTCGTCGAATCGACCAAGCTGCGCGTGCTCGACATCAT
>DATJNS010000184.1:0-5348 GCA_035507915.1 Candidatus Sulfotelmatobacter sp.
TCTCGCTACCGTCAAATACGCCGCGATCGTCAACGCCGCGGACGTCAAGCGCCGCGGCGACCTGGTCAAGGGCGGCGTCGGCACGGGGCCGTTCATGCTGGAGGATTTCCAGCCGGATTCCCTGGTGAAGCTGAAGCGCAACCCTCATTACTACGAGCCCGGCTTGCCTTATCTCGACGGCTTGGACTTCCGGATCATTCCCGAAGAGGGGAGCCGCATGGCGGCGCTGCGGGCCGGCAGCGTGCAGTTGACTTGGCTTAGCTCTCCGGACTCGGCCGCGCAGATGCGCAGCGCGGCGAACATCGTAGCGCCCGAACCCAAAGCCTATTCGAGACTGCTGCTGCTCGAATTCGACCAGCGCCGTCCGCCCTTTAGCGACGTCCGCGTGCGACGAGCCTTCAGCCTCGCGCTGAACCGCGAGCTGATCGTCAAGGTGGTGTGGCGTGGCCAGGCCGGCCTCAGTGCGGCACTGCCGCCGGCGCAGGCCCCTTTCGCGGTTCCGAGCGCCGATGTGCTGGGGTTGCCCTACGCCAAGGAAGACGTTGCCGCAGCCAAGGCGCTGATGGCCGAAGCCGGCTACGCCGCCGGCATCGACACGACCTTCGCGGTCTCGCCATCCAACTACGGCGACGTGCTGATCGCGCAGATCATCCAGCAACAGGTTGCCCGCATCGGCATCAGGATCAATATCCTCCAAAAGGAGTGGGGCAATCTCGTCGCCGATTTTCAATCGACGCAATCGCCGATCTCGATGGCAGGTTTGGTCTGGGGCCCCGATCCCGACACCAACATATCGATTCGGCTCGATTCGCATTCGACGGTCAATCCGGGCAAGACCACAGATCCCGCCTTGGACGATCTCCTGGCCAAGGGGCGACAGAGCTATGACATGGCCGAGCGTGTCAGAATTTATCGAGCGGTTCAGCAGCGCATTGCCGATATGGCCTACGTCATCACGCCCTGCGCCTCGCCGCTCCGCTGGGAGATGTGGACCACGAAGCTGCGTGGCTACCGCGCCGTGCCTTCGGCACAGCGCGTTTATCTGCGGCAAGCCTGGCTGGACTAGCGCATAGCGCCGGATTTCGGATGGGGGAGGCCCCGATGCTCAGATATGCCGCCGGACGCATCGCTCTTACGCTGCCCGTGCTGTTCGGCGTGTCGGTGATGAGCTTTGCCATCATCCATCTGATCCCCGGCGATATCGTCAGCGTGCTGGCCGGCCCGACCGTGGGCGTCCATTCACAGGCGGCTCAGAACATCCGTCATGCGCTTCATCTCGACCAGCCGCTGCCGGTCCAATATGGCATCTGGCTCATGGGCGCTCTTCATGGCGATTTCGGCAACTCGCTGATCTTCGGACTGCCGGTCGGCCCGCAAATCGCCGAGCACCTTCCGGTGACCCTGGTCTTGACGGCCTTGTCCCTGATCTTCTCGATAGCGATCGGGGTGCCTGGCGGCGTCGTGGCGGCGACGACACGCGGGCGTTGGCCCGACCTGACCATACGCACGGTTGCGCTCCTCGGTCTCTCGACGCCCGCCTTCTTCGTCGGGGTTGCGGCTGTGCTCTTGCTGTCGATCTATCTGCCTTGGTTCAAGACCCTCGGCACCGTCGACCTGCACGGCGATCCGCTCGGCAGCCTTGAGACCTTGCTGCTGCCGGCCTTCGTTCTGTCGCTGCCTTCGGCGACGACTGTCATGCGTTACACGCGCGTCGCCATGCTGGAGGTGCTGGCAGAGCCTTACATGGCGACGGCGCGTGCCAAGGGCGCTGGTCGTGTGCGCGTGCTGATCCGGCACGGTCTTCGCAACGCCCTGTTACCCGTGGTCACCGCCATCGGCGTCACGGCCGCGCAATTGGTTGCCGGTGCGGTCGTCATCGAGCAGGTTTTCGGCCTGCCGGGCGTCGGTCAATTGATGCTCAATGCCATCTATCACCGCGACTATACGCAAGTCCAAGCAACTGTATTGGTCGTCACGACCCTCGTCGTCCTGATCAATATCCTGGTCGACTTCAGCTACTACCTGCTCGACCCGAGGATCCAGCAACATGGTTGATCTGCGCTCGACGGTCATTGACGCGCCCGGCCGGCCGGCCGTGCAAGGGGACGAGGTTGCGGTCGGCGAGCTGTCCGCAATCGCTTCCGAGCGGTCACGGCTTCGCCTGAACCTGCCTTTGGTCGTGGGCGCGGCGATCGTGCTGTTGGCGATGGCACTGGCGTTGGCCGCCCCTTGGGTGACCGCGCATGATCCGTTGGCGATCGCCGATGCGCCGCTGTCGCCGCCCTCGAGCCAACATCTATTGGGAACCGACCAGCTCGGTCGCGACGTCTTCGCGCGCATTCTCTACGCGGCGCGCAGCTCGCTCAGTGTCGCCTGCTTGAGTGCCGCGCTTGCGTTCGCGTCCGGCACGGTGATCGGCCTCGCCGCCGGCTACAGCACCGGCCTGCTCGACGCAGGCATGATGCGTATCCTTGACGTTCTGCAAGCTTTTCCCGCCCTTCTTTTGGCGATCGCTCTGGTTGCCGCGCTTGGACCGAACCTGATGAACCTGGTCTTGACGATGGGTCTACTGTTCATGCCGCGTTTCGCCCGCATCGCGCGCGCCTCGACCCTGTCGGTTCGTGAGCGGGACTATATTGCGGCAGCCATTGGCCTGGGCGTGTCCCGCGCGCGGACGATGTACCGGCATGTGCTGCCGAATATCGCGGCGCCGCTGATCGTCGAGGCGTCGTTGACGGTGACCCTGGCGATCCTGACCGAGGCCTCTCTGTCGTATCTCGGGCTGGGCGTGCAGCCGCCCGATCCGACTTGGGGCGGAATGATCGCCGACTCGACGGCGGTGATGGCGCTTGCTCCATGGCTCGCGCTCAGCCCAGGGATTGCAATCGTGTTTGTCGTCGTCGGCTTCAACCTCTTGGGCGACGGCCTTCGCGATGCATTGGACCCGCGAGGCTGATCAATCCGTGGCAACACAATCTCCTGAGATGACCGATCTACCATCTGATATCCATTGGGCGTCCGCTTGGCAGCTCCGCCACGCCATCGTCGCACGGCGTTTGTCGGCGACTGAAGTCGCTCGCCATTTCATCGCACGGATCGAGGCTCTCGATTCACGCATCCACTCATTCATTACGCTGTCGGCCGATGCTGCGCTCGACCAGGCACAGGCTGTCGACCGGCGCATCGCTCGCGGCGAGGCCGTCGGTCCGCTGGCGGGGGTGCCGGTGTCGATCAAGGATCAATTCTGGACGAAGGGAATCCGTACGACCGGCGGCTCCTGCGTCTATGCTGATCATGTGCCGCAGGAGGATTCGCTGCATGTCGCGCGGGTGAAGGCGGCCGATGGCGTCATCATCGGCAAGACCAACACCCCTGAATTCGGCATGTTCTGGCGCACGGTCGGCGGCGTCGCGCCGGAATGCGTCAATCCCTGGGATTCGAGACGCACCTCCGGCGGGTCGAGCGGCGGCGCGGCGGCCAGCGTATCAGCCGGCTTCGGTCCCCTGGCGCTTGGCAGCGATGCCGGCGGATCGATCAGGCTGCCCTCGGCGATGTGCGGGGTGCTGGGTGTCTTGCCCAGCAACGGTCGCGTGCCGCGGCACGGCGCGTTCGGCAGCACGATCTTCTTTTCGGGCGTCGGCCCGATCACCCGCGACGTGCGCGATGCAGCCATCTTCCTGCACCTGCTCGCGCAGCCCTCGGTTGACGATCCCCTGTGCCGGATGGACGAGGTGCCCGATTATCCCGCAGAGCTCGATGACGGCGTCGCGGGATTGCGGCTCGGATGGTGGGAGGATCGGAGCCTCTCGACCCTGCTCGACCCCGCCGTCATTGGCACGATAAAAAAGGCAGCTCTTGGTCTGAGCTCGCTCGGCGCGACCTTTGCCGATGATTCCGTGACGCTCGACACGGACGGCATCGATGAGGCGTGGAAGGTGCTCGACTTCGTCGACCGCTACGCCGCGTTGGGAGAGGAGCTCTATGCGGATGCGGCGGCGCGCCGCAAGCTGACGCAGTATGCGCGGGTCAGATTCGCGGATGCGAAGCGCGTCAGCGGCGCCCGCTATTCGCGCGCCGTGCGCCGGCGGGCCGAATTCATCCGCTCACTCGAAAGCGCCTTTCGCCACTGCGATCTCGTGCTGTCGCCGACCCTCGGCCTCACGGCGCCCGTCATCGATTCCGTCGGCCCGGCCCAGCGCATACCGGCGCTGGTCGCTTACACTTTGGCAGTCAATCTCGCGGGCTTTACCGCGGCCTCGATTCCGTGCGGCTTCGTCGATGGCCTGCCCGTGGGCTTGCAGGTGATCGCCCGACCCAATCAGGAGGCGCTCGTCCTGCGCGCCTGTCGTGCCTATGAGCAGGCTTGGCCGTGGATCGGGCGCAAGCCGGTGATGTGATCAAGAGCAGGAGAGTTCAATGGAGAATTATTCGGCACTTTTCGATTTGACCGGCAAGCGCGCCCTCGTCATTGGTGGGGCGAGCGGCATCGGGCGCGCCAGCTGCTTCGGCCTGGCGAGCTTCGGCGCCCATGTCGTGTGCGGCGATATCGATCTGGCGAATGCCCGCGAGACCGCCGCGTCGATCGCCGACGCAGGACGGAGCGCAGAGGCAATCCACGTCGATCTCGGCGATGCCAGCAGCATCGCCAAGGCCGCCGCAGCCGCCGGTGTTCCCGATGTGCTGCTCGTCACGCCCGCGATCAATGTGCGCAAGCGGGTCGTCGACATCAGCGATGACGAATTCGACCGCGTGGTCGGTTTGAACCTGAAGGGCACGTTCCGGGTGCTTCGGACCTTCGCGCCGCGCATGGCCGAACGCGGCCGCGGCAGCATCATCGCCTGTTCGAGCGTGCGCGCCCAGGTCGTGGAGCCGGGTCAGGGCGTCTATGCCGCAACCAAGGCCGGAACCCTGCAACTGGTGCGGGCGCTGGCGGCCGAATTCGGCGAGCGCGGCGTTCGGGCGAACGTGATCGCGCCCGGCGTCGTCGAGACGCCGCTGACCCGCCAGATCAAGCAGGACAAGGCGTGGTATCAGGCCTATGCCGACAAATCCATGCTGCGCCGTTGGGCGAGCCCATCGGAGCTGGTCGGCGCCGTCGTGTTCCTCGCTTCCGAAGCGAGCTCCTACGTCACCGGCTCCTATCTGCTTGTCGATGGCGGATGGACGGCGGCCGACGGGCGGTTCTCGCCGCCGCTCCCCAACAGCACCGGCGCCGCCGGGGGCGACTGAGACGACGACCGTGCCGCTGCTTCAGGTTCAAAATCTGCGGACCTATTTCGACACGCGATACGGCGTGATGAAAGCGGTCGACGGGGTCGATTTCGAGGTCGCGGAGGGCCGGACGCTCG
>DATJNS010000185.1:0-7779 GCA_035507915.1 Candidatus Sulfotelmatobacter sp.
CGTGCGCGACGTGGCTCGTGGTCGCCGCGCTGGCGCGCTATTCGTCGCTCGCCGGCCTGATCGCGCTGATCGCCGCGCCTGCCTACGCGTATTTCCTCGCCGATCCGCAGCGGGTCCAGCTCGGCCTGTTGCTGGCGATCCTTGTCGTCTTGCGCCATCATGGCAACATCCGGCGCCTGGTGACCGGGCGCGAACCGAAGATCGGCCGACACGCCTGAGCTGCTCGCGGCTCACTCCGGGGCGGGGCCGCCACAGCGAGGCACGATGGCAGGCCCGGACCGACGCGGCCTCTTCAAGCGGCTGGCCGAGGCGCTGTTCGACGACGTGCTGCATCGGACGCCCGCCGCGCCGGACTCGGTACCCGAACCGGCGCCGCCACGGAGCGACAAGCGCCGCGAAATCGCCCACGCGGCGTTCCAAGGCCGCATCGCCGAGCTCCTGGAGCAGGGGCATCTCGCGGTCGCCGGCAAGCTGCAGTTCGTCGATCTCGAGGCCATCAAGGCCGAGCTCGGCGAGCGCTGGCAGGTGATCGCCGACAAGGTGCGCGAGGTCACCCAGCGCACGATCGAGCGCCGCTTGGCGCCGGGCGACGCCTACGTCGCCTTCGACGACGACAGCTACCTGCTGCTGTTCGCCAACCTCAACGAGGCGCAGGCGCGCATCAAGGCGACGGCGATCGCGATGGAGATCCGCCAGCGCATGACCGGCGACTTCAACCTGGTCGAGCGCTACTGGGTGCGCACCTTCATCGCGGACCTGGCGAACGCCGCGAACGATCGGCCGGTCAGCGATGCGTCGTCCGCGCTCGCGGCGCTCAGCGCGCGGCTGTCGGCGACACAAGAGCTGACGACGGCGCGAGCCGTATCGTCCGAGGTGCCGTCGTGGGACCAGCCGGCGCGCGCGGTGACGGCGCCGCAAGGCTGGACGCCGGACCAGACCGCGGCGGCGCAGGCGCGCTTCGAGAGCCGCGTCGGCGAGGTCGCGCGGCGACTCGGCCGCGGCGCGACCGGCAAGCTGCAGCTCCTGCAGCTCGACAACCTCCACGCCGAGTTCGGCGAGCGCTGGGACGCGATCGCCGATCGGGTGCGCACGATCACCGAGCAGGTTCTCCGGACCTGGCTCGCGCCGATCGACGTGTTCGCGCCGCTCGACGACCACGCCTACCTGATCCTGTTCGCCGACCTCGTCGAGGACGAAGCGCGCCTCAAGGTCGCGGCGATCGCGCGCGAGATCCGCGACCGACTGCTCGGCGCGCTCGGCCCGTTGCCGGAGCCGACCGTCGAGGCGTTCGTCGCGCCCGTCTCGGCGGTCGTACGCTCGAGGATCGAGTCGCCGACGATGGAAACCATCAATCGCGCCCTCGCCGAGGCCGACGACGTCGCGCCGGCGCGCGACACCGCGGCGCAGGCCGAGCTGCGCCCCCGTCTGGGCGAGGTCAGCGTGACCTACCGGCCGACGCTCTACACTCGGAGCCGGATGGTATCGGTGTTCGGCGCCCAGGCGATGCGGCTCGCCGCCAGCGGCACGATCTTGCGCGGGGTCGCCGCCTACCCGACCAACGATCCGCCGGTCGCCTTCGAGATCGACCGTGCCGTGCTGCAGCGCGCACTCAAGGACGGCCGCCGCCTGGTGCGGCGCTCCGAGCGCGCGCTCGTCACCGTGCCGCTGCGGCTGCAGTCGCTGATCGACCACAGCGCCGGACAGCTCGTCGATCTGTGCCGCGGCCAGCGGCCGGCCGTGCGGCGCCTGATCGTGATCGAGATCGCCGGCCTGTTGGCCGATGCGCCGACCGCGCGGCTCGGCGAGGCAATCGAGGCGGTGCGGCCGTTCTGCCGCGCGCTCACGATCAGCGTGCCGCCGCCGTTCACCGAGTTCGAGCGCGCTGCGCGGCTCGGCGTGACGTCGATCGGCATCGAGCTCGGGTCGAGCGAGGCGCCGATGCCGTCCCTGACCGCGCGCCTCGCGGGCTTCGCCGAGAGCGCGCACGCGCAAGGCCTGACCGCGCATCTGCACGGCATTGCCGACCCAATGCTGCTGGAGGCCGCGCACGCGGCCGGCTTCGACTATCTGAACGGCCCAGCGATCGCCGCCGAGGTCGTACGCCCGGTCGCCATGTACGAACGGGCCGCGCCGAGCGACACATGAGCGCCGACGCGCCGTCCGCCGCAGAGACGGTCGCGTGGCTGCGCCTGGCGCGCAGCGAGCACATCGGTCCGGTCACCTTCCACCAGCTGATCCGCCGGTTCGGCTCGGCGGCGGCGGCGCTCGATGCGCTGCCCGAGCTCGCGCGGCGCGGCGGCCGCAAGGCGCCGCTGCGCCTCGTGACGCGTGCCCAGGCCGAGGACGAGCTCGCCGCGCACGCGCGGCTGGGCGCGCGCCTGGTCGCCTGGTGCGAGCCCGACTATCCGGCCCGCCTCGCCGCGCTCGAGGACGCGCCGCCCGTCGTGACGGTGCTGGGCGATCCGGCGCGGCTCGCCCGCCCGTCGGTCGCGGTGGTCGGCGCGCGCAACGCCTCGGTCAACGGCCGGCGCTTCGCCGAGACGCTGGCGCACGGGCTCGGGGCGGCCGGCCTCACCGTCGTGTCGGGCCTGGCGCGCGGCATCGACGCGGCGGCGCACCAGGGTGCGCTCGCGACCGGCACCGTAGCGGTGGTCGCCGGCGGCGCCGACGTCGCCTATCCGCGCGAGAACGAGCGCCTGCAGGCCGAGATCGCGGCGCACGGGGCGCTGGTCGCCGAGTCGCCGCTCGGCACCGAGCCCTACGCCCGCCACTTCCCGCGCCGCAACCGCATCATCTCGGGCCTGTCGCTCGGCGTCGTGGTGGTCGAGGCGGCGCTCAAATCGGGCTCGCTGATCACCGCGCGCTATGCCGCCGACCAGGGCCGCGAAGTGTTCGCGGTACCGGGCTCGCCCCTCGATCCGCGGTGTCGTGGTACCAACGGTCTGCTGCGCGACGGCGCCCATCTGGTCGAGACCGCGGACGACGTGACCGGGGTCCTAGCTGGGCTTCACGACCCGCAACCGCGCTTTCACTCGGGTGTGGCCGACGCGACGCGAGTGGCGGTGAAACCCGCAGAAAGCCTGGGTCCGGACGGCGCCGACGACCTCGCGGCAGCCCGCGCCGCGGTGCTCGAGATGCTCGATCCGCACCCGGTGCCGGTTGACGAACTGGTACGGCGATGTCAATTGTCACCCGCCGTCTTGACGACCGCGCTGCTCGAACTCGAATTGGCTGGACGGGTGCTGCGCCATCCCGGTAACCGTGTGGCGCTCGCCGTGGATGGGTAATCGCCCCCATTCAAGACAAATTGTTGGAAACTGGGACTGGGACGCGTTGACATGAACGTCGTCGTGGTGGAATCGCCGGCCAAGGCGAAGACCATCAACAAGTATCTCGGCCGCGACTACACGGTCATCGCGAGCTACGGCCATATCCGCGACCTGCCGCCCAAGGACGGGTCGGTCAGACCGGACCAGGACTTCGCGATGGACTGGGAGGTCGAGGGACGCGCGGTGCAGCGCGTCGGCGAAATCGCCAAGGCGGTCAAGGGCGCCGACAGGCTGTATCTGGCGACCGACCCCGACCGCGAGGGCGAGGCGATCTCCTGGCACGTGCTGCAGGTGCTCGACGCGCGCAAGGCGCTCAAGGGCGTCGACGTCAAGCGCGTGGTGTTCAACGAGGTCACCAAGAGCGCGGTGCTCGACGCGTTCGCCCATCCGCGCGACATCAATCAGGAGCTGGTCGACGCCTACCTGGCGCGTCGCGCGCTCGACTATCTGGTCGGCTTCACGCTCTCGCCGATCTTGTGGCGCAAGCTGCCGGGTAGCCGCTCGGCCGGCCGCGTGCAATCGGTCGCGCTGCGCCTGATCTGCGAGCGCGAAGCCGAGATCGAGGCGTTCAAGAGCCAGGAATACTGGACGGTCGAAGTCACCTTCAAGACCGCCGAGGGGGCGAGCTTCGTCGCGCGCCTGACCCACCTCGACGGCGTCAAGCTCGAGCGCCTCGGTCTGTCGGCCGCCGACGCCGAGCGCGCCAAGACGGCGATCGAAGCCACCAGTTTCGCGGTCGTCTCGGTCGAGAAGAAGACGACGCGGCGCCATCCGCAGCCGCCCTTCACCACCTCGACCCTGCAGCAGGAAGCCTCGCGCAAGCTCGGCTTCGGCGCGATGCGCACGATGAAGATCGCCCAGCGTCTCTACGAGGGCGTCGACATCGGCGGCGAGACGGTCGGGCTGATCAGCTACATGCGCACCGACGGCGTCCAGCTGTCGGCCGAGGCGATCGCGGCGACGCGCGGCCTGATCGGCAGCAACTACGGCGAGCGCTACCTGCCCGGCGAGCCGCGCGTCTACCGCACGCGCGCCAAGAACGCCCAGGAGGCGCACGAGGCGATCCGACCGACCGACGTGTCGCGACGCCCGGAAGACGTCGCGCAGTATCTCGAGGCCGAGCAGCGCAAGCTCTACGAGCTGATCTGGCGCCGCACCGTGGCGAGCCAGATGGAGAGCGCGATCCTCGACCAGTCGACCATCGACATCGCCTCGCCCGACGGCAAGCTCATGCTGCGCGCGACCGGGTCGGTCGTCGTGTTCGACGGTTTCCTCACGCTCTACCAGGAGGGCCGCGACGACAGCGACGACGAGGAAGGCCAGGCGCGCCTGCCCAAGCTCGCCGAGCGCGATCCGCTGGACCGCGGCCCGGTCAAGACCGAGCAGCACTTCACCCAGCCGCCGCCGCGCTACAGCGAGGCGAGCCTGGTCAAGAAGCTCGAGGAGCTCGGCATCGGCCGACCCTCGACCTACGCCTCGATCATCCAGGTGCTGCAGGACCGCAGCTACGTGCGGATCGATCAGCGGCGCTTCCTGCCCGAGGATCGGGGCCGGCTGGTCACGCAGTTCCTGGCGTCGTTCTTCGAGCGCTACGTCGAGTACGGCTTCACCGCCGATCTCGAGGCGCAGCTCGACGACATCTCGGGCGGGCGCGTCGACTGGCGCACGGTGCTGCGCGAGTTCTGGGGTCCCTTCATCACCGCGATCGACGGCACCAAGGACCTGACGATCACCCAGGTGATCGACGCGCTCGACGCCGCGCTCGGCCAGCACTTCTTCCCGGCCGACGCCGGCGGCCGCGATCCGCGCCTGTGTCCGGCCTGCCAGAGCGGCCGCCTCGGCCTGCGGCTCGGCCGCACCGGCGGCTTCATCGGCTGCTCGAACTACCCGAACTGCCGCTACACGCGGCCGCTCGCGGTCGAGACCAACGGCGGCGCGCACGCCGACGGCACCGATCTCGGCCAGCCCAAGCAGCTCGGCCACGATCCCAAGACCGGCGAGCCGGTGAGCCTGCGCAAGGGGCCGTTCGGCATCTACGTCCAGCTCGGCGAGGCCGACAAGGAAGCCAAGATCAAGCCCAAGCGCGCCTCGCTGCCCAAGACGGTCGCCCCCGGCGACGTCACGCTCGAGATGGCGCTCGGTCTCCTGTCGCTGCCGCGCGAGATCGGCATCCATCCCGAGACCGGGCAGCCGATCACGGCGGGTATCGGCCGCTTCGGCCCCTATCTCAAGCTCGGGCCGGTCTACAAGTCGCTGCCCAAGGACGACGACGTGCTGACGATCGGGCTCAACCGCGCGGTCGTGCTGCTCGCCGAGGCCAAGGACAAGGCGACGCCGATCCGCGTCGTCGGCAGCCATCCGACCGACCAGGAGGAGATCGCGATCTATCGCGGCCGCTTCGGCCCGTTCCTGCAGCACGACGGCGTGCGCGCCAACCTGCCGCGCGGCGTGACGCCGGAGACGATCACGCTCGACGAGGCGGTGGCGCTCCTGTCGGCGCGCGCGGCGGACGGCGCCGGCAAGCGCGGCGCGCGCAAGACCAAGGGCAAAAGCGCCGACAAGCCGAAGGCCGCCAAGAAACCGAGTGCGCGCACGCGCTCGCGTCCCAAGGCGGCCAAGCCGGCGCCCCAGACGGACGGCGCGCCGAAGCCGCGGCGCGCGAGCACGAAGCCTGCGGACGGTGACTAGGCGGTCGCGCGCGCCTGGCCACGCCGGACGCGACCGCGCCTCGACGACGACACCGAAGGGCGCCGCCCGGGCACGCAAAGGCGCGCGCCCCCGGGGCAAGACCCGCGCGCTGGCCGAGGTCGTCGTGCTCGACGTGATCGGCACCGACCTCGACGGCGAGGTGCTCGCCAAGCCGGCCGCCTGGGATCCCGCGGAGCCGCCGCCGACCATCTATCTGGCTCCGGGACGCGCCGGCGCGCCGGCGGTCGGCGTGGGCGAGCGCGTACTGGCGCGTCTCAAGCGCAGCGGTCCCGACGAGTACGCCGCGACGCCGATCCGCACCCTGCCGCGCACCGCCGAACGGCTGGTCGGCGTGTTCGAGCGACGCGGCGACAGCGGTCGGATCCGGCCGACCGACCGGCGCCAGCGCGAGGAGCTCACCGTGGCGCACGGCGACCAGGGCGAAGCACGCCACGGCGACCTCGTGATCGCGGAGGTCATCCCGACCGGTCGGCTCGGGCTGCGCCAGGCGCGCGTGATCGAGCGCCTCGGTGTGCTCGGCGAGCCGCGCTCGATCAGCCTGATCGCGATCCACGGCCACGACATCCCGACCGAGTTCGATCCCGCCGCGCTCGCGCTCGCCATCGCCGCCAAGCCGGTCGCGCTCGACAGCCGCACCGATTTGCGCACAGTCGCGCTGGTCACGATCGACGGCGCCGACGCGCGCGACTTCGACGACGCGGTGTTCGCCGAGCCCGACGGCGACCCGGCCAATCGCGACGGCTGGCATCTGATCGTCGCGATCGCCGACGTCGCCCACTATGTGCGCCCGGGCGACGCGCTCGACCAGGCGGCGCACCAGCGCGGCAACTCGGTCTACTTCCCCGATCGCGTCGTGCCGATGCTGCCCGAGCAGCTGTCCAACGACCTGTGCTCCCTCCGACCGCACCAGGATCGCGCGTGCCTGGCGGTGCACATGTGGATCGACGCCAACGGCAACAAGCTCAGCCATCGCTTCGTGCGCGGGCTGATGCGCTCGGCCGCGCGGTTGACCTACGAGCAGGCGCAGCGCATGCACGACGGCACGCCGATGCCGGACGCGCCCGACGCGCCGCCGCCGATGGCGCGCGTGATCGAGCCGCTCTACGGCGCGTTCGGCGCGCTGGCGCGCGCCCGCGAGGCGCGCGGCACGCTCGATCTCGATCTGCCCGAGCGCCAGGTCATCGTCGACGCCGCCGGCGCGGTCACCGCCATCGTGCCGCGGCCGCGCCTCGACAGCCACCGGCTGATCGAGGAGTTCATGATCCTCGCCAACGTGTGCGCCGCCGAGACGCTCGAGGCCGCCGGCCAGCCCTGCATGTACCGCATCCACGACGCGCCGAGCGCCGAGAAGCTCGAGGCGCTGCGCGGCTTCCTCGACGGGCTGCACATCCACCTGCCCAAGGGCGGCGACATCAAGCCGCGCAACCTGATGGCGGTGCTGAAGCGCGTCGCCGACGCGCCGCACAAGACCCTGGTCAACGAGGTGATGCTGCGCAGCCAGGCGCAGGCCGCCTACAGCCCGCACAACATCGGCCATTTCGGGCTGGCGCTGCGCCGCTATGCGCACTTCACCTCGCCGATCCGCCGCTATGCCGATCTTCTGGTGCATCGCGGGCTCATCAAGGCGCTCGGCGTCGGGCCCGACGGCTTGCCCGCCGGATCGACGGCGGCGGCGTTCGAGGCGATCGGCGACCACATCTCGGCGACCGAGCGGCGCGCCGCGCAGGCCGAGCGCGAGGTC
>DATJNS010000186.1:0-14716 GCA_035507915.1 Candidatus Sulfotelmatobacter sp.
GCCGATTTCTTCGCTGGTCTCCTGGACCGCTAACGACATGCCGTACTTGCTGAGCGCGGTGCGCAGCCCCCACATGTCGCCGAGCAGGAAGTTGCTTCGCTTCAAGTTGTAAAGAAAATCGAACGGCCCGCCGGTCGGTCCACCGGACTGATAGGAGTCCGGATCGACCGGTATGACGACCGGCGGCGGCGCAGCGATCCCGGCACTGGCCCACACGGCCACCGACATCCCGATCGCCGCCGAGGAGACCCACCGTCGGGACGTTCCCACTACAAACCCTGCCATGGCCCTAGCCGCGAGCGAACCAGATGCGAATGAAAATGCGTCGCAATCTTATAGAAGGGCTCGGGCGACTGCGTCAATATTGTTGCCCGACCGGCGCGTCGCTGGCGCTTTCGTGCGCGGACCTGCGTCGAACTTATGCGGGCTCCGTCAGCGCCACCGATCAAGGCATGTGGATGGACGGGCGCTCGCGGATGGACCTCAGCCTGAGCCTGGCGCTGAGGGTGGGCTACGTGGCGGTCGCGCTCACGGGATGTGCGTCACCACCAGATTTGAGCCAGACGGACCAAGCCACCTGCGCTGGCCGCGGCCTGCAGCCCGGAACACCCGAATTCCAGGCCTGCCTGCAACAGGCGGCCGCGGCTCGGTGCACCGGCGGGCCAAGCGCATCTTTCCATATAAAGCCGCATCCGGAGCCGCCCGGCTGTTGGAGCGATCCGTGACTGTCTGTCGGGCGACCTGGAAAACTGGACCAGCTCCAGTTCCGGATGTCGTTTGATACGTTACCTCAGAGTGCGTTTTCGCTCGTCCGCCTGCTGTGACGTGGCCGGTTCCGAGCGGCGCGCGCGACCGACAAGCTCAGCCCCGGTTGCAATCCAAAGCCGCCGGATAGCAGCTCGCTCGTGCAGCTGGGCGTGCGCCTGGCGCATGTTCGCAGTGTGTTTAGAGCAATTCCAATCTAACCCCGCAGCACCGACTTGATAGAGACCATGGTGGTCGTCAGACGATCTCGGCAGACGTGAGCGGAACGCGATGGGAGAGAGAGCATGCCAGATGAAAGCAAGTACCCGGTGACGACAGCCGGTTAGTTCCGAAGCATTCTTCGAACGAAATTGGGAGACCGAGCCGCTGCGTGTCCGCCGCGCACAGCCTGCGACCGAGCCGGCGGGGCTTATCAAAACGTCACGCGCAGGCCGCCAAACACCGCGATCGGCGGCGCCGGCATCAGGAAGCGATTGTCGACGCCCGGTCCGTTCGACATCGCGCCGGCCGGGATGCCGGATGCGCCGACGCCGGTCGGGTCGCCGTATTGCGCGAACGTGGCGTAGCGCGCGTCGAGCGTATTCATGACGTTGGCGAACAGCGCGACGTTCTGGGTGACCGAGTAGGTGCCGTGGAGGTTGAGCACCGCGTAGCCCGGCAGCGGCACATTTTGGTTGGTCTCGTCGCCGCGCAGAAACTGGCTGCTGAAGTAAGACAGTATGCCGCCGACCGTGACGCTCGACGTGACGCGATAGTCGGCGCCGACCTTGATCTGGTGCTCGGGAATCTCCGGCAAGCGGTCGCCGGGCACGACGTGGATGTTGCCGTTGGCGTCGGCGAACGGGTTGCTGGGCGAGGGCAGCGTCAAGCTCGATTCAAAGGCCGCGTCGACCAGGCTGTAGTTGCCATAGACCGACCACTTGTCGTCCTTGTAGGCCATACCGGCCTCGATGCCCTGGCGGCGTGTGGCGCCGATGTTTTCGAAGAATGCTGTGCTGATGGACGCGGCGACACCATAGATGTCGTCGGTCAGATCGCTGCGGAACAGGCCGAGGTTCCACGTGAAACGGCCTGGCGCCGCCGCGGGCAGCGCGAAGCTGCCGCGTAACCCGGTCTCGTAGGTGTGCGCGACGACCTGGCGCAGGCGCGGCGGGTCGGACGACAGCGATGATGGCAGCACACACGGCTGCGTCGGGTTGGAGCACTCGATCTCGCTCGGCGTCGGCGCGCGGTTGGCCTCGGAGTAGCCGGCATAGGCCGTCAGGCCCTCGTTGATTTTGTAGGTGGCGCCGATCGCGGGGTTGAACCGGCTGTAGGAATTGTCGCCTGTGAGATTCGACCCGAGCTGATCTGTCAGCCCGATCTGGGCGAGGTTGTAGCGACCGCTCATCGTCAGGGCGAGCGCCGGCGTCAGGTCGACGGTGTCGGTCAGAAAGACGCCGTAGTAGTCGTTGGCCGCGCTCAGGCTGACCGGCGTGGCAACGAAGCCGGTGTTCTCCGGCGTGTTGACGAAGAAGCCGGACGGCTGCACTTGCAGCGCGGCGTTGATGACGCCGACCTCCGCCGACGAGCTGAACGCCGTCGTCGCATGGTCGTAGCTGCCGCCGAAGACGAAATGGTTTTCGTGCCCGAGAAGCGCGCCGGTATAAGTCGTCTGCAGCGTGCCGCCCATGCCGACGGTGTGGATCGTCTCGCGATCGTTCTCGCCTATCGGCACCGTGCCGCCGTTCGACAGATCCGGGATCGTCGAGCCGGTCGCGGCGACGGTAGGCGTCGTGCCGTCGGACTGGCACAGGAAGCTGCCGGACGCGCAGGCGGTGTAGTTCGTCGTGTTGCCGTTCAGCACCGACTGGTGGAACTGCCGGCGATAGGCATTGGCCTCGAAGGCGAGCGTATCGGTCGCCTGGTAGCTGCCGTTCAGGGTGACGAACAACAGATTGTTGAAGTTGTTCTGCGGCGTCGTGAAGTCGAGCGTGCGGTTGACCGCGAGCTCCTGCTCGGGCGTGGTGCCTTCGCCATAGAGCTTGTTGTCGGCCCCCGTGAAGCTGACGTCGAGGGTAGCGCGCTCGCCGCGCGCGCCCACATCGGTATAGACCTGCTCGACGTGATCGGGCGAGAACTGTCGCCAGCCGTCCGAGTCGTATTTGTGGCCCGCGACGTACGCGGCGAAATTGCCCGCCTGCGCGCCGTATTGCAGCGAGAAACTGCGCTGGCCGAACGACCCGCCGGCGAGCTCGCTCTCGAAGCCCTGGTAGCTGAAACCGTTCTTCATCGTGACGAGCGCCGCGCCGCCCAGCGCGTTGAGACCGTAGACCGGGTTCGAGTTGACCAGGTCGACTCGGTCGATCGCGATGTCGGGAATCAGGTCCCAATTGACCGTGTCGCCGAACGCCTCGTTGATGCGCACGCCGTTCTGATAGACCGCAAGACCCTGGGGCGTGCCGAGCACCGGCGAGGCTGTGAAGCCGCGGAACATGATGTCGGGCTGGAAGGAATCGCCCAGCGTGTTGTTCTGCGTGACGCTGCCCACCTGATCGTTCAAGGCGTTCAGCAGGCTCGGCGAGCCGGACCGTGCGAGATCGGACGTGGTCAGGCTCTGCACGTTGGCCGGCACCTTATCGCGGTCGATGCCGACGCCGGGCAGCGGCGTGACGCCAATCACGACCACCGTCGGCAGGGTGACGGACGCCGGCTCCGGCGTCTGCGCGCGCGCCGGCACGCCGAGCCATAGGCTCACGACGACCAGCGGCGCGATTGCGCCCGCGCGCCGCCGGCGGTCGCGCGACGTGGCCCTCGGATCTCTCCTTCCTGCGCGCATGGGCGCTCGCCGGTCCCCTCGGCTTCTTCGTTGCCGCGGATTGGGCCACAGCGCGGGTCTGCCGCGCTATTGCGCGACTTCCCGATTTTCCGGGGAAATCTTCCCGATTTCCCGACCGGCGCGTCCCGTGGCATCCTCGACAGGTCGGGGCTGGTGGGAGCGGCGCCGACGGGAGCGACGTCCACGGGGAGCGCGCACCCATGTCAATGCGGTTTCGCCTGATCGGGCTGGTGGCCGTCGTGCTGCTGTTCAGCCTTGCCGTGGGCGGGTTGATCGCGTGCGTCAACGCGTCGCGCTCGGTGCGCACCGAGATGGGCTCGGCGTTGCAGGTCGCCCGGCAGACCGTCGACAACGCCGTGCGCGGACTCCAGAGCTCCGCCGATCCGCGGCGCGATCTCGACGGCTTGGTCGCCTCGTTCGCCGCCAACCGGCATCTGCGCGTCGCCGTGACGGGCGGCGCCGAGGCTGCCGCGCTGCCGGTCAGCGACCGCGCGCCGTTCGGCGAGGTGCCCGGCTGGTTCGTCTGGCTGGTCGGGGTGGCGCCGCTGACCGACCGCCTACCGGTCACGATCGGCGGCCGTCCCTACGGCACTTTTGTGATCAAGACCGATCCGCGCAACGAGATCCTCGAGGTGTGGAACGAGGTGAGCGAGAGCGTCGCCGTCCTGACGCTGTTCTGCGGGCTGACGATCGGGCTCATCTACCTGTCGATCGGCCGCGCGCTGCGGCCGCTCGATCGTCTCGCCGCGGCGTTCGATGCGATCGCGCGCGGAGACTACCAAACCCGCATCGACGACCGCCTGACGCCGGAGCTGTGGCGTCTGCGCGACAATTTCAACCGCATGGCGGCGCGCCTCGCCGAGAGCGCCTCCGAAAATCGACGATTGACCGAACAGCTGCTGACCTTGCAGGAAGCCGAGCGCAGCGACATCGCGCGTGATCTCCACGACGAGGTGAGCCCCTTCCTGTTCGCCATCAATATCGATCTCGCGACCATCTCGCGGCTCGTGAAGGAGCGGCGCACGGCCGAGCTGTCCGACCACGTGCACTCGGTGGCCGACGCCGTGCACCACATGCAACGCGAGGTCCGCAGCCTGCTCGGCCGACTGCGGCCGATCGGGCTGGCCGAGTTCGGCCTGGCCGATTCGATCGGCAGCATGGTCGAGTTCTGGCGCCGTCGGCACCCCGAGATCGAGTATCGGGTGAGCGTCTCGCCGGATTGCCAGCGGCTCGGCGAGCTCGCCGATACGACGATCTATCGCGTCGTCCAGGAAGCACTCAGCAATGCGGTGCGCCACGGCCGGCCGACGCGCATCGCGGTGTCGATCGACCGGGGGCTCGACCCCGATACGGGGCGCGACGCGACGACGGTGCAGATTGCCGACGATGGTGAAGGCATGCGCGAGTCGTCGAGCGTCGGCTACGGCCTGCTGGGCATGAGCGAGCGCGTCAGGGCGCTCGGCGGTCGCTTGACTTTCGGCAACCGGTCGGCCGACGGTTTCGGCGTGACGGCGATCGTACCGTGCGCATCGACACCGGCCGCATTGGCCACCGTCGCGTCATGAAGCTCCTCGTCGTCGACGATCATCCGGTCGTCCGCGCGGGCCTGCGGCGCCTGCTCGCCGCCGAGCCGCGGGTCGAGATTCGCGAGGCGGCCACGGGCCAGGAAGCGCTCGGCGTGTTTCGGGAGTTTCGCCCCGATCTCGTGCTCTTGGACCTGAACCTGCCGGGCATCGGCGGCTTGGAGGTGATCGGCCGGCTCAAGGCCGAGGATGCCAAGGTCCGCATCCTGGTCTTGAGCATGCACGACAACCCGATGTACGTCGCGCGCGTCCTGCAGGCCGGCGCCAAAGGCTATGTCAGCAAGAACGCGCCGCCCGAGCAGATCGTCGAGGCGCTTAACCGGGTAGCCGCCGGCCAGAGCTACATCGAGCACGAGATCGCGCAGGAACTCGCGCTTTGGAACGTGCGCGCGTCCCCCCATCCGCTGAAGGACCTCTCGTCGCGTGAACTCGAGATTCTGCGGCTGCTCGGCGACGGTACGAGCCTGCCCGAGATCGCGGACGCGATCGGCGTCAGCTACAAGACCGTCGCCAATCACTGCAGCCAGATCAAAGCGAAACTTGGCGCGGCTCGCACTCCGGACCTGATCCGCATCGCGATTTCCTATGGGATCAGCACCAGAGATACGAGCCTTGCGGATTCAATGCCCGAGGAGAACAAGTTACAACCCTAGAGTGGGTGGTTTCCGGTACCATTCCAGTGCCGCCGTCGGCGGGCGCATCCACGAGCCACCTGCCATGCGTCGTCCGGCGCAACCGCGTCGCCGAGGCGGATGTCGCTGCCGATCCAATCAAACTCCCCCCAGGTCGAGCTCCGTCGGTGATGAAGAGCGGCTGGATCGGAACCAATCCTGTGGAACGCCGCGCCCACAACTTGAATGCTCGCACATGACGCGCGCTGTGCCGCCCTGTAGCGCCAGTATGAGGCGTCGAGCTGCCCTCGGGATGCTCGGGTGGCTGGTGCTGGCGGTGGCCGCATCCGCTGCCCGTGCGGCGCCGCCGCCGGTCACCGTCCCGACCGACACCAGCGCGCTGGGCGAGCAGGCCGGCGAGGGTGGTTTCGGGTTCCTCGAAAACCTCGAGCGCAGCAGCTTCCTGCTCGGAGACATGTGGGGGCTGCGAACCGCGTTGAGCCGGTATGGGCTGTCGCTCGGCCTGCTCGAGACCAGCGAGGTTCTCGGCAACCCGACCGGCGGCATCCGCAAGGGCGCCGAGTATGACGGCCTGACCCAGGCAGTCCTGCAGATGGACACCCAGCGCGCCTTCGGCTGGTACGGCGGGCTGCTCAATGCCAGCGCGCTGCAGAACCACGGCCGCGATCTGACGGGTGACAATCTCGACGCACTCCAGACGGCGAGCAGCATCGCGGCGGATCGCGCGACGCGTCTGTGGGAACTTTGGTACCAGCAGAAACTCCTGGTCGAGGATCGGCTCGACATCAGGCTCGGGCAGCAGAGTCTCGACCAGGAGTTCATGCTCAACCCGAGCGCCCAGCTGTTCATCAACAGCGCCTTCGGTTGGTCGACGCTGTCGGCGACCGACTTGCCGGGCGGCGGACCCGTGGCGCCGCTGTCCGCGCTCGGCGTGCGGGTCCGCGCACGCCCCCTCAACCCGTTCACCATCTTGGCCGGCGTGTTCAACGGCAGCCCGGTTGTCGGCAACCCGGCCGACCCCCAGCGCGCAAACCCGTCCGGCATCGGCTTCCCGGTCGACGGCCGCATCCTTGCGATCGCGGAGCTCCAGTACTCATACCCGGCGCTGGGCGATTACGTGTATCCGAACCAGTCCGAAGTGCTGGCGCACATCTATCGGGTCGGCCTGTGGTACGACAGCGAGCGGTTCGCCGATCAACGTTTCGACACGGCCGGCCTGTCGCTCGCGAATCCAGCCAGCAGTGGCAATCCCCTGACGCATCGCGGCGACATCGCCGCCTATGCCGCCGCCGACCAGATGGTGTGGATCTACGACAAGGACAACAACCGCAACGTCAGCGTGTTCGGCCGCTTCACGGGCACGCCCTACGAGGATCGCAATCTGATCGACTTGAGCGCGAACGCGGGTTTCATCCTGCGGCAGCCGCTCGCCTATCGGAATGACGACACGTTCGGTATCGGCGCCGGCTGGGTCCACATCAGCCGCCAGGCGGCTGGGCTCGACCGCGACACCGCGGCGTTCACCGGTATGTTTTCGCCGGTGCGCAACTCGGAAACCTATGTCGAGGCCACCTACCTCTACCAGGCGCTGGCCTGGTGGCAGGTGCAGCCGGACCTCCAATATCTGTTCTCGCCGGGCGGCGGCATCGCCAATCCTGCCGACCCCGGCAAGCGCGCTGGCAATGCGGTCGTGTTTGGCCTGCGCACCAACATCCTGTTCTGAGCCATGATGATTGGCGGCGCCCGATGACGAGACAATGGCGCAGATGCGGGGCGATCCTGGCGCTGGTGGTGAGCGTCGCAGCGTGCGCGGCAGCGTCCTCCGACGCTCGCGGCGGCTACCTGGCGACCATCGAGCGCTACATCACCTTGACGAGCTCGGTGGCTGCCAACGGCGATCTCAATCCGTCGGCCGTGGTGGTCGCACCGGCGACCATCGGTAAGCTGCAGGCTGGCGACGTGCTGGTCAACAATTCGAACAACATCTCGAATCTCCAGGGCACCGGCACGACGATCGTCAGCTATCGTCCGTCGACCAAGGAGACCAGCCTATTCGCCCAGCTGCCGCGGAAGCTGGCGGGCTGCCCCGGCGGCGTCGGGTTCTCCGGTTCGATGGCGGTGCTGAAATCCGGTTGGGTGATCGTCGGCAGCGCGCCGAGCATGGACGGCACCACCGCCACCAAAGGGGCCGGTTGCCTGCTCGTGCTCGATGCCGAGGGTCGGCTCGCGACGACCTGGGCCGGGCCGATGATCGACTGTCCGTGGGGCAACATCGAGGTGATCGAGCAGGGGGAGCGCGCCACGCTGTTCGTCGCCATGGCGGGCTTCGACGTCCCCGCATTGAGCGTTCGCGATCCGCGGACCGGCTATCCCGTGACGGTTCGCAAGGGCACCGTGCTGCGGCTCGAGATCGCGCTGCGCGACGGCGCGCCGCCCGAACTCGTCGAGCAGACCGTGATCGGCGACGGTTTCTCCGAGCGCGCCGATCTCGACAACTTCCTGTTCGGTCCGACCGGGCTGGCGCTGCGCCCGGACGGCGCGCTCCTGGTGAGCGACGGGTTGGACAACCGGATCACCGTGATCGAGCACGCCGCGACCCGCACCGACAGCGCGGGAACCGGCACGCTGCTCACGGAGGGCGGCCTGCTCGCCTGGCCGCTCAACATGGCGATGACCTCGGAAGGCACTCTGCTGGTCTGCAACGGTCGGAACGGTCTCGTGGTCGAGCTCGACCCGATGACCGGGCGGCAGATCTACGCACGCTGGATCGACATCGATCAGACCCAAGCGCCACCGGGCAACGGCAACCTTTTCGGGCTGACGATGAAGCCGGACGGCCGCGGCTTCTACTTCGTTGCGGACGATACCAATGCGCTCGTCGAAGCCACCCGGTGATCCGGCCCGGAGCCGATGCCCGGTCTCGGCGCCCTGGTGCCTCCAGAACTGTCCGGCCTAGCCGGCGTCACGGACGTGGACATGGACATGCTCGCGACGCGGCGAGGCGCCATGGGCGTGTTTCTGAGCCTCGATCTCCACGGGGATCATCACGAGGCGTCCGTGACGAACGCCGCGCTCGGCGATCACGGCCTCGGCCATGCGACGCACCTCCGTGCTCTTGCCGCGCAGCACGCTCACCTCCATGCAGCTGTCGTGATCGAGATGGACGTGCATTGCCGATAGGGAGAGTTCGTGGTGCGCGTGGAACTCGCGCGTCAGGCGCTTCGAGAGCTCGCGCTTGTCGTGGTCGTACACATAGACCAGCGCGGCGACGCAGTCGCGCGTCGCGTCGACGGCCTCGTTCGCTTCCCGCATACCGCTGCGGGCGAGGTCGCGGATGGCCTCCGAGCGGCTTTGATAGCCGCGTCGGGCGATCAGGCGGTCGAGCTCGTCGACAAACGCTTCGTCGAGCGTGATGGTGAGACGTTGCATGGCGGCCTCCTTGGTCTGTTCAAAGTATGATATTTTTTTATAGACTGCATACCAGCGAACCCTTTAGGGTCGACACGATGGTTCCCTTCGGGGATTGAAAGGGAACACGGTGCGGGCGTGGCATGCGCCCTATGCCGTGGCTGCCCCCGCAACTGTCGGCGGTTCGCCGCGCGCCACGAACGCCACTGGGAAACCGGGAAGGCGGCGCCAGGCCAGGAACCGCGAGCCAGGAGACCTGCCATCGCCGTGGTCGTGCGCGGGCGCATCGAGCGGGGTGTCTCGATGGAGGCGGCTGAGCGTTCGCGCGCGCCGAACAGCCGTTGCCTCTGGTTCGCGGACGACGGGGCTCGTGCCCACGTGCGTTCGAGGAACCCTGCATGGCGCTCGCATCGTCCGTTCCGGTCTCCCGGCGTTTCGATCGTGTCAGCCTGCGCCGTCTGCTCGCCGGATCGTCGCTGCTCTGCCTGACGGCGCCGGCACTGGCCCAGCAGGCCGGCCCCAACCCGCCGCCCCCGCCGGTCGACACCAGCCAGCCGGCGCAACTCCCCGAAGTCACGGTGACGGCGTCGCGCCGCGACCTGTTGGGGACCGCGTCGACCGCGAGCGAGGGTGTCGTCGACGATCAGGAGATCCAGCTCACGCCCGCCTACCGCCCGGGCCAGGTGCTCGAGACCGTGCCGGGTCTGACCGCGACCGTGCACAGCGGCGAAGGCAAGGCCAACCAGTACCTGATGCGCGGCTACAACCTCGATCACGGCACCGACCTGGAAACCTATGTCGACGGCATGCCGATCAACCAGCCGACGCATGCGCACGGCCAGGGCTACACCGACCTGAACTTCATGATGCCCGAGCTGGCGAACCAGATCAGCTACACCAAGGGGCCGTACTACGCGAACGTCGGCGACTTCGGCGCGGTCGGCTCGGCGCGGATCGACTATCGCGACACGATCGAGAATCAAGCCACCGTGGGCGTCGGCACGCTCGGCTATGAGCGCGTCTTCACCGCGGGCTCGCAGCCGGTCGGCGCCGGGCAGTTCCTTGGGGCCGCCGAGTTCCAGCATTACGACGGGCCCTTCGTGGTGCCCGACGACGAGCGCAAGGAGAATCTGGTTCTGCGCTACAGCGAGGGCGGGCAGGCCGAGGGCTTCTCGATCACCGGCATGTTCTACCACAACGACTGGACCAACACGACGGACATCCCGCTCCGCGCCATCACGGACGGCGCGGTCCCCAACCGGTTCGGATCGCTCGATCCAAGCGACGGAGGCAACGCGCTGCGCGCGAGCCTGTCGGGGAACTACCACGGCGAGCTCGGCCCCGGGCAGCTCGCCGCGAGCGCGTTCTACATCTACAACCAGCTCGATCTGTTCAACGACTTCACGCACTTTCTCGTCGATCCGATGCACGGCGACCAGGAGGACCAGTTCGAGACTCGCAACGTGGTCGGCGGTGGCGCCAGCTACACCCTGCCGGCGACGGTGGCTGGGCTGGACAACGAGTTCCTGTTGGGAACGTCGATCCGCTACGACACGCTGAACGTCGGCCGCCTGCCCAGCCAGGGCCAGGTCGCGCTGACGCCGCTACAGACCGCGAGCGACCCCGCGTCCTTCTCGAACAACGACGACGTCAACCTGTTCGCCGGCGCGCTCTACCTGCAGACGACCACCCACTGGATGCCGACCGTCCGCACCGTCCTCGGGCTTCGCGAGGACTACCAGTACGGCACCGACCACGATCTGCTGGCGGCACTGCACGAGACCGCCGGCTACACAAACGGCGGCACCCGGGCGCAATCGCTGCCACAGCCCAAGGGCAGCGTGATCTACGCGCCGCGCCCGGATCTCGAGTTCTATTTGTCGGGCGGCGAAGGCTTCCATAGTGCCGACCTGCGCGGCGTCAACCAGGACCGCTATGCCGCGCTCGGCCTGCCGGGGACGTCGCTGCTGGCGCGCCAGTGGGGCGAGGAGATCGGCGTGCGCGCCAACGTCCGCAAGGACTTAGCGCTGACCTTCGCGGTCTACAATTTGTGGCAGCAGTCGGAGACGATCATCGATCCGGACGTCGGAATGGACAGCGCCGGTCCGCCCAGTGAGCGCTACGGCTTCGAGGTCAACGCGACCTATCAGATCCGTCAATGGCTCGAGCTCTACGGCAGCTTCTCGGGCAACCACGCACGCTTCACCCGGCCGTTCGACGACGGGACCGGGCATGTCGGCGAATACATCACCGATGCGCCTGCCATGGCCGGGTCGCTCGCCCTCTACCTGCACGATCTCGGCCCCTGGAGCGGCGGCCTGGCGTACCGCTACCTGGGGGACTATCCGCTGTCGTCGGGCCCCTGCATGAACGCCGCGGCCGTGCACGACTTCCCGGGCGTCGCGACCTCGTGCGCCAACGCGCCGACGACGCCGGGGCAGGTCAACGGCAAGGGGTACGGGCAGCTCAATCTCGACGTCCATTACGCCATCGCGCCGACGTGGCGGGCCTCGTTCGGCATCTACAACCTGCTCAACACCCACGCCGCCGCGGCCGAGTTCTGGTACGTCGACCGCCTGCAGTCCGAGATCGCCGCCTATCCGCAAGGCCGCGCCGACGTCCACCAGCATCCGCTGGAGCCCCTGATGGCCAGAATCGGGCTCACGATGCTGTTCTGACTATCGCGATCGACACGCCACGTGCCCTTGACGCCGCGAAAAGCGCTTATCGGCTCCGCGACGTCAAGCCCAAGCTATCAAGCTATTCCAGGCTCGGCTGTATCAACCAGCCGCTTGAGACCGTCGGGCCTCGGTTCCTTGCCGGGGCGGCCGATCGGGGGCATCGAGATGCCCGCCTGTCAGCTATTTCGCTTCAGGCGGCAGCCGCACGATGCATCGGTGGGCCGTCGCTGCACATCAAGTCGCATCCCGAGCCGCCCGACTGTTGTGGCCGATCCCTGACCTGTGAGGCACGCGCTTGTCTTGTGGGCGCCGATCGCCGCCGCAAGGGTCACGAAGTGACGCCGATTCACAGTTTCCGGAATTTGAGGTCCCTCAGATAGGCGCAAAACATATCAGCCATCGCGTCAGCATAGTCTTCGATCTCGGCAGAGGTTCGGCGCCTCCCCGAAAACTGCTTTCCTACCGCGCTGAGCGTCGTTCTGATCAGGGTGCCTGCCACGGCACGAGTTGCAGCTGACGTCTTCGGTAGCGCCGCTTGCATGAAGACCTGGAACGCTCGCTCTCCCGACGCTCTCGCCGCCCGCGCCTCAGGTGCATCGCGATAGAGGGGAGCAGCGTCATTGAGCGCCACACGCATCGCGGCCTCATCGCACTCCGAGCGGATGAAGGCGTGGACCAGTGCGCGCAGCCGTTCAGGCGGTGGCCTCTGGATGTCCTCGAGGATGCCGCGCAGCAACTCCGTCGTCTGCCGCCATTCATCGCTCTGGAGCCGGAACAGGATCGCTGCCTTGTTCGGAAAGTACTGATACAGCGACCCGACACTGACGCCCGCCTTCTCGGCTACCCGCGCCGTGGTGAAGCGGTGAGCGCCTTCTTTCGCCAAAACCTGAATCGCAGCGTCCAAAATCGCGGTGACGAGCCCCGCCGAGCGGGCCTGCTGGGGCTCTTTTCGTGAGGAAACCGAGACGTTTCGGCGATAGGTCATAGCAGTGCCAGCAATGCGAATAGGAAACATGAATGATTAGTCGTATTTCTGATCCGGCGCAACGACGAGAGCATCTCGGGTAGGAGACCTGCATGACCACCCCGACCATCACCACGCTAGCGCCGCTGCTGGATCCCCCCGTCGGGGGACCTCTTCGTGACTAGTCCACAACCACGATCGTTCGCGGCCTTCCGCCATCCGGGCTTTCGGACTTATTTCACCTGCTCGGCCTTGGCCATGATGGCCGACAGCATCGAACATGTGATCAGCTACTGGATCATCTTCCAGAAATTTCACGCACCAGCTCTTGGCGGCTTTGCGATCGTGTCGCACTGGCTGCCGATGCTCGTCTTCGGCGTGTCCATGGGCGCGCTCGCCGATCGGTTCGATCCGCGACGGCTGATTCAGATCGGCATGCTGTGCTTCATGACCGCCTCGCTCAGCTGGAGCGCGCTCTTCATGACGGACAGCCTGCAGATGTGGCATGCGGTCGTGATCCTCGTCATCCACGGCATGGGAAGCCTGTTTTGGAACACGCCGAGCCAGCTCCTGATCCATGACATCGTCGGTCCGGTGCAGCTGCCGAGCGCCGTGCGGCTGAACGCCACCGGCCGCTATCTCGGCCTTCTGGCGGGACCGGCCGTGGGCGGCGGAATCCTCTTGGCGCTCGGCCCCGCGCACGGGCTGCTCCTCAACGTCCTGATCTACTTGCCGCTGACCCTGTGGCTGTGGAAGGCGCCGTACGGGCCGCGCTTCCGTGCCGGCGCACCGGCGCCTCGGGGCGCCGTGCGCGGCTTGGCCGATATTGTGCTGACGATCCGCGACGTGTCGGGCAATCGCATCCTGGCATCGATGATCATGCTCGCCGGCGGCTACTCGTTCCTGATTGGCAACGCCTACCAGGCGCAGATGCCGGAGTTCGCACGCGATCTCGGCCACGGTGACGCCGGCCCGCTCTACAGCATGTTGCTGGCTGCCGATGCGACCGGCGCGTTCATCGCCGGCATGCTGCTCGAAACCCGCGGTCTCCTGCAGCCTAGCACGCGCACGGCCTTCCTCCTCGCGATGCTGTGGGGCTGCGCCATTGGCACCTTCGCCATGGTGAAGTCCTATCCGATGGCGCTGCTGTCGCTGTTCGTCGCGGGCTTTCTGGAGCTGTCGTTCAGCTCGATGGCCCAGACCCTGGTGCAGATCCACGCCCCAGCCCAAATCCGCGGCCGGGTCATCGGCCTCTACGGCATGGGCGCCCTCGGCCTGCGCGCCTTCAGCGGGGTGACGGTCGGCGTCATGGGCGGCGTGCTCGGCATCCACTGGTCGCTCGTCCTCAGCGCCGGCGTGCTCGTCGCGGTTATCACCGGCCTTCTTAGCTTCTCGGCGCGCCCGGCCGCCGTGGGGGCATCGAGCGCTGACTGATGGTTGTGATGGGTAAAACCGGCGACGATTTCAAAAGCCAGCTGAGATTTCAGGACAATGGGGCGCGCGCCTGCCCACCTCGCGATGTTTGGCGCGATGCAGCCAATACGGGCGCCAGCTCTGATGAAGTTCGCGGATCACCCCCCGAGGCATCGCGCTTTGTCGCGCCCGCAACTGGACGGGGCTTGTCTATCGATTGCCAGATCGGTCGGGTCGCTGCGACCACCAAGCCGACACTCCCTGACCAGGGGAGTGGCGGCCGTCAGATCGCTGTGCTGTGAGATCGCGCCCAACTTTGGCTCTGACTCACTTTTGGTGCATGGGCGGGCTCAAGCGGCGCCGACGAGGCGTGCGCGAAGCAGGTCGAGATTGGCGCGACCGTACATCTGCCGCTTCACGAGTTTGAGCTTGGTAATCTGGCCTTCGGTCTG
>DATJNS010000187.1:0-2734 GCA_035507915.1 Candidatus Sulfotelmatobacter sp.
TTCCGCGGCGCGCCCGATCGGCGGCGCAATGCCGGCGTCGCCCGCGGTCGCGTCGCGCACCTGCTCCGCCATCAGACGGGCGTAGGCGCCGTCGGCGCGCATCAGCTCGGCATGCCGCCCGCTCTCGACGACGTGGCCACCATCGAGCACCAGGATGCGGTCGCAATCGACCACGCTGGACAGCCGATGCGCGAGGATCACGGTCGTGCGACCGCGCATCAGGCGGTCGAGCGCCTCCTGGATGATCGCCTCGTTCTCGGCGTCGACCGCGGACAGCGCCTCGTCGAGCACCAGGATCGGCGTGTCGCGCAAGAGCGCGCGCGCAATCGCGACACGCTGGCGCTGGCCACCCGACAGCTTGACGCCCTTCTCGCCGACCACCGTGCGGTAGCCCTGCGGCAGCGCCATCACGAAGTCGTGGATGTTGGCGGCACGCGCAGCGGCCTGGATCTGCTCGTCGGTCGCATCCGGGCGGCCCATCCGGATGTTGTCCTCGACCGTGCCGTGGAACAGGAAGGTGTCCTGATTGACGACCGAGACCAGCCCGCGGATCTGCTCGAACGACAGCGCACGCAGATCGTGGCCGCCGAGGCGCACGACACCTTGGTCGGGATCGTAGAAGCGCAGCAGCAGGCGCACGATCGACGACTTGCCGCCGCCGGACGGACCGACCAGGCCGAGCCGCTCGCCCGCGGCGACCCGGAAGTCGAGCCCGTCATGCACCGTGCGGCGCGTGCCGGGATAGCGGAAACCCACGCCCTCGAACGCGATGGTTGGCTCGAGCGGCCGGTCGAGCGGTGCCGGCGGCGCATCGGCGACCGCGGGGCGCTCGTCGAGGATCTGGTAGATGCCATGCGCCGCCGCCATGCCGACCATGCCCTGGTGCAGCACGGTGCGGAGCTCGCGCAGCGGCCGGTACACCTCGACGCCTAGCATCAGGATGACGAGCAGGGCCGGCAGCGCCATCGTGCCGGCCTCGACGCGCCACGCGCCGACCGCCAACGCCGCGGCCGCGCCGCAGGCGATCGCGCTATCCGTGATGCCGCGCGACAGCACGTTGAGGCAGAGCACCCACATGGTGCGACGGAACAGATCGCGCGCCTCGACCGCGAGCTTGTCGGCGCGCGCCGTGCTCTGGCCGAACGCCTTCAGGGTCGCGAGCCCCTGGATCGAATCGAGGAACTCGGCGGCGAACGCCGCGTAGGCCTGCTGGCGACCGCGCGAGTTGGCGACGTCGAGCCGATGCCACAGCGCCGGCGCGAACAGGGCGAGCAGGGCGAAGCCGAGCATCACGGCGGCGACCCGCAGGTCGATCGTCGCGACCGCCGCGAAGATCAGGAACGGCGTCAACAGCGCGACCAGGAACTGCGGCAGGAAGCGGCCGAAATAGGTCTCGAGCTGCTCGACGCCGTCGACCAGGGACAGCACGAGCGCGCCCGAGCGCTGGCGCGATACGCTGCCCGGCCCGAGCGCCGCGATCTTGTCGTAGATCGTGCGACGCAGGTGGGTCTGCACGCGCGCCGCGGTGGTGTGCGCGATCATGGTGCGCCAATGCTCGAACACGCCCCGCAACACCATGGCGGCGGCGGTCAGTCCGGCCGGAAGCACGAGGCTGTCGAGGCTGCGGCCGGCGAACAGGGCGCCGATCAACCAGCCGAGCAGCGCCAGGCGCGCCACCCCGAAACCGACCGCGGCGAGGCCGATCACGACCGCCCACAGGATGCGCAGCCGCACCCCTCGGGTGAACGTCCAAAGGCGAGGCTCGAAATGCATCCGCGGGGCTCCTGACTGGAGGGAGTCGGGCTCGGCAGGATCAGGATAGGGTGAACGTGGATGTTCTCTAGCAGACAAAATCGAAAGTTCACTGTAAAATTTTGAACAGATGAGAAGGAGGGACGATGGTCCGGGACTGGGGCAACCTACGCGTCTTCCTCACCTTGGCGCGCGAAGGCAACCTGACGGCGGCCGCGCGGCAGTTGGGGGTCAGCCATCCGACCGTGGCGCGCCGCATCAAGGCGCTGGAGCACGCCATCGGGGCGCGCCTGTTCGACCGGCTGCCCGACCGCTTCGCCCTGACCGCGGCCGGCGAGGAGCTGCTCGACGACGCCCAGGCGATGGAGCAGGCCGCCGAATCGATCCATCGGCGCAGCGCCGGGTTGAGCGACACGGTGCGCGGCACGGTTCGGCTGTCCGCCGACGAGGCCATGACGGCCTTTCTGGCGCGCCATCTGTCGACCTTGCGCCGACGCCTCGAGAACATCGAGTTCGAGCTGGTCGCCCGGCACATGCTCGCCAACCTATCGCGGCGCGAGGCCGACCTCCTGATCCGCGAACAGGTGCCGGAGCTCGCCAGCCTGGTCACGCGCAAGCTCGGCCGCGTCGCCTACGCGATCTACGCCGCAGCGGACCACGCGCCGGTCCCGTCCTCGCGTGACGCGTTGCGCCGCGCCTCGTGGGCCGGTTTCGACGAGTATCACGACTACATGCCGGGACAGCGCTGGCTGCTCGATCTCCTGGCTGGCGCGCGTCCCGACGTGCGCGTCAACAATTGGCTCGTGCTGCGCGAGGCCGTGCGCACCGGCGCGGGGCTCGCGGTCCTGCCGTGCCACTTGGGCGACGGCGATGCAGCATTGCAGCGTGTCGGTGGCGTGCTCGACGACGTCGGCGCCGAGCAATGGCTCCTGGTGCATCGCGATTTGCGCGCCCTGCCGCGCGTGCGCGCGGTGATGGACGC